>JBAVZU010000001.1:0-3800 GCA_049588915.1 Candidatus Sulfotelmatobacter sp.
GTCGTAGACGGTCCGGTGGCCGAGTCCAAGTTGATAGCAACGTGCCATGAAGGCCAATATGTCCTCTCGCGCCACCTGCTCAAGAGAGCCTTTTTCATAGGACGGCACGAGCAGTTCCTTCAGGGTGTAGCGGTAGCTGATGTAGGTGCGGTGACTGCGCTGGGCCTGGACCATCGCGAGGTACTGGTCGACGGCTGCGGCCAGCGCAATGCCGTTTAGGCTGATCGTAGCAGGCTGTGCCGGGTGCGACATCACCCCGGCTTTGAGCGCCTCAACTTCAATGGCCTTGAGCCGGGCCGCTTCGGCTACGGTTGCGAAATCAGCGACGGCCTTGCGGTGACGCTTGCCGTGCTCATACCACTCGAGGTAATAGCTGCCCTCGGGGTGGTGTTCATCGCGACCCGTAATAAGGATGTGGTCGCGTACGATCCTGCCGCTGCGCTTGACGACGTTGGCGAAGCGCCACGCGTCTCCAACTTTCACGTACTTGAGGATCTTGACCCGATGGGCGTAAAGCTTTGGCTTTCCCGGCATATTCCATCTCCCTCTGGAGGGACTGGAAGGTAGACCGGATCGCGAATTCGGGCAAACGCGGAAACGGTATGGAGGGAGTGGAAGGAGTTGACGGAATGGACAGCGACTTTATCGACAGGAAGACCGACAGGAAGCGGGTTAAAGCGATGAAAACAAACAAAACCGAGGAGAAGGCAGCGTTCTAACCAACTGAACTACGTCCCCACTTTTATTTCACCGGCTTAGCGGTAAACCGTGGATTTTGCCGTCTTTTCTTACTGCACATAGGGTCGCCTGTTTCCATCACTTCGATGGCCGTATAACCGAATTCCGTGGGTTTAATGGACAGGAAATGGACAGAAAGCCGACGGCCAAATCCTGCGGCACGACCCTACAACCCAGCGCATCTGTCCATGCACCGTGTGCAAATCGTGACAGACCCTTTCTTCCTCTGTCAGGCTCCGTGTCTGTCAGGCTCTGTTGCCGGAAAGCGGAAGGGGTCACCGAGCCACACTCTCCGTCTTGTTTTCGTAACCCATGACAATCGAAAATAGCGGTGTTACTTAATTTGCGCGCCGAAAACACCTGCAACCTGTCTGCGAACGAATGTGTTTTCCCTTTCCCAACGTCTCGCCTCTTAGTCCTCGCTGGCTAGCACTGTCGAAAACCCCGATCGTCCCCAAGGACGAAGCGGCGTTTGTTTATGCGAAACTGTAGCTTGCCGCTGAGCCGGTAATCCTATTGGGAGCCATCCAACGATCCTTCACTTCGGCAGGTGGTAAGGATGGGCGTCGTAACCTCTTCTATCATTGTTGGTTCCATACAACTACGAAGTTCCAAAACAGAGCTGCATTAAAATCGCGCCGCCTAGGGCCGCCAGCAAAGCGATCGGCACGGCAAGCGCACCCACCTTGAGGAAGTCCCAAAAACTGACGTTGATCTTTTCTTTGCGTAAGGCAATCAACCAAAGAATGGTTGCCAAAGACCCAGTAATGGAAAGATTTGGTCCAAGATCAACACCGATGAGAACAGCCTCCGCGATTGGCCCTTTCGCCTGGGCCGCGTGAAGAGTGCTGCCCACGATGAGGCCAAGCGGAAGGTTGTTCACAAGGTTATTGGCTATGCCGACTGCGAAACCAGCGGTCAAATCTCCGGTGATGATACCCCTGTGCTGCACCCAGCTTAGCCATTCGCCGGTATAGCGCATCGCACCAATGCTCTCGATAGCATCGACCATGACGAATAGTCCGGCAACCAGCGCCAGAGTTTCCCAGCTAATTTCTCGCGCGAAAAGCAATGGATTGGTTCGCTCCCTGATGCACACAATGGCCGTGATCGCTAAAGCAGAAAGACATGTGGGCAGGCCTAAGTCTTTCCCCAGTGACGAGGCGGTGAGCAAGACCGCAATCATAATCGCTGCGCTGACGAGTACGAGCTTGCCATTGCCATTTAAAGTTTGGGCTTCAGTGTGATGCTCGATGCTCTTACCTAGTTCTTTCCGATAGACGCAGCGGAGCACCAGGAACGTTGTGCCAATGGAAAACAAGCAGGGAAGGCCAAACGCGAGAAGCCATCTTCCCAGTGGGGGTATGGCATCGCGGAACACAACGAGATTCGCCGGGTTTGAAATTGGCAAGAGAAATGACGCAGCGTTGGCGATAAAGGCGCAAACAAACAGATAGGGCAACGGCTGTACTTTTGCTTTACGAACCGCGGTGAGGATCGCTGGCGTGAGAACGACGGCAGTGGCGTCATTCGACAGGAACACGGTCACCACTGTGCCGACTGCATATACGAGAGTGAATAGTCTCAGGCAGGACCCGTCCGCCTTTCTTACGGCGATTGCTGAAAGCCAGTCAAAGACGCTGTGCTTCCGGGCAAGTTCGCACAGCAGCATCATGCCAACGAGAAAAAAGCAGACGTCTGATGCCTTGCCTACGGCGCGCCACGCGAGTTGCAATTTGATGAGTCGCAGGCCCAAGAGCAACAGAACTCCTCCGCCGATCCAATAAACCTCCGGCACACCTCGCGGACGGATCAGCATAAGCACTACGCTCACGGCGATGATGGCAGAGAGCATGAGATGAGCGAGGGCGGGGGAGAACATCTACCATTTTCTCCCGTTCTTGTCGGGCGGTGACTGAGTGCCCAGCGTTCCGTGTTTTGGCCACAGTGCGACGACTGTGTCTTTGTCTGGAAACTGATGGCCTCGCTCACTAGGCAAAAGCTTCCCCTTCGTCCACAGTTTCGAATTCGTTGTTCACCCTCGTGCCCTTAGCAGGCGATGAAAGAGTTTCCGGAACCAAGAACCACAGCAAGCCAAATGCGAGCAGTGCGACCGCGCTCAGCCCTAGAAAGGACGCACGGTAGCCTAGCAGGCTGCTGAAAAACTACTCCCCATCCACAGCCTGGTATGGTACGAGAAGGCATGCGCGGAGACGATCAGCAGCAGAATCACATGTTCAGTTATTTGTCGCCGGAAGCGCGGGTGCGGAAGGATCATCCGCTGCGCGCCATCCGGGTCATGGTGGACGAAGTACTCAGCCAGTTGTCGCGGCGGTTCGACGGCATGTACGCCACGGTCGGCCGTCCGTGGATTGCGCCGGAGAAGCTGTTGCGGGCCCAGTTGCTGCAGATGTTGTACTCGATCCGCAGCGAGCGTTTGCTGATGGAAGAGATGGACTACAACCTTCTGTTCCGCTGGTTCGTGGGGCTGAACGCGGATGACGAAGTCTGGGACGCGACCACCTTCACCAAGAACCGCGACCGCTTGCTGGAGGCCGACGTGGCCCAAGAGTTTCTGGCGCGTGTGGTGGAGCAAGCGCGGGGAAAGGGGCTGACCTCCGACGAACATTTCACGGTGGACGGAACGCTGCTGGACGCCTGGGCGAGTCTGAAGAGCTTTCAACCCAAGGAGGGCAAGCCGACTCCTCCGCCGGATGATCCTGGCAATCCCACGGTGAACTTTCGCGGAGAGAAGCGCTCGAACCAAACCCATGAGTCCAAGACCGATCCCGAGTCTCTGCTGGCGCGCAAAAGCGAGGGCAAGGAGTCCAGGTTGAGTTACAGCGGGAATCTGTTGGTGGAGAACCGCAACGGACTGATCGTGGACGCGGAAGTCTTCCAGGCGAACGGGACAGCGGAACGCGATGCGGCGCTGATCATGATGGAAAGACTTCCCGGTACGCGACCGCTGACGGTGGGCGGCGACAAAGGGTTTGACACGTTCGGGTTTGTGGAGGAGTGCCGCAACCTGCACGTGACGCCGCATGTGGCGCAGAACCTGG
>JBAVZU010000002.1:0-3725 GCA_049588915.1 Candidatus Sulfotelmatobacter sp.
CCTCGTGCAGCGAGGCTTCCGGCGCAGTCGCTACGCAGAGGTGTTGGAGTATACTGGAGCGTTTCCGCAACCGAATTTCTCAGCAATGTTGCGTTCTCGCACGCGAAAGGATCAATTTATGGCATCCCCTGCAATCGATTTTGCCCGCAATAATCAGCAGCGTTTTCTCAGTGAATTGAAAGAACTTCTCCGTATCCCCAGCGTCAGTACGCTCGATGAGCACAAGCCCGACGTGCAGAAAGCGGCTGAGTTTGTCGCCGACGAGCTGCGCCGCATCGGCATGGAAAACGTCGAGGTCATCCCCACCAAGGGCCATCCTCTTATTTATGCCGACTGGCTCCATGCGGCGGGAAAACCTACCGTGCTCTGTTACGCGCACTACGACGTGCAACCGCCCGATCCGCTCGATGAGTGGAAGACTCCTCCCTTCGAGCCGACGGAGCGCAATAACAATATCTATGCCCGTGGCGCGGTCGACGATAAAGGCCAGCTCTGGATGGAGGTGAAGGCCCTCGAATCCTTGATGAAATCCGGCAACGGCAAACTTCCGATCAATGTGAAAGTTCTTTTCGAAGGCGAAGAGGAAGTCGGAGGCGAGGCCATCGCCGAATATGTGCGCAAGCAGAAAGCCAAGCTGAAGGCCGATTTTGCCCTAGTCTGCGACACGGAACTTTTTGCCCCTAATCTTCCCACGTTATGCGTCGGCCTGCGCGGCCTGGTCTATACGGAAATCGAAGCGGTCGGGGCCATGACCGATCTGCACTCCGGGGTGTACGGCGGCGCGGCTCCGAATCCTTTCTTCGCGCTCATCGAAATCATCAGCAAGATGAAGGATTCGAAGGGCCACGTGCTGATTCCCGGCTTCTACAAAGGCGTGAAGGCTCCAAGCAAAGATGAACTAAAGGCCTGGAAGCGCCTGCCCTTCAACGAAGAAACTTACCGGAAGACCGAAGTCGGGTCCAAAGTTCTCACTGGCGAACCTGGCTACTCGGTGCTCTACCGAACCTGGGCGCGGCCCACGCTCGAAGTTCACGGCATGCCCGGCGGATTTACCGCAGCTGGCGCAAAAACAGTGATTCCGGCCAAAGCCTCCGCCAAAGTTTCCATGCGGCTGGTGCCCAATCAAGACCCCGACGACATCCTGGAAAAGTTCACGAAGTTCGTCAAGAAGTTTACCCCGAAGGGCATCGAGACCAAGATCAAGGTGCACAGCAAAGGTCCCGCCAGCGTCGTCGGCACCGACAATCCATACATCAAGGCCGCGACGGAAGCATTGCACGATACCTTCAAGAAAGACACAGTCTTCATCCGCAGTGGCGGATCGATTCCCATCGTCAACGACTTCGAGCAGGGACTGAAGATTCCCAGCGTGATGATGGGATTCGGCCTTCCCGACGATAATTTGCACGCGCCCAACGAGAAGTTTCATATCCCGAACTTCCATCATGGGATCGAGACGATCTGCCTGTTCTTCGAGAAGCTGGGAGCAAAGTAGGACTGTCTGCACTGCCTTAAGGCCCTCCCTTACCCGGGGAGGGCTATTTACTTTCCGGCAACTGTACGCCCCGCACGGCCTGATTCCTCATAGTCCCTATACCTTATAATCCCTATACCTTTTTATGCGTATCCGCGTTATCGTGTCGCAACTGGTTTGGGGCGTTGGAAATGTGGCGTGGGTTAAGAGTAGTAAAAGAGAGCTCGGGGATCATTGTGGTTCTACTGCTCTTCGTGTGTCTATTTTTGGCCTGGTATTTAAATCGCCCGTAAAATAGACAACAGCCCTACCCCCTCACCCTTACACCCTTACCTCTCCCACCCGTTTGGAATCTCAGGTTTAGCGGGATTTTGCCATTTAATCTCTGGGCTGCAATCAGTTAGGGGCAAAATCTTGAGCCGCAATGAGTTATTTGGCCGGAATGCTATTCTCGTGTGGGGCTTTGCTGGCTGTATTTGAGGTTGCACTGTGCCCGCTTGGAATCATCGGCGGTCAGTGCTGTGGATGGCAAGGTCGGATGTCACGGTCTGCGCAAGTGGAGGTTAAGGAAGGATGTCATTTCGAATCGGGCTGAAAGCCCGATGAGGAACCTGCTTTCCCTGATACGGTCATAACCGCCGCCTCGCCCCAGCCAGCAGCAAGATCTTCCCACGTCGGATTATCCGCGTGAATAAGTGCCACTTTCTTTTCCCGCCGCCATTTCTTAATCTCTGTTTCTCGCGCGATCGCATCGCCGACGTTCCGAAAGCAGTGGTAATAGACCAGCCAATGCACGCGATACTTGCTCGTAAACGCTCCGCCCTCGCCAGATCGATGCCGCAAAACGCGAGCCATGAGAAAGCCCGTCATGCCGACATAAATCACGCGGCTCTTGCTCGGCCATGATGTAGACGTAATAGCACCGTTCGCGAGCCATTGCCGCTCCAAAGGACAGCAGGTTCCTCACGGCTGAAGTCGTGTCGGAATGACAAAGACTTTAAGGGCGGGCTGCACATTCTGCAGCGGCGGATATCACAAACCATCTGTGCAAAATTTCAAGCAAGGGATCTCATTCGGGTAAAATCAAAAAGGGATGTGATTCGATTGGGCCGAAAGCAAAAAGGTGTCATTCCGAACCGGGCTGAAAGCCCGGTGAGGAACCTGCTGTTCTCTCGTACTCAAGTACACGCGCTGAAAGCCGGCCTAGTACTGGTCCGAGCGCCTACAACACAAACGTACGCAGCACTGCCCCGGTGCTAACGCCGCTCCAAAGGACAGCAGGTTCCTCGCGCGCTTTGGGCGCGCGTCGGAATGACAAGAGTTTAGGGATGGCTTCAAACAGATGCGAGCGCCGCCAAAGGTAAAAAGGTAAAAGGATGTCATTCCGAACCGGGCTGAAAGCCCGGTGAGGAACCTGTTGTTCTCTCGCACTCAACTACACGCGCTGAAAGTTGGGTAGTGGTCTTTTGTTCGGGCCGCGCTTGCCCTAGCAATGAGAGAGGGCAGAGTAATAAGCAGATAAGCCAGTAGCGCATGGTGGTCAGTTTACGCCGCCTTCGGACCAAAAGATGGGGTCAATGCCGAGTTCGCACATTTCCTGAATGAGTACGACAAGGTTGACAGAGAATTTTGCAAAGCGTTTCGTTGACCATCGCAACCTCGGTTTTGCTTCGCAAGCCGTCGCCAAACTTGCGTTTCATCATCGAAAACGTAGACTCCACGTTGCTGTGCTTGCGATAGTGCTGCAAGAAATCTGTCCGCTTGAATTGGAAATAGTGATACATCTTCTGCCACGTTCCGCCACCACTCCCGCGATGGTGAGACGCGAAGGAAATGTACGGCGTGGCGCGTAGGCAAGCTGGGCACGGGATTCACTGACACAGCCGACAAGTTGCAGGGATGCTTCGACTGCGCAATGAGGGCCAGACGGCCCTCCCTGCTTCGCTCAGCATGACAAGAATAGCTGACATGGGGGGTTGTCGGGCTTCGCTCGGGCGGACATCGCTTGGAAGGACAGCCATGGGTCGGGCGAACGGTTTTCTTGTACACGTCGGCTCCTTCGGCGCCTATCTTCGTTGTATTTCCGGCCTTCCCGAGATAACATTACTCTGCTCTCGCGATTATCCCGCCCTGTCGTTCCATCACCCAAAAACTACACAAGTGCTGCAATGTGTGTGCAATCTAGAGGGCTGGTCCATAACGCCATACAACATATAGTGTTATATTGCTTGACCCCGCCCCTATTTGACCG
>JBAVZU010000003.1:0-14792 GCA_049588915.1 Candidatus Sulfotelmatobacter sp.
CGCGCTTGGAAATCCCGCAAAGTGCGCGGGATTCCCACTTTCCCACCGCCTCGGCGGCGGCGGGAGATTAACGAAACCGGACATTTCACTTGCTACGAAAAGCGGACGTTTTAACTTGCTAACAACAGGGCGATGCGGCTCAGTCATGCTCAAAGCAGTGCCTCTTGCGTCCTGCCCGGCTTGAGGTAAAATGGGTGCTAGTCGGTGGTTCGATCTCCTCAAAGTTTGGCTTTCCGAGGTGCGGTGTGACGAAAGATTTCCTCGACCAGCTGAGGTCCCAGCGATTCTTTGAATTTCACTGTAGCGATTGCGGCAGCAGCACCGGTTTCCGTTCGCGACGCCGCACATTTTCCGAACGCTACCTTCTTCCGATCTTTCTTCTGCAGCCAGTGCGTTGCGCGGAATGTTTCCGCAGGGACTATCGGTTGATTTTCATGCCGGTGAAGGAACGGCTCCCAGAAGCGGCAGGCAAGCCGGGCGTTTCCGCGATCCAGCATGGTAGTACTCGCCACGTTGCCTAGCAGGCCTAAGCGCCGTTATACTGGCTAACAAGCAGGCGACGCGCAAGGCGTCTATTCTTGCGACGATCACGGAGGCCGTCTTCAGCAGTAGTGGAGACCGAATTCGGGCTATGCAGGCCAAAGCCGCAGCCGCTGGGCCCTCTATTGCTTTGCACACCGTTCCATCCTGGCCGCGGCGAGTTACCGCGAATCTTGCCGGGAGCCTTTTCGCGGTTCTTTTTCCCTCCGACTGCCGCGTTTGTGGCGAGCCGCTGGTTAGAATTTCGCGACTTCCCGTCTGCCAGGAATGCCTGGACGCCATGCGGCCGATTGGCGCAGGCGTATGCTCCGTTTGTGGGGAACGCCTGTTTTCTGCTCATACACTTTCTTCTTCTGAAGGCGTGACGAAGTGTGGTCTGTGCCGCCGCATCGAACCCCCGTTCACGCGGGCCGTAGCATACGGCAGTTACGAAGGCGGGTTGCGCGAGCTGATTCACTTGCTGAAATACGCCAGAGTGCGGCCGGCGGCGAGCGTTTTGGGGCGCATGCTGGCGGAAGCGATCGCACAATTTGAAAGCGAATTTGCTGGCGACTTTGTCGCGGTGGTGCCCGTGCCCTTACATCGAGCTAAGCTTCGCGAGCGGGAATTTAACCACGCGGATCTGATTGCACGCGCCGCCCTGAAACTCGCGCCATCTTCCGGACGCCTTCGCTTGCGCGCCGAAGTGCTGCAGAGGAAACGGGAAACACCTTCGCAAACCGGGCTTACCAGCCACCAGCGCCGTGAGAACGTGCGCGGCGCCTTCAGCGTGGTCCATCCTGAAACCGTCAGGGGACGTGAGGCGCTGGTAGTCGACGACGTCTACACGACCGGAGCGACCCTGGCGGAGTGCGCCCGTGTTCTGCGTCGTGCGGGAGCAACGAAAGTGTGGGTAGCGACCGTAGCCCGCACTCTGAAGGCTTCAGAACAACATGTGCAGATCCAGCTGCCAGACGAACCGCACAGCGACTCTCCGCCTGAGGTGGAAGAAATTTCGGTGGCTCGGGCAGCGGGCAAGTGAGTATCGCAGATCGGTTTAGCCCGGCATCTCCGTAGATGCTAAGTCGATTGCGGCATCTTATTGTGGAAGGTAGGATCGAAGCTAGGAGTTGGGAGACGAAACCAGCATCATGTCAGCCAGGATGGAAGCCGATGTCGGACTCACAGGCAGGCATGCCGCCAGCCTGTTTGCAGGGTCGGCTGTCCATCGCGACGATAATGGGCACGCGCTGCATGCCCCCGTGCTCGTTTTGAACGCCTCGTACGAGCCCATCAATGTTTGCGCGGCCCGCCGTGCTCTGGTTCTAGTGCTCAAGGGTGTGGCCATGACGGAAGAAGAGAATGGCCACTTCCTGCACGCGGCGCGGATCGCCATGCGCGTGCCTTCCGTGATTCGCCTGTTGGAATATCGCCGCATCCCGCACCAGAGCCGAGCCTTGTCACGTAAAAATATTCTCCTGCGTGACCGCAATACCTGCCAGTATTGCGCCACCGTGCTGCCTTCTGGCGATCTGACGCTGGATCACGTGATTCCCCGCTCTCGCGGAGGATCGTCCACCTGGGAGAATCTGGTGGCGTGCTGTCACACGTGCAATCGGCGCAAGGGAAACCGGTTTCCCGCCGAGGCCGCAATGAAGCTGATGCGCGAGCCGCGCGCCTTCAATCTACACACCAGCCGCCACATCATGCGGCTGATGGGCCGGTCCGATGATAAGTGGAGAAAGTATTTGTTCTACTGAGCTAGGAGTGAGCTATCATCTGTCCGCCGACAAGGGCGTTCGCAACCGATCATTCTGCGCCCGTCTTCTACAAGCCACTGTGAACCCGAGTGAAACGAGGGATCTTGGTTCCGTCTGATAGCTGAGTCCGATAGTTATTTCTGCTGCATCTGCGGATTCGGCGCCGCATCCGGCGTCTTCTGATTTGGAGCCGGATTCTGATCCGGCGGCGCTTTCTGATCCTTCTGATCCGCCTTCGGGACTTCCTGGCCGTTATACAAAATCCTCACGTTCGATCCAAATCGTTTGTAGTCCTCGTATTTCACGATCTCGCGGATGTGAATGTCGCCCGTGTTGAAGTGGAGTGTGTCATCGGCCCGAGTGTAAGTCGGAAACCAGTATTTGTTGTCGACCTGCTGCCGCCACGTGGTGAATTTCGGGTAAAGGTGCTCTTCTTTACCCTTGCGCTTCGTATCCTTAATTTCCGGGACGGCCTGCCCATAGGTTTTTACGATTTGGAAATCGTGATCGTCGACCCAGATGCGTCCCTGAAAATATCTCTTCTTGCCCACAATTTCTTTCGGCGCGATATCGAAAACGTAACAGTGCAGTTGGTCTTCCTGCTGCTGTCCCACATAAAGAATGTTGTATTCAGGAACCTCTTCGGTGGTAAGCACGAAGGGAAGGCGGTTGCGGAAATCCTGCACGTCGCCCTGGTCGAGCGACAGCCCGCCTTGTTCCAGCGATGACTGAGGAGCGAACACCACGTTCTCGATGCGATGGCCTTTATCATCGTAGAGAACGTCAAAGACTTCATGGTATTCGCCGGTGACCGTGTCGCCATCGCGAGTCTGAACTTTAATGTCCTGTCGGTAGGTGTAATGCTCACGCGCTTCTTTGAAAAGTTTTTCCTGCGCGGCGAAACGCGTGATGATGGCTTCGGGAGTGATGCCGGTGGGCTGAGTGCTTTCCAGAGGCCCTTCCTGTGCGACGGAGGATGAGGCTAACGATCCAACAATAAGGGCAACACAGCAAAGAAGAATACGGCGCCGGCAATTCATAAAACCATTCTAGCGAATATCGGCCGCGAGGAGGGCACGTCTGAGCTGCTTTTACCAGCGCCCGCTTGCCGCAGACCGCGGCAACCCTCCCCCGACCCCTCTCCGCTCAGTGAGGCCGGGGGTAGGGCGCTGCAGTTCTGCCGCTAACTTGGATGCCATATCAATGAGAGGGTTGCCGTGTCGAAAACTGTGCTCCGCGCTTCGGGTGTCCGGTAAATCATGCACGGCTTAGGAGAAAGTTTGTGATTCCGACTGGAGCGTAGCGAAGCGAGCGAAGTGGAGAAACCTGCTGTCACGGGAGCCACGATGCTTTCCGGTTCGACATCAAGGGCGAAGCTGGAAGCTCCCCACTCCTCCCTGCTACACTCACCAGTTTGTCCGAGAGGCTCTATCATGCGCCGTTGTTATGTCATCTTTCTAGCTCTAATCGCATTACCGATTCCCGCCGTCGCCCAAGCCAAACATCCCTTCACCTTTGAAGACATGATGAAACTGAAGCGCGTCGGCAATCCGCAAGTCTCGCCGGACAGCAAGTGGGTGATCTTTAGCGTGGTCGATGTCGATCTCGAAGCCAACACGAAGACGCCGCACATCTGGATTGTGCCTCTTGCAGGAACCGAAGAAAAAGATGGGGTGCCCCATCTCTCGCCGAGCTTGCGAGACATGGGAGGCACGGAACGCGTACTGATCCCGTATCAAGATGGTGACCGCCCGCGCTGGGCGCCTGATGGGAAGCGGTTTGCATTCATCTCGACAAAAAAAGATGGATCGCAGATATGGATTGCGGACTTCGATGGTTTAGCAGGTTCTGTGACCGGGGTTCACCAGTTCACTGCCCTCGCGACTGAAACTGGCGGCGAACTGTGGTCTCCAGATGGCAAGAATATTCTTTTCACTTCGGATGTTTATCCCGAGTGCGATGGGCGGCCGGATGAAATTGCCTGTGATGCCCAGAAACTCGAAGAGCATAAGAAATCGAAAGTTAAGGCGCTCGTCTTTGATCATCTTCTCTATCGCCATTGGAATGCCTACAAGGAGGGGAGGCGCAGCCACATCTTTGTGGCAGCCAAAGATGCTTGTGTGGGGACAGCCGCCCCGGCTGTCCAGCCCGGCGGACCCGGGCAAGGGCGTGCGGATAGCGAAGACAGGAGCAGTCGAGCTTCGCTCGACCAGACAGCCGAGGGCGGCTGTCCCCACGTCAGTGTGCCACGCGACCTCACGCCGGGCGACTACGACGCACCCGTGTTCTCGCTCGGCGGGCAGGACAACTATGCCTTCTCGCCCGACGGGCAGGAGATTTGCTACACCTCGAATCACGACAAGAATCCGGCCGCTTCCACCAATAACGACCTCTGGACCGTCCCGGTCAGCGGAGGCCGGGCCGGATCTATCCAAGCAAAGAACATTACCGCCAACAATCCCGCCAGCGACTCGACGCCGCTCTATTCGCCCGATGGCCGCTACATCGCATACCGCGCCCAGCAACGTCCGGGATACGAGAGCGACCGCTTTACCCTGAATTTGTACGACAGAAAAAGTGGAAAGGAAACCCGTTTCTCGACGCCGTCAAAAATGGATTCTTGGGTTGGCACATTTGCTTGGGCCCCGGACTCCTCGAGAATTTACTTTGTTGCGGAGGATAAGGGTGAATCTCCTCTTTATTCCGTTTCATTCAAGATCAATCCCGGCGAGAGGGAGAAGGGATACGACATTGTAGTGGGCACAACTGATCTTGCGTACAGCGAGATGACTCGCGGATTCAACGATGATGTAACAGTCGCTAGCGACAGCCGGTCTCTTCTTTTCACGCGAATGTCCATAGGAGCACCAACCGAGATTTACCGCGCCAGTGATGCTTGTTTCGAGATGAATTCCAAGAGCGACTGCTGGCAGATTAGCGCAGCCACGCATCTTAATGACTCGCTTCTCTCGCAAGTCGCCATGTCCCCGCTCGAATCCTTCTGGTTCACCGGCGCTCACAACGACAGAGTCGAAGGCTTCCTGGTCAAGCCCCCCAACTTCGATGCCTCCAAGAAATATCCCGTGAAGTTTCTGATCCACGGCGGGCCCGAAGGCGCATGGGGAGACGACTGGAGCTACCGCTGGAATCCCGAACTTTTCGCGGCACCAACTTCTTCGACGAGCAGCGGTTACGTCGTCATCATGATCAACTTCCACGGCTCGACCGGCTACGGACAGAAGTTTATCGACGCCATCAACGGCGACTGGGGAGGCGCTCCGTATGAAGATCTGATGAAGGGCCTCGACTACGCAGAGGCGCATTACGGTTTTATTGACAAAGACCGCGAGTGCGCGCTGGGCGCCAGCTACGGCGGATACATGATTAATTGGATCCTCGGCCACACCGACCGCTTCAAGTGCCTGGTGTCGCACGACGGCATGTTCAATGCGGAATCCGCCTGGGGCACGACCGAAGAACTCTGGTTTAACGACTGGGAGTTCAAAGGAACTCCCTACGACAACCGGCCCATGTATCAGAAATGGTCTCCCCACCAGTACGCCAAGGATTTCAAGACTCCGACCCTGGTCATCCACGGCCAAAAAGACTACCGTCTGGACGTAAGCGAAGGCCTGGAGCTTTTTACCACGCTGCAAATGGAAGGCGTCCCGTCAGAAATGCTGTATTTCCCCGACGAAGGCCACTGGGTGCTGACGCCGCAGAATTCTCAACTCTGGTACAAGACAGTGAACGATTGGGTGGATCGGTGGACGAAGAAATAGAAACACGCGTGGGGACAGCCGCCTCGTCTGTCCAGCCGAGTACAGCGATGACTGTCAGGATCGGAGTATCACGCGCCATTCATGGTGTGACTTCATGTTCCTCCAACAAGCGGCAAGCTTTCCAGTACATCCAGCAGCTCGGCGGCAGTTCCCGCCGAGATCTGTACGTCAACTTCAAGCGGCGGGGCGAATGATCCCACTGAAGGCAAGAAACTGGCCAAGCCATTCGCATCGCTCACCACGCTACTCTGGCTTGAGCTCAGAATTGTAGGCATTCCGGCTTGCGCAGTCGTCGGATCGCCGGGCGCCCCAGTCGGGGCTTGCCCAGCCGGACGCAGGACTGTGGATTGAAACAAAACGGTTGCGCCCAGCACGGGGTTCGGCGGCGTGGAAGAATCAGTTACTCGGACCGCGATGGACTGAAAAGCTTGTCCGGTGACGATTTGCCCTCCTCCGGCGACCGGCTGCAAATTCAGCAGTGCCGCTGCAACCGAGTTCCCGTAAACGGTCTTGCAAGGGCTGTTTGTAGGAGCGACGCAGGCCGTGAGTTGAACGTTGGCAGTGAAGTTCGTGACAGTCAGTGTGACGGATGCGTAGCCGCTGCTGTTCGTCACCCCGGTTCCGGAACTCAGTGATCCCGACCCCTGAGCGATCGCGAAGTTCACGGTGACGCCACTTTGCGGCGTTCCAGTGTTCAGCACACGCGCCGTAATCGGCACAGCGAGACTGCTCCCTTGTGCAATCCACAAGTATGGAGTAGTGACGCCAATGTCTAGCGAGGAAGCTGTCGCCAACAAAGTACCAGCCACGGATTGCGCGGGACTGTAAACGCCGGGAGCCAGAGTTGCTGTTATCGTCGCAACGCCGGCAGCCGCAGGCATCAGCCATGTAGAGGCGTTTCCACTCTCATCGGTGATGGACGAGCAACTCGATGCTGCGGCGCACGCAGAGAGCATCGTTCCATTGTTAGCGCTCCATCCCACGGTTGCACCACCAACCGATGTTACGCCGTCGGCAGCCACGACTTTCACGATTACGGGATTTGTCGCCTGCGTTCCAAGCGGGGTTGGCGGATTGGCACCCTGCAGCAGCAGAATCTTGTCCGTAGCAGCGGCGCCATAAGTCAGTGCACCGGTCATAATCGAAAATGCGCCGCTGACCGGATCGCTGATGGTGACGGTCTGTGTCCCATCGCTCTGTGGTGGAGCTGCGAGTAGAATCTGGCCAGCATTGGTGGCTAGCGCCGGGACGCTCGCGCTGCCTACGGCAACAGTCAGGCCGGGTGTGAAGCCGATCCCTTGCAGGGTGATTACACCGCCGCTCACCGCAACGCGCGAAGGAATAACAGAATCGCCGTACAGAACGTGCGCGTGATAGGAGTAGTCGGGACGACCGTCGCCTCTTAGATCGGCGATACCGACGATGAAGCTTCCCGAAGACAAGACTTGCGCGTCCAGACGGCTCATCGCGAAAGTCTCCGAATTGAACGGAACAGTTGTAAAAGCTGGGGGAGCCGTGCCTTGCGGATCGCCTCGAGTCCAAATGCCAACAACTGGCGCGGCCTTTGACTCGGTCGGTATCCCGGTTTCATCAAGAGCCGTAACTGCTACTGACAACGTTCGGTTGGCTTGCGCGGAGATCAGGAAATAGCCCTCATCGCCGTATCCGCTCAGTGATCCGATCCAATCGCCCGGGGAAGGAATAGGCGCCGGAACGCTCCACGTCTCCGTCGCCGCCCATGAGGGCGCGGCCTGTCCGCTGCCCGACATGAGAATATCCTGTTCCAAGTCGCCGCCCGCACTCACGGTTACCACGATGGGTGCAAACGTCCCGGAGGGTCCCACTTGGGAATCGGCGTAAGGGGGAACGCCCGTGGACCACGAGGGATCCAGCGCCTCGACGGAAAGCTGATATTGCGCGGTACTCGCCGCGTTCGGAATCGGAAGGCCACCGAGATCAAAGAAACCTTCGAGCGTCTGGTTGGTCGATCCGAACTTGCTATATAGATTACCCAAGGCATCCGCTAAACCTGTGATGGGATTGCCTGCGTTGCCGGTAAACAGGAATCCGGAAACCGAAGCGGCCGAGTACTTGTGAGAAGGCAGCTGGGTCGAAGGATCGATCCATTGCGCAACCACGTTCACTCCCTGCATGGGCTGGCCCGCGGAGCCCAAATGATTGGAGAAATATACCGAGCCGTGAACGCGAGCCGTTGACGAACCAGATGTGGCGACAGGATATAGCCGCGAGAGTGCCGCGACATCATCGGCCGCGAGCTCATAAGGATTCGCATAGCACAATGTGATCGGAACACAATTCACCGAATCCATGTAGTGCATCACCGGAAAACCCGCGAAGTCGTCGGACGTTGCAGGAGGTTGGCCAGTGATTACGTTCAAATTCAGTTGCGACCATCCCAACCCCAAAATTCTGCCCAGGACCCGCACCAGCCTGTACTCCACATCCGTGAGTTGCGAGGATTGCAGAGCGCACTGGCCGTTGATCACGACCAGCCCGTGCAAGAAATTAGCATTCGTGCCGAAGTTATCGAGACCGCCGTACACTGCATTCCAAAAACACTGCGAAGAACCGCCAGCACGGCGCCCAGCAAAGCGTCCGTCACAGTCCCATCGTAGTCGTATACGATTCCAACCGGTGTCTGCGTGGCGGATGGAGTGATATCGGCGGGGGCCGTGACCTTTCCGTTCAGGCCGACTGCGATGTTCGTTCCGTTAACGTCTTCGGCAAGCTGACCTGCCGGGTTCGCCACGACCGTGGCGGTGGAAACCGAGGTCCACTGCAAAAAAGCATTGGCGACCAGAGCGTTGGCTGCCGAGTTTGGCAGGATGGGACTAAGGTTTCCCTGATCGGTATAGTAGTTCACCTGACCCTGCGACCAGGTGAGCGGCAATCCCAACGTGGAAGCGTTGAAATAGCTGGAGCCCGCAACATATTCAGGGCCGCCAGCATAAGTCTCTCCGACGAAACAAAAAATCATGGCCACGACCACGGCCGCGTAAACCAACTTAAACTTGCTGGATACCTTGCCTTCCCTCATGGGTACGTCTGTCTCACTCCTGTCTGCTGGCGCGACGGACCGCCCGGATGAAATCTGCATAAGGAATATGCGTCCTTCCAGCAAACACTGGATCAAAGCCAAACGACGCGATGTTCCGTTGGGTGACCACAATCTCTCCCAGCGGATCGATGGCAAACCGGGCTCCTGCGCCAGCCACCGGACTGGTGAGCCCCAATTTGCTCGGCGGATACAGGAACAGAAATACGCGCTCGCCGACACGGTAATGCTCCCCACTTGACCAAAGACCCGCCCATTCACGAACCGTCAAAACCTGACCTACGGACGCGCCGCGAATAGCGTCTTCCACTTGAAATGTAATGGTGGTCAAGCCAGCACCCAGCCCGAACTGAGGGGCGTCGTATCCGTCGGATCGTCCTACCGATATGACGCGGCCAGAAAAAATAATTCCTGCAGAACTCACGATTTTAGGCGGGGCGATCCTAATTGGCGGCAGCGCATATCGCCGGGGCGTACCTACCGGCTCGGGAAGTGGGATGCTCTCTCTGGCCGAGCCATTCGGCGACGGCGCTGAAAATGGAACCAGGGCAAGGCGATCCGCATCCACGTCCTGGCTGCGCGAAAACACACTTGCCATAAGTAAGAGCAAGAAAGCGACAAGCAGACGCCACATCCGCGCCATAGAAACCAGCCTGAGAACGGTCTCGGCTCGGAAGGTTCTGGGAAACCAGATGCATCCTAATCGGCATACCTCGAAGTGCGCAGTGATTGATGTCACCAGCAATCTGTGGATATTCCGGCCGCTGCGAGTGATGGGGTGACGTAACGTTGATTGTGTAAAAAGCGAGAGGGTGTAAGTTGGCTTTGGCCTGACGAGCTAAAGCCGTTCCGAAAAGGAGACCTACACCCAATGGCGAAGATAATCCCGATCACCGAGCATTTCCAACATTTTCTAGCAGAGATGAAAGAGAGCTTCTGGGGCGAACTGTATGGGCAGACGCAACTGGCGTGGCAGCGGTTTTTCGAGCTGTAGTCGGAGCGGCAGCGCGACCGGTTTTGCGGCTGGGGGCGGTATGAGCGGAGGCGGGGAAAAGGGCGGGTCTACCGCAACGGCTCCTACGAGCGGGATTTCGTGACCCGCTTCGGGACGATCCGGTTGCGCATCGCGCGCACCCGGGAGAAGAGCTTTCTACCGGTGGGGCTGCGGCGATTTCAGCGGCGGGCCGAAGAAGTTTCGTTGCTAATCCGGGAAGCGTTTTTGCGGTGCATCAGCACGCGGCAAGTGGGACGAGTGGTGGCCACCATCACAGGAGAAGCCGTGAGCGCGCAGACGGTATCGAAGCTGACGCGGGACTTGGATGAGGCGGTACGGCAGTTTCATCAGGCACGATTGAGCGACGATTATGCCTATCTGTTTCTGGACGGAGTGAGCTTGCGAGTGCGGCGACCCACGGGGCGCAAACAGGTGCAGATGCTGGTGGCCTACGGCATCCGGCGCGATGGCACGCGGCACTTGCTGGCTTTTTTGCGCAGCCAAGGCGAAGGCCAAGCCGATTGGGAGGGGCTGCTGCAGGATCTGTACCGGCGCGGACTCGAAGGGCAGGGACTGGAGCTGATTCTCACCGACGGGTGTGCCGGCTTAGCGGCGGCGATTCGCACGGTCTATCCGCGGGTGCGGCATCAACGCTGCTGGGTGCACAAGATGCGGAACATTCTAGAGAAAGCCCGGAAGCGCGATTACGATGAGGTAAAAGCTGGTGCCCAGGCGATCTATCAAGCCGAGAGCCGAACCCAGGCCGTAGCCGCTTTTCGCGCATTCCGCTCCCGCTGGTGCCGAGCTTACCCGGCTATGGTTCGGCGACTGCAAAAAGATCTGCCCGAGTTGCTCTCGTTCTTTGCCTTCCCCCGGCATTTGTGGCGCAAACTCCGCACCACCAATGTGATCGAGCGCTGCTTTGTCGAAGTTCGCCGCCGCACCCGGCCTATGGTGTGCTTTGTAGACGTGGAAAGCGTGGATCGCATCATCTACTCCATCTTCCAGAGATTTAACCTGGAATGGAAAACCCGCACCCTCAACCTTTTTACACAAGCAGCTTGACGTCACCATAGTGACCGGTTCGCGTTGACTTTGCTTCGGACTCAATCCTAAGATGGCTCACCGGAATTCTGGTCCCTGGCCCGTTTTGCGGGCGACGTTCCAAAACTATGATCGGGCAGACGATTTCGCACTACAAGGTGATCGAGAAACTTGGCGGTGGGGGGATGGGTGTGGTGTACAAAGCCGAAGACACCCGCCTGCACCGCTTCGTCGCGCTGAAGTTTCTTCCCGAAGACGTGATCCGCGACGTGGCGGCACTTAGCCGTTTTCGACGCGAGGCTCAGGCCGCATCTGCGCTGAATCATCCCAACATCTGTACCGTCTACGATATCGGCGAGGAGGGCGGGCTCGCGTTCATCGTCATGGAATACCTGGATGGCGATACGCTGAAGCACGTAATCGGCGACCGTCCCCTTGAACTGGAAAAGCTGTTCGCCATCTCGATCGATGTGGCGGATGCACTGGATGCCGCGCATTCCAAGGGCATCGTGCACCGCGACATCAAGCCGGCGAACATTTTTGTAACGGCGCGTGGTTCGGCGAAGATACTCGACTTTGGTCTGGCCAAAGTGTCGCAGGATAACAACCGCGCGCTGGACCCCACGGAAGTTACCAAGACCGAGGGGGCAAGCGCTGATCACTTGACCAGTCCGGGATCTGCACTCGGGACGGTAGCTTACATGTCGCCCGAACAAGTTCGAGGCAAGCCCCTGGACGCTCGTACGGATTTATTTTCGTTTGGAATTGTGCTGTATGAAATGGCAACGGGCGCGTTGCCGTTTCACGGCGAAACTTCAGGCGTGATCTTTGATGCAATCTTGAACCGGGCTCCCGTGGCGCCAGTACGGCTGAATCCCCAGTTGCCACCTAAGCTCGAAGATGTGATCAATCGTGCCCTCGAGAAGGACCGCGACCTGCGCTACCAGCATGCTGTGGATATGAAGTCCGAGTTGCTTCGGCTTAAGCGGGATACCGAATCGGGGCGCTCGTCGGGGGTCGGGTCTTCGCCTTCAGTACCAGCGGCAGGCGAGAAGGCACTAGAGGAACCGCAGACTCCATCTTCGTCTGTGTCAGGTACAAGGATTAGTGGTCGAGAGGTTGCCGTTTCCTCGGCTTCAGGTTCTGGGAGCGTGGCAGCGGTATCAGTTTCTTCCCCGTCGCGGGCAAGGTGGAAGTACACGGTGCCGGCAGCAGTTGTTTTGGTGCTCGCGATGATTGCTGGAGGCCTTTATTGGCGCAAGCACGAGGCGCCAAAACTGACTGAAAGGGACCGGCTCATTCTTGCCGACTTCACCAATCAGACCGGCGATCCGGTTTTCGATTCTACGTTGAAGGAAGCCCTGGCAATCCAGTTGGAACAGTCGCCCTTGCTGCAATTGGTAGGAGATGCCGAACTGCACAACAATCTGCAGTATCTGGGTCAAGCGCGCGAACAGAGAATTACTCCTGATCTGGCGCAGCAATTGGGACAGCGCTTGGGAGTGAAAGCATATTTGGCCGGAAGTATTGCCAATCTCGGGTCATCGTACGTCATTCAGATTAATGCGGTGAACTGCGGGACTGGAGAGGTGTTCGCGCGCGAACAGGTTACGGCCAACGACAAAACTGGAGTTCTAAACGCAGTTTCCAATGCCGCCACCTCGATGCGGGCCCGGCTGGGCGAGTCGATGGCGTCAATCCAGAAACTTACCACTCCCTATACCAACGTGACCACTGCTTCGCTGCAAGCCTTCCACGCATTCTCCCTGGGAGAAGAGGAACATCGTATGGGCCGTGACTTCCCCCAAGCGTCCTCCTTCTATCAGGAAGCGATCCGCCTTGACCCCGGCTTCGCTATGGCTTACGCCCGCCTGGGTGTGGCCTATGGAAATGAGGGCGCGGTGGCAAGAGCTGTGGATTACCTGAAGAAGGCATACGACCTACGGGAGCGGGTCACGGAGCGTGAGCGTATGTATATCGAGTCGCAATACGCCTTGCAGCAGTTCGATATGCCGAAGGCCCTAGACTCCTACAAATTGTTCTTAGCGACGTATCAGTGGGATGCGGCGGCGTGGAATAACTTGGCGACTGCTTACGGGATGATTGGCGATTCCGGCCAGGCCGCTAAAGGTTTCGAGAAGACCTGGGAAATCGCCCGCTGGGATAACACGGCTGCCAGTAATGCTGCCGAGATGTTGATCTCCACCGACCAAATAGCGGAAGCCGAGCGTTATTTAAAAGAAGCTTCCGAGCAAGGCGGGGGCGACAGTAGCAGTTACCATAGCAACGCCATGGTGGACGATTTCATTGCCGGCCGGCCGGACTGGGAGAAGCACTTACAGTGGGCAGCCAGCCGCCCCGACGGTTTCCTGGTTCAGGGAAGCGCACCGTTCATTTATCTGTCCCTTGGTAAGATTCATGATGCGGACCAGCTGTGGGGGCAGGCGGCGCAGAGAGCCGAACAGCAGCACTTGCCGGACGTAGCGGCCGGATTTTACGCCACCATGGCATTGCACAACGCGCTGGTATCCAACTGCCCGGCAGCCCGCGAATCGGCCCACCGTGGGCTCGTGCTCGACCGCACAGTCACCACTGTCCCCGATGCGGCTATGGCTCTGGCTTTGTGCGGCGAGGAAGGTGTAGCCGAGAAAGAGATCGAGCGCCTGGCGGCCGATGCACCATCGAACACTCTGGTTAACGATATCTACTTGCCCGAAGTGAAGGCTTCTGCAGCTCTCGCCGCGCGCCATCCGGAACAGGTCGCGGGGCTGCTCAATTCTGCCATGCCTTACATTCTGGCTACGAAAGCTGCGCAACTTTTAGGCCGGGCGTCTTTGGAGATGAACCATGGCCAGCAGGCCGTCAGTGATTTTGAGCCGGGCCTCCGCTACCGCGGCTTGAGTTTGCAAGAGGGAAACAATGGAGGTCAGGTGCCCGACTATGTACTCTGCCTTCTGGGAACCGCCCGCGCGCAGGCACAGTTCGACCGCGCGGCAGCGACACGAACCTATCAACAATTGCTCGATATCTGGAAGAACGCCGACCCTGACTTTATCCCCGCTCAGGAAGCGAGACGCGAACTCACAGCCTTGAGCGCCTCCGCGAAAAATTAACTGCCTGGAACTGACCGCCGGGCATGCCCCTCGGCGCTCAGGTTCGCTCCCGCCAGCAGCAGCATTCCTGACAGGAATGCCCATAGCATCATGCTCACCGAAAGGGCGAAGGGGCCGTAGACTTCGCCAAAATTGAGCCACGGCAGAGCCAGAATATAACCATACTTCAAAGCCTCCGACAGCAATCCCATAACGAGCGCTGCCGGCAGCACCGCCCGCGCCGGAACCTTCCCATTGGGCAGTACCCAGTAGATAAGGAAGAAAATCGCAATGCTGGCCGCGATGGCGAACAGTTTCATCACGGCAAATGCTGCCAGGCGAACCGTTCCGGAGCCGTGGCCCCGCAGCAGAAATTCCAACAGAGCCACATTGCCCGCAGTCATGGCGATCGATAACAGTGCCAACACACCGCAGGCGAAGGACAACGCCAGCGAGATCAACTGATTGCCGAAATACGATCGATTATTGGGGAAACGCCATATCCTGTTGAGCGCGACTTCCAGC
>JBAVZU010000004.1:0-6328 GCA_049588915.1 Candidatus Sulfotelmatobacter sp.
AGACGACACCAAGAAAACCAAGAAGGCGAAGGCGGCGAAGAAAGACACGATGAAGAAGGACGACAGTATGAAGAAAGATGACAACATGAAGAACGACCAGATGAAGCAGAACTAATCGTCCGCAATACACCGACGGTCATCGCAACCACACCGTCTGCCATCTGCCGTCCTCGAGCGAGGGATCTCGGTTCCTGTCTGCGCTATCGCCACTGCTGACAGGCACCAGGATCCCTCGCTCCGCTCAGGATGACAAGCTTGTCGGGATAACGAGCGCCTTTACGCATGCTTTTTCGAAGAAATCTTGTCACGCAGAATTCGCGCTGTGGCCGCGCTGAGAACGCAGATCCCTTCAATGCCCCGCCACGCTAACCACTTCCTCCTGCTCTTCTTCCTGCTCCACTTCCACCTCGGGACCTGCGTTTTCAGCACCGGGCTGTCCTGTTAAAGAAGTCTTTAGATACTGCCGCAGGCATCGCGAACACGGAACATATCCATCCCGCATCGCTTCCTTCGCAGTAATGGTTCGCTCCGTAGCTTTGTCGTGGATGAACGGACATCCCGCCACGTGAAAAACCTTCGATCCATCCGAGACGACGACCAGCATATCAGGAGGAATGTCATGCCCCGGCTCTGCAAGTATCGACTTCGCGGGCGGCTTAAAAGAAATCTGATCCACCAAGGTCAATGCCCCCACGAACAAAGCGATAGCAGCCACCGGAACCAGCCACGCCGACCAACTTGACCACCGCGATCCGCTAACTGCCGATTTTTGTGAGAGACGTTTTTCCAACCTTCGACTGAAACCTGCAGGAACTTCCAGCATGCGCTCGTCGCCATAAAGCTGGACCACGTTCCGGGTTCCCGCCAGCACCGAGGCACACCGCTTGCACGTCCCAAAATGTTCATCCATCGACGAGCGCAGCGCGGCATCCACATCTCCATCGATGTAATTCGAAATCTCGCGCCACACCTGTTCGCACTTCATTGCTTGTCGGTTCACCATGGCTTGGTTCCCTTCTCGAATGGCAGACGGCTGAACCAGCCATGCTCCCATCCGGCAGCCAGCAGGTCGCGCAACATGAGCCGCGCCCGCAACAGCCGCGTCTTCACCGAAGCAACCGTGATGCCAAGGGCCTCGGCTGTCTCCTCAATGTTCAAATGTTCCATATCGCGTAACACAAAGACCTCGCGATACTTTCGGTCGAGCGTAGCCAGCGCTTCCGCCAGCCGCTGCCGCACTTCTTTGCGCTCCAGCGCTTCCGACGGAATTTCGCGCCAGTCGGCGAAATCCCGGGGAGCGTATTCACTTTCTTCATTGTCGCGGCGGTCATCGATGCCTTCCATCACCACAGTTCGCCCCCTTCGCCGGCGCATGAGAGATTCGTTCACCGTGATCTGGATCAGCCATGTGCTGAAGCGAGCCTCGGCGCGGAATTGCCGGATATTTTTGAACGCCTTGAGCATCGCTTCCTGGACCGCGTCTTCGGCGTCGTGCTCGTTGCGGAGAATGGCGAGCGCCGCGGCGTAGACCCGCCGCTCATAAGGCCTAACTAGCTCGTAAAACAAGTCATGCTGGCCGCGCTGCACGCTAAGAATGAGGTCCTGCTCGCGCGTGTCCGTTTGCCTCGGATTGTTCAATGCCGCTTCTGCTTCGGACATATGTTCGCAAGCCTCGCGCCGCGATTTGGGTCTTGGGTCTCAGGTCCTAGTTTTCAAGTGCCAGGGTTTAAGTCCTAGTACTTCTTAACACCCAAGATGTTCTCCTCAATATTCCGGATCTTAATATTCCGGATCTTAATATTCCGGATCTTTCTTCCATCCCGTCAGCATCGACAAGAAGTTGTTCCAGCCGTGCAGAATTACCATCACGAGATGTCCGAGCACGAAAAACAAAATCGCCCACATCACCGCAAAATGCCAGATGCGCGCGTAGTGAAAACCTCCCATCATCCAACCGAGCCAGGAGAACTGAATCGGCTTCCAAACCACGAGCCCGGTAAGTATCGACAGAACGCCCAGCACAATCACCGTGGTGTAAGCATGTTTTTGCAGAGGATTGTAGGCTTCGCGCACCGGCGGCTTCTCGCCGAAAAAGAAATAATGCTTCACCATCGGCCACACGCCAGGAACGTCCCGCGGCGTGAATAAGACCTGACGATAGTTTCCGCTGAAAAGCTGATAACCGAGATAGAGAAGTCCCGTCCCCATGTAGATCCACATGAAAGTAAGGTGCCATTGCAGGGCTCCGCCCAGCCATCCTCCGATGGCGAAAGCCTTAGGCCAATGCAGCAAATCTTTTTGGGGAATTTTGGCGCCGAAGCTGGGGAAGGCGCGGAAAATCTGCAGTCCGCTGCCCACCATCACGAACAGCGCAACTGTGTTCACCCAGTGACAGAGCCGAACAATGAAGGGATGCTCGTAGACCGCGCGACCAACGACAACCGGCTCGTCGTCTTCTTTTGCTTTTGGCTGAATGATTTCGATGACGTTACCGCTCATGAAGACCTCCGACACAACCGCTCCAGCCGGCGAGACGCCGGCGCTACATCCCGTAAAACCACGAATAGCCCTGGTCTTCCCAGTATCCAACTTTGTCCAGCACGTGGGTGACTTTCAATTCCGTCAAATACTTTGCTTGCTTGTAGCCAATCTTGGTGGGAATTTGCAGCCGCAGCGGCGCTCCGTGTTCGCGAGAAAGCGGCTGCTCATACATTTCATAACAGAGCAAAGTCTGGGGATGCAGAGCGGTCGCCATGTCGAGTGATTCGTAATAATCGTCGGCACAATTCACGGTTATGTATTTTGCAGTGGGGTCGGCGCCCACCATGGTTAAAAAATCAGACAACCGTGCGCCACCGAATCTTCCGATTACATCCCAGCCTTCCACGCACACGTGACGCGTATTCTGCCGAATCCGCGGGAGCGCCTGCACTTGCGCTAATCTGTACTGCCCAGGTTTCTGTACCGCGCCGCCCACGGTAAGTGTCCAGTTCTCAAGGTCAACGCCGGGATCGTCAACGTCATAACCATTGATGGGAAACTTCGGAGGAGGTGTCAGGTCCGAATTATCGAAGGTTGCGGCCAAATGGCCGGGGCGAAATAGCCGTGCCGAGGCCCAATCGCTGAAACCCAAGCCTTTCTTCAGCAGTCCCCGCTGCCATTTCGGGATGGCAAAAGCCCCCAGAGCCAGCACCGGGGTCAGCTTAAGTACTTCACGGCGGCTGACTTGCCGGAATTTCGTATTATCCAGTCTGCGAACGCTGTTCTTCATGAAATTGCCTTCTCAGGTATACCAGTCTGCAGCCATAGGATTCACGAGATTCCCTTAAAGTTTCGTCCCAATTGGGGGATGATACCGCCAGAAAGGCCATTTTTCGCACCTTTTGCTGGCCTTTGGTGCATTTTCGAGTCATACTAACCGGATGTAGTATTGCCTGGATTGCTACTGGCAGACTCAAAAGCCGGAGCAACATGGAGTTTGGGTTCACTTATGTCTATGCTTAATAGCATTGTCCCGAAGAGTATACGCACGCTGGTGGCGGAGCGGCGAGGATCTGTGCACCCTGTGCAGCAGGAGGAACACCAACGGCGGTTAATGGTGAGCTCTCTTTGTCTGCTTCTTCTGGCCCTTGGCATCGTCCTGTGGCATGACCGCGATTTTTGGCTGCCGGATACTTCGGAAGCGGAGGTCAATCAACCGGTCGAGCCTTCACCAGTCGCGAACGCAAAAGTAGTCCCACAGCAAGCGCCAGCTGCGCCCCAGAAACTAGCAACCAGCACGAAAGCACACCACAAATCTCTGCGCTCTGTCGCGAAAGTTGATACAAGAAAAGCAGCGAAGCCATCCCTGCAGTCTCCGCCCCCGGCGGCCGTAACAGCCACGCGAACTGTCCTTCCTCCGCTTGAAGTGGAGGTGGTGGCCGGCGACTCGCATCGAATCATCCGCCCGGCCAACAATGCGTTGCGTGTGGACCTACACCCAGGCGCCCCGCCAGAGCCCGCATCGGAGATTAGCGACAGCGAGACTGCAGCAACCGTTACCAGCAACGCGTCGGAGCACATGCATATGTCTCCCAACGCATCTGCGATGGTTGCCAGCCCGGTGAAGCCCAGCTACCCATTGCTGGCCCGGCAGATGAAAGTTCAGGGCGCAGTGATTCTTCAGGCCCTGATAAACAAGGATGGAGTTATTCAGAACCTGCGCGTTCTCAGCGGACCACACATTTTGGCTTCCGCAGCACAGGATGCCGTCCGGCAGTGGCACTTCAAGCCGCACTTTGAGGGTAGCGAGCCGGTTGAAACCGAAGCCAGGATCACGGTTAACTTCACCATCTCAACCAATTGAGCGGTGTGAGCACATAGGGCGCTACGCTCCCTCGCATGGTCAATCTTCCAGATCCTGCCGGAAGACAGGTTGCGAGGGATCAACGCTTCCGTCGATCACGCCGACAAGCAGGTTTCCATACGCGTTGGTCGCTTCCGGAAGTGATGCGTAGCCGCGTTCCCGCTGAAGCGCTCCGCCGTCCGCATAGATCAACGTGAAATACCGGCCACTGGAATACTGAAGTTCGAGCAACTTGTTCGGCATGTCCGGATCACCTTCCTGCCCCAGAACGTCCATCAGAGCTACCGTCCACTGCCTACCCTTCGGGTCGGTGACGACCTCACGCTCGAGGAACTGCCAATCGTCCATGCTCCACAAGGGCATACTTATTCAAGCAGCTGGGCGAGCGCTCTTCCGACTTGCGCGCCAGTAAAGGGCTTCGGGACCAGCAGAACTTTGCGGGCCTTGCGGGATCGTAGGCTGGCCTCTGCTTGCTCCGGCGTGTCGCTGATAATGACGACGGGAAGCTCAGCGTGATCCGGGTGATGACGCACGCTGTCGAAAAGCGATTCAGCCATATCGAAAGCGGAGCAATCGAGTACAACTGCGTCGGCGCGGCGTTCGATCACTTGCTCGTTGATGGCGCCGGTGTATCCCTCCGCGAAAACCTCGTAGCCAAGGTCTCGCAGCGAAAAAGTCAACAGCTCGGCAATCTCCGGCGTATCGTCGACCAGCAAAATGCGCGGCAATCTACTTCTTACCTGCGGCAGATTTACCCGGACCTGTTCCCGGCAACCGCGGCTTCTTGCCCGCGCTGGGTTCGAGATCCATCATCCAGATTCGGCCACCGGCGGTGTAGTATGCCCGATGATCGTTTTCGATCATCGCTCCCCAGGCCTCGAGCGTGCGCATGGCGAAGGTGACTCCCTCGAAGTTGTTGCGGGCGTGATCCAGCACTTCGTTGGTATGCCAGTTGTCGGTGAGGATGGCGTCGCCGGGGTGCACGCGCAGTACGGTGTAGAAGCGGTCATAGGCCGCTTCCGGCCGCACGTCGCGCGTCGACCCCCGCTTCTTGCCTTCGGTAACGATATAACTTTCCTGTCCTTCAGGCTCGACTTCGGGCTCGGCAGGATTGGCAGCGCTGGTCTTAGTGTCAGTGTTAGCGTTTGCGTTCATACGGTCTCCGCGACGGCGGCAGCTTCGGTTGCCGACGCCATGTTGACAAGATTCCTGGCATCCGCCGCCTGAATGAGGGCTTCGGGCAGCTCAACGTTCATCATTCGCCACTGTTCGTTGGCAAACGTCTGCAAAGTGGCGATGTGCTCGGCGTGGAGGTGGCCAAATCGCCCTTGCAGTTTCAGATACTCGGAAACCGGCCGCATGCTCGCCGGACGGAAGCTGTAATCGAAAGCACGCTTTTCGGGATTCCACTCCCACATGGGATAAAGCCCGCATTCGACGACCAGCCGTCCCAGATCGATGGAGCGCGGCGTCTCGTAGACGAAGCCCTTCTGGCAGGGCGTGTAGACCATCAGATACGCGGCGCCTTTGTGGTTCAGTCCTTTGCGAACTTTATTCATCAAGTCGATGGGATATCCCACACTCGCGGTCGCCACATAGCAATGGGGATGGCCCGCCGCCATCATGCGGGCGAGGTCTTTGGGGAACAGCTTCTTTCCTTCCGGAACTTCCGGTCCGGGAGGAGAGAATGTGGTCATGCCGCCGTAGGGCGTGCGCGACGAAGCCTGAATGCCGGTGTTGGCGTACTGCTCATTGTCGTAGCAGATAATCAGGCAATCGTGATTGCGGTAGAGTGCGCCGGAAATGGAGGCGAGACCGAGGTCGGACGCGCTGCCGTCGCCAGCTTCGCAGATGATATTCGGGAATTTACCCTGCCATTTTCCTTTGCGGATCATGGCTTCGTACGCAGCGGCCACGCCGGCAGTGAAGCTCCCGGCGCTGCCAATCTGCGTATGCGCCCACGGCACGTTGTAGGGCGTGCAC
>JBAVZU010000005.1:0-57224 GCA_049588915.1 Candidatus Sulfotelmatobacter sp.
CGTCGGGCCGACAGGCTGCGCATTGTGTATTTCGACCAGACCCGCGAGCTTGATCCGGATGTAACTTTGCGTCGTGCCCTGGCGCCGGAAGGTGATTCGGTAATCTATCAGGACCGAGTGACTCACGTGGCATCCTGGGCGGCTAAATTCTTGTTCACAGGCGAGCAGTTGAATCAGCCGGTGGGAAAACTTTCAGGCGGCGAGCGAGCCCGTGTGCTGATTGCTCAGCTCATGCTTCAGCCCGCCGACGTTCTTCTGCTGGACGAGCCCACCAACGATCTTGACATCCCAACCCTGGACATTCTCGAAGAAAGTTTGCTGGACTTTCCTGGTTCCATGGTCTTGGTGACGCATGATCGCTACATGCTCGATCGTGTGTCCACCGTTGTTCTTGGACTTGATGGGCAGGGTGGAGTAGGGCTATTCGCAGACTATTCGCAGTGGGAGGTCTGGCTGGACGAACGGCAGAGAACCGCGCGGACCGCCGCAACGGGCATCACGGAGAGTCCTTCCGGCAGCGCCAGGGATGAGGGAAAACACCAGGGAACAGCAAGGAAAAAGTTGTCGTATCTGGAAGCTCGAGAATATGAAACGATCGAGCAACGAGTGGCGGAGGCCGAGCATTTGTTGCAAAGCAAGCGCGAACAACTGGAAGATCCCGCGATTGTAAGCGACAGTCAACGCCTGGTAACGGCCCATGCCCAGATGGAGGAAGCCCAGCACAAAGTGGATGGACTATACGCGCGATGGGCGGAACTGGAGAAGAAAAAAGCGTGACTGCGGTCGGCCTGCCCGGATCGCGCTGCTTGCTCGATCCAATTCTCGGCTGGTGAAATCTTAACTTCATTCAACTGTGCTCAAGAAGACAGGCAACTTTACGCTTGATGGCGGCACCTAATCCCACTTTTTGCAAACGAACTGGGGGGAATAAGTGCGGGATACGATGACTTTTCGGGCATCCGACAAGAAGGCGCACTGCCAGCTATGTTCGGCCAATCCGGCCGTGCTGGAATTTGAAATTCTCACCGACCGGGAAAACTCGCGCCAGCAAGGGCAGTGCTGCACGAGGTGTGCCTGCAACGTTCTGGAAGCGTTGGCAGGAATCAAGCCGCCGAGCCCTGACTAAACCAATCAGCTCTTTGATGACGATGCGTCGGTTAGGCATGTAAACTGTGATTCTTCGCCATGCCCACCTTCGCCGCGGTTGACATCGGTTCCAACTCGGTCCGCTTAAAAATTGCGCGACTCACTCGCGGCCATCTTCGACCGGTTCATGAAGACCGCGAGGTCACTCGCCTGGGGGAAGGGGTGTTCCGAACCGGCTTCCTCACTCCGGAATCCATGGCGGAAACCGTGAAGGTCTTGCGGCGTTTCCACCGTGCCACGCAGCAGATTGTCACTGACCCAGTTCGCGTCGTCGCTACCAGCGCTCTGCGCGACGCGCGCAACTCTCAGGCCTTCCTCGAATGGGTACGTTCCGCGACGGGATGGACGGTTGAAATCATTTCCGGCCTGGAAGAAGCGCGCCTGATTCACCTTGGCCTCATCTCCAATCTTCGCGCCGGTAGTTCGTCCACGTTGATGATGGACCTGGGCGGCGGAAGTTGCGAACTGACCGTCTCCGCTCGCGGCCATATCCGCGAGACCGTTAGCCTTCCTCTTGGCGCGGTACGGCTTACAGACGAATTCCTGCGGCACGACCCCCCGCGCAAGGGCGAGCTGAAACGAATGGAAGGCTTCGTCGCCCGGGAAGTCAACCGCATCGCCTCTCGCGTGGTGGCGGCGAAGGTGCGAAATGTAATTGCCACCTCCGGAACCGCCGCTGCACTCGCGACCGCCGCCAGCCATCTGCGCAGGAACGGAAGTCGGCAGCGCATGCTGGTCACACGCGCGGAAATGACTCGACTCGCCAAGCGTCTGGCTCGGCTGCCGGTCGAAGAGCGCCGAAAAATTGAAGGCATCGGGCTTCGCCGCGCAGAAATCGTAGTTGCCGGAGCCATGGTCTACCACGAACTTCTGGACCGCTGCCATCTGAAAGGTTTTCGCTATTCCCCACTCGGATTGCGCGACGGCCTGCTGGCGCAGATGGCCGCCGAATATGACCGCAGCACGCGCTCCGGAAAACAGATCGAATCGGAGCGCTGGGAGTCCATCACAAAAGCCGTGGCTCACTACGGCGTGGACATGAAACACGCGCTCGATGTCCGCGACTCCGCCATGTTTTTATTCTCCGCGCTGCGCTCGGTGCACGGCCTCGCTCCGGATTATCGGGAGTGGTTATCGGCGGCCGCCATGCTTTACGAGGTGGGAGATTACGTCAACCGTAACGGCCATCACCGCCATACCTATTACATCATTTCGAATTCGGAAATCCTCGGCTATACCCCTCAGCAGCGCCGCTTGATCGCCGCCATCGCTCGCTATCTCGGAAAGTCACGTCCGTCACTGGATGAAGCGCCCGTCAAGGTGCTCGATCCCGCCGACCGCCCTGGCGTGCAGAAAGCCATCATGCTGCTCCGGCTGGCTCGCGCACTCAACCTGGGCCGCAGCCGGGCCGTCCAGAAAGTTCGTGTGAGCCACCGGGCCGCGGAGGTGCACCTAGCGCTCATCCCTCGACGCCGTATGGGCGTGGATCTGGAATTATGGGCGATCGAGAAAGACGCCGCTTATTTCCGCGAAGTATTCGGACGAGAGCTTTCCACAGCTGCCGTGTAAAGAGTGCGCAAGGCTTTAGGAGTGAGACACCACTGCAGCGTGCCGGAGCTGCGGCGCATGTCCACCCGCGCCACCGCTCCCTTCTTCAGTTCAACTGACGCTTCGCATCCTGACTCGCTGATCACGGTGCCCAAGAACTGGCTCAGATTTGGATTATGTCCAACAACCATAATCGATTCCTGGTTTGCATATTTTTCCAGAAGACGACGAAAATCCGCGAATGTCCCCGCAGGACGTAGCGCAGGCTCCATCTGCAGCTTGCCCTCGTAACCTATTTCGTTTCCCACCAGCGCTGCCGTCTGCGTGGCGCGCTTCAGCGGACTGGAGAGAATCACATCGACCTGCGCTTCGATGGCGGCCAACGCACGGCCCACATATCCGCACTGCTCGATGCCTTCTTTGTCGAGTGCGCGCTTCTCGTCTTTTTTCGGATTGAGCAGGTGTTCCCCGGCGCTGGCATGGCGCAGAAAGTAAATAATCATCGCGAACTATCGTTCCCTTCCCGCCTGGAGCTTGTGCTTTCTGGCCGGAACCGCCGGCGGAGCGGACTCCAACGGCTTCCCTTCTGCCACACTGATCAGAAAATCCTGCGCGCTGAAAGCCGCCGCGCCAGCAGGCGCTTTACGATTCCTCCTGCCGTGCAAGGGTTGCCATGCGCGAATATAAGTCCCGTCGCGCAGCAAGACGCGAGCCTTGCGGTTATCCGCCAGATAAGCATCGAGAATTTCGTGGCGCACACGCTCTCGCAGAAACTCATCCCGCAGCGGCACCAGCACTTCCACACGTTCGTATAGATTGCGCGGCATCCAGTCGGCACTGCCGATGTAAATTTCTTCGTCGCCGCCGTTGGCAAAGTAATAGATCCGGCTGTGCTCCAGAAAACGTCCAACGATACTGCGCACCTTGATCCGGTCGCTCAGTCCACGCACTCCCGGCCGCAACGCACACATGCCTCGCACAATCAGGTCAATCTCCACTCCTGCCTGCGAAGCCCGATACAGCGCTTGGATCACGTTCTTATCCAACAACGCGTTCATCTTGGCGATGATTCGTCCCTCGCCGCCTCGCCGCGCATGCTCCGCCTCGCGATCGATCAGCGCGATCGTCTTCTCGGCCAGATCCAGGGGCGCCACCAGCAGAGGCTCATAGCTAGGGTTTTCCGCATACGCCGTAAGAAAACTGAAGACGTCGTGTACCGCGCGCGTAATCTCCGGATTCGCCGTGAACAAACTAAGGTCGGTATAAATTTTCGCCGTGGTGGCGTTGTAATTACCGGTCCCAATGTGTGCATAGCTGCGCACTCCATCCGGATCACGCCGCACCAGCAGCGAAAGCTTGCAGTGAGTCTTAAGCCCAACCAGCCCGTGAAACACCTGCACCCCCGCGTCTTCCAGATCGCGGGCCCAACGGATGTTGTGCGCTTCGTCGAACCGCGCTTTCAACTCCACCACCGCCGTCACCTCTGTGCGCGACGCCGCATCCATGAGCGAAGGAACAATCAAGGAGTGCTCATTCGTGCGGTAGAGCGTTTGCTTGATGGAAAGCACGTGCTCGTCTTGCGCAGCCGACTCGATAAAAGCAATCACCGCATCATAAGAGTCATAAGGATGATGCAATAGCACGTCATGCCGCCGGAGTTCTTCAAATAAGTTTTGCGATTTCGCAGTGAGCCTTAATTCCCGGGGCGCAAAGGGACGGTATTTCAGATCCGGTCTTGCGGTCTGCTCATACACGTTGAACAGCCGCGAAAGATTGACCGGACCATTCACTGGAAAAACCTGCCATGGATCCAGCTCAAACACCGTTCGCAGACGCTCGATCATCTCCGGATCGGCGTCGGCCTCAATTTCCATGCGCACCGCGTCGCCCTTGCGGCGGTTGTGCAACTCGGCGCGCACCGATTCCAAAAGATTCCGCGCTTCTTCTTCCTGCAGATAAAGATTGCTGTTTCGAGTCACGCGAAACGGTGCCGAGGCGACGATGTCGTAGCCGCGATACATATTCTGCGCGTGGTGCGCCACCAGGTCGGCAAGAAAAATAAAGTCCGTCGTCGTGTCGGAGGGCAGCCTCACCAATCGAGGCAATCCGCGAGGAACGGAAACCACTCCCGTATAAGTAAGCGCTGAACGCCGCCTGCGCCGCAAGAGCAGTCCGAGGCATAACGCCTTATTGATCACCCGGGGAAAAGGATGCGTGGGATCAACCGTTACTGGCGTGAGAAGCGGATCCAGCTCCTTTTCGCAATATTCATCGACGAAGCGCCGCGCCTCGGCGTGTAACTCGTGCATACCGAGTACTCGGATGCCGTGCTCGGCCATCGCCGGCCGCAGCGAATTCCAGCATTTATATTGCTGATCAACAAATTCATGCACCAGCTTCGCCAGAAGATCGCGCTTGGCTGTCAGCATCAAGCCGTCGGGGCCCGCTTCGTTGTACCCGTCCTCGATCTGCTGCATCATCGCCGCCACTCGAATTTCAAAAAACTCATCAAGATTGCTGGCAGAAATGGCCAGGAATTTCAGCCGCTCCAGAAGCGGATTGCCCGCGTCTTCGGCTTCCTCGAGCACTCGCTCATTGAAGGCGAGCCATGAGGTGTCGCGATTAAGGTAGTACTGAGGGTTTTCGAGCGAAACGCGAGCCATGCGAAGACAATTTGGTTATCGGTGCGTTTTCTATTGACTGGGTCCGCTTCCGACCGGCCCTGGCTAAAGCTTGACCGGACACCTAGTATAAAGCATTATGCACAGGCGCGTTGCTCCTGTGGAATAGCGACGAATTCCCATTAAGACCCATCGGAGAAAGTTTAGTACATCAAAAAAGACCGCGTGCTCAGCCGGGATCAGGCCACGCAGGCACCAAGAAATCGGCGCATCGCTAGGCAGTTTCCCAAACGATGCGCCGGTCAAAGATGAAGCTAACAGTTTCGCCCTACGGCAAGTAATAACGGAAGGAGGTGAACACCATGTTGTCCAGTCCTTCCGGGGTTACTCCGGGCGCTCCCGATCCTGACGGACCGACGCCGGACCAGGTCTGACGAGTCACATAGGAATACTGTGTGCCGAACTGGAGCCGACCCTTGGGCCCGGTATAGAAGCGGTACCAGAAGCCGGCCGTACCCTCGATGAGAGCCCGGGTATCGGCCGTGCAACTCGAGAGACTCCCAGGAAAGAACCCGCCGCTCAGACTCGGTGAGGTTTCCGAGTAACAGCCGGTGTTGCTGAAGAAGGGCGAACCGTAGCCAACATATTTGCCCGAGATCGGATCGAAATCGGCTGCCCGGCCAGCATATTCGGCGCCGGCGTTGAGGTAAATATCCAGCTTCGGCCCATGCCATTCGAGTGTCGTCAACCCCTGTAAGCTTCGAACCAGATCGAAGGTTCCATTGGCGTGTATCGAGGTATCCGCTAGGCCGCCCGTCCCATATCGGCCCACTCCACTGCCGCCAAAACCATGCAAACCGAAGTCGAGACGCTTGTTGGCAAACGACCAGCGAGCATTGAAGCCCCCGCCGCCGCCATTCTTCGAGGAATTAAAGGCTCCCAGGCCATTGGCGCCCGCCGTAGTGGCGCCGCCGCAGGGCGTAGTGCTGCTGCTGGCTACCTCGCCACAAGGAAAGATTCGGTCACGGAACCGGTCGTATAGACCGAATATCTCGTAGTGCCCGAATCCCGGCTCAAAAGCCAGTTTCGCCACGATATCCGGGGCTGGGTTGAAAGAATAGCTCGCCGCCAAGGTACAGGTGGTGGTGGCGGCCGTGTCGGTAGAATTGAGGGCAGTGGTGCAGTTTGTTACTGCACCGTTGTAGAGTCCGCCGCCCGCTCCGGCGGAACCCACCAGGAAATTGTTGCCGTTGTTGTGACTTGTAACCGTGGCCTGCGCGTTTTCCATGGAGACCGCAAACCACACTTTGTTGCTGAAGTTCTTGGCCAGGCGCAGTCCATACTGCCGCGCCCAACTAAAGCCGACGGTATACTGCGGGTCAATGGTCATGGGCACAGCTTCTGTGCGATTGTCCACCCCATGCTTGGTTTCAGTCAGCAGGCTCCACATTTGCCCGCCGGTAACCGACCAGCCGTTATCCATTGCGGCCTGGCCCCACGCCTGCCGCTGCCGCAGCGTATAGCTGTTGCTTTCGTTGTTGTTGGAGGTAACGCCCGCAGATAGGAAGTCTGCTTCCACGTATCCTGAAAGCTTCGCGCTGCTTAACCGTCCCTCGGCCAGGGCAGAAATGCGGGACTGGCGTCCTGAACCGAAGAATTCTGAAATGTTGCTTTGTGAAGCGCCGGGCATAGTCAGCGAGTTAAACGGCGTATTGATGTCGGCTCCCAATGCCCGCGACCGCCGTACAAATTCAGCCGCCGCGAATCCGCCCGGGGTAATCGTGATGCCCTTGTAATGAATTGCCAGGGGGCTTTCCAGGTCCGTGTGGATGGTCTTCTGCGTCTCCTGCAGCGTAACTGCCGTGTTGTTGACGTTAGTCCTCAGATCGCTCACGTCGGCCTTCAAGTCTACGACCGCCGCCTGCTGCTGCGTAATCTGGACCTGAGCCGCCGCCGCTGTTGCCGCTGCTCCAACCGCTACGGCTTGAGCATCCTTGGTAGCTTGATCCTTTGCATGCAATTCATCCTGCAAGGCCTGAATCTGCGTCTGTTGAACGGCTATGGCAGCGGCTTGAAGGGCGATTGCGTCCTTCAGTGCCTGCACATCGGCCGCTGTTACCGTACGGGTTTTTTTCCTTGGCTTCGGCGGTGTAGCAGTCTGCGCTACCATCGTCGTCGCCACCAATAAAGTCACACACCACTTCCAACGAGAAGTCATTGCGCTCTCCTTTAGAACAATGAATGGAAAATATCCAGCCGGCTACTTAACGAGCTTGATCGCTTCTTTCTCTTTTTGGACCACATTCTCGGGCAGCGGTGCATAGGAAAGTGCAGCCGTCATCTTCTGTCCATCGGTTAACATCCAGTTGAGAAAGTCAGCGAGAATTTTCCCTCGTGCCGGATCCTTTGACTGCTCAGGGATCAGTAGCCAGGTGAAGCTGGAAATCGGATACGCATCCTTTCCCGGCGCATTTGTGATCGACACGCGAAAATCCGCTGGCATTTTCGGCGCTGAAGCCGCTGCTGCCGTCACGCTCTCCAGCGATGCCTTTATAAAATTCCCAGCCGAATTTTTCACGGTGCCGTATGAAATGTTGTTCTGCACCGCGTAGATCAGTTCCACGTACCCGATCGAGCCCTGGAGTTGTCGAATCGACCCCGCCACGCCCTCATTGCCTTTTCCACCCAGCCCGATCGGCCACTTTACCGATGTACCTTTCCCGACCTCGCCTTGCCACTCGGGGCTGATCTTCGAGAGGTAGTCGGTCCAGATGTAGGTGGTGCCGCTGCCATCGGAACGGTGCACCACAATGATGTCCTTGTCAGGAAGATTCACGCCGGGATTCACGCTGGTAATTGCTTTGTCATTCCACTTGCTGATCTTTCCCAGGAAAATTCCGGCGAGCGCTTCGGGAGTGAATTTCAGCTCGGCGCTCACCCCCGGAATATTGTAAGCAGGAACATCCGCGCCTAACACAGTCGGCATGTGAAGGATTTTGGTCTTGGCTTCCTTCAACATTTCATCTGTCATCGGTCCGTCGCTCGCGCCGAAATCCACGGTGCCATTAATGACCTGCCGGATGCCGCCGCCGCTGCCGATCGATTGGTAGTTGATTTGAATGTCCGGATGCAACTTGTGATATTCGCTAAACCATTTCGAATACATCGGATAAGGAAACGTCGCTCCCGCACCATTTAGCGTGGTCTGGGCAATCGCCGGCAAAGCTAGAAACGCACACACCAGAAGCAGCGCGATTCTTCGCATCGCTATGATTCCTCCTTGGGTCGAGACTCAGTTCTAACGGCGTAGTGTTACAGGATGGTTACAAATCAGTAAATTTCTGATGAATGGGGTTAGGCAGCGCAGGAAGGATTCGATGGCGGATTCAAGCTGCGACTTTAAAACTTTAGCTCGCCCGGTCTTACTCTGCCGCAGAAAAAAGTGATTTCAAATGTAAGCAGCTCTGCCGATTGGTCCACGTCTTCAATGCCCGTTTTGCAAACGGGCAATCTCCCGCGGAAAAAGCGTATTGCCCGGAAACTGCGCTCGCAAGGAAGAGAGCAGTTCCAGAGCGCGCGGCTTGTCTTTGTCGCGGACATACGCAATCGCCAGCAAAATGCGCGCGAAAGGAGCCAGATAGTGCCCATGCTGGGCAGTCAATTGCAAATCGGCAATGCCACCCTGTTTGTCGGCAGGCAGGCCGCCCATTCGCATGAGCCACCGTACCGGCGCCGACATGCTGCCGATGATGTACTTGCTGAATCCCGTCGCCAACTGCGCGTCATAGCAATCCGAGCAAACCGCCAGCAATTGCTGCGCCCAGGTCGAGGCCTCTTTCGTGTAGTGCAAAGAAGACAAATTCTTCTTTTCAATCAGCGCGGCATAGTCGGCACGCAATCCCGAGGAAAGAGTCAATGCAAACAATGCATCTGGATCTTTATCATTCTTGTTCAGCCGCGCATGCGACAGCTGATCTCCATGATCCAGGGCGGCCTCGAACTGGCGGTGGATTGCAGGATCGGGGCTAAGTTGCGAACGATCCGTAAAAGCTTTGTCATTGTCGTAGAACTGCCCCTCAAGAACCCCCAGCCGGTTAAACTCGGAGAAAAGAAATCCGGCGGCCTGACTGACCGGCCCCACAGGATCATCCGGATGTAGACTCTCCCACGCGGAAAAATCCTTTTGCGCTCCGGCGAAATCCAGGTTGTAAAGCCCCAAAAATCCGCGGTCCAAGGCGGTGCTAGGGATGGCGTCAGGGCCCGCCGCCGCGCTAGCCAGACCGGGTGTTGCCAAGCCGAGCCAGAAGGCTGCTAACATACCGAGGGCTAACGCATTCCGCATTTGGTTGATCGACAGCATTGGCATCGCTACGAGTTTGTTCATTATCGTTCGTTTCCCGGGGAGTGCAACATTTCTTTTTGCTTCTTCCTTCGATGCCGTTCATCAACTTAGCGGCCAAACCATTGTCGCAGCCTCGGTCTCTCCTGCCGAGATTACGGATGGGTATGGTTGAATCTCCCGCAGGCCAATAAAATGAGCAATTCTTCCATCTACGCGCCGGGAGCTCCGGGAATTCCGCCACGCTGGACCTCCAGCGCCAAATCCGGCGCCGGGACAGCTCTAAATCAACATAGCAAAGTCTGGTTCACCATTAGTCACGGAATTGTCAACGAAGTATATTTCCCGCGCGTGGACCAGGCTTGTACCCGCGACCTCGGCCTCATCGTCACCAACGGGCGCGACTTTTTTTCCGAAGAGAAACGGCATTGCACTTTCGAAAACCGACCGATCGAACCCGGCATCCCTGCCTTCGAACTGATCAACACTGAGATCGACCACTGCTACCGCATTCACAAAGAAATTCTCACCGACCCTTACCGCAACGTCGTACTGCAAAAAATTCGCTTCGAACCGCTCCAGGGTCAACTTTCCGATTATCGGGTCTACGTGCTGCTCGCCCCTCACCTGGCGAATTGCGGCTACGCCAACACCGGCTGGGTCGGCGATTACAAAGGCGAGCCTATGTTCCTCGCTGAGCACGACGGCACCGCCTTAGCCCTCGGATGTTCCGTCCCGTGGAAGAAGATGTCCGTCGGATTCGTCGGCGTGTCTGACGGTTGGCAGGATCTCTCCGCACACTTCGAGATGCAATGGCTATATAAGCGTGCCGAAAATGGCAACATTGCCTGCACCGGTGAAATCGATCTCACAGCTTGCAACGGAGAGTTCATCCTCGCCCTCGGCTTCGGCTCCATCGTAACCGAGGCCGGACAACAGGTCCGCTCCAGTCTGTTCGAGGACTATGACGAACTCCGCATGCACTATGTCTTCCACTGGAAGCACTGGCAAGATACATTGATCAAGCTCGATGAACCTGAGCGTCCTTACGATCTTTATCGAGCCTCCACCGCCGTGCTCCGAACCCATGAATCCAAAGATTTCCTAGGCGGGATCATTGCCAGCCTTTCGATCCCCTGGGGCTTCAGCAAAGGCGACGAGGATCTGGGCGGATATCATCTGATTTGGCCCCGCGATCTCGTCGAAACTGCCGGCGCGCTGATCGCCGCCGGTGCCGTCACTGACGCCGTGAAAGTCCTTCGCTACCTGGAGGCTACTCAGGAAGCTGAAGGCAATTGGGCGCAAAATCTTTGGCTGGATGGTCGCCCCTACTGGTCCGGCATCCAAATGGATGAAACCGCCTTCCCCATTCTCCTGCTCGATCTCTTGCGGCGCGAGGCAGCCACAGAACTGGGCAAGCTCGAACGCTTTTGGCCAATGGTTCGCAAGGCCGCAAGCTTTATTGTGCGCAACGGCCCAGTAACTCAACAGGATCGTTGGGAAGAAGACGGTGGCTATTCACCCTTCACCCTGGCGGCTGAGATTTCCGCGCTGCTTGCGGCCGCCGATATCGCTGACCTCACCGGCCATAGCGCGGCCGGCACTTACCTTCGCGAGGTAGCCGATGCCTGGAACGACAACATCGAACGCTGGGTGTATGCCACAGGAGGCGATCTCGCCGGGCAAATCGGCGTAGAAGGATATTACGTCCGCATCGCTCCGCCCATTACCGATGCCGCAGCCTCACCGACGCAGGGCTTCGTTCCCATAAAAAATCGGCCTCCCGGAGAAGATACCGAGCGTGCCTTCCGCATCGTCAGCCCCGATTCGCTGGCTCTCGTGCGATTTGGTTTACGCGCCCCCGACGATCCTCGCATCCTGAATACGATCCGCGTCATCGACGCTCTTCTGCGGGTGCAGTTGCCGCAAGGCCCATGCTGGTACCGCTACAACGGCGACGGATACGGGGAACACAAAGACGGATCGGCATTCGACGGCAGCGGCATTGGCCGTCCATGGCCGCTGCTTGCCGGAGAGCGCGCTCACTACGAACTCGCAGCGGGACGCCCGAAAGAAGCGGAAGCTTTGCTTACCGTCATGGAAACCAGCACCGCCGGGGCCAGCCGTCTGCTTCCCGAACAAGTCTGGGATGCCGACGATATTCCCGCGCTCGAACTCTTCCGCGGTAAACCCACCGGCTCCGCATGCCCGTTGGTCTGGGCCCATTCCGAATACATCAAACTCCGCCGTTCCCTGCGCGACAATAAAATCTTCGACCAGCCCCCACAAACCGTCCAACGATACCTGGTGGAGAAACCCGTCCGCCAGATCTTCGGCTGGAGATTCAATAACAAGACCCGCTCCATCCCTCGGAACAAAAAACTCCGGCTCGCGCTGCTGACTCCCGCGATGGTGCATTGGAGTATCGATGGATGGAAAACTGCGCAAGATACCAACACCCGCGATACCGGACTTGGCACCTACGTTCTGGATTTGCCGACCGCCTCATTGCCGTCCAGTAGCGAGGTCGTCTTCACTTTCTACTGGCCGCTGGAAAATCGCTGGGAAGGTAAGAACTACACCGTGGTTGTGGAATAGCGAACAGCTGCCGTTCAACAATGAAGTCCGATGACCTGACTGTTCTAGGCGTCCGCAGCCACATTCGAATAAATAATCTCCACCACCGTGCAGTCATCGTTCAGTGGATTCCCGGCGCAAAACTCCGACACCGCGGAAAAAATTCCCTCCAACGTAGGCGCTTTCGACGCGGCCGCTTCCAGCCGAAAATCTTCGAAGAAGTCGCCCATGGAGTTCTCCGCCTCGGTCACCCCGTCGGTCACCAGAATGAACCGGTCGCCTGACTTCATCTGGCACCGTGCGCTCTCAAATGTCGCGTCCGGCAGCAAGCCCACCGGCACGTTGCCGTGCGGCGGGCGCATCACTTCGCCGCCACACACCAGCAGCGGCTGCACGTGGCCGCAGTTCACGTATTCCAGATCGCCGTCGCGGCGCAGGCGCGCCAGCAGCACCGTCGCGTACTTTTCTCCCACCAGCTTTTCGGTGAAGAAGTGGTTCACTGCCGTCACCACATTGAGCAAGGGCATGCCTGAACTCAAATGCGAATAAATCATTCCCTGCAGCGTGGAAGCCAGCAGCGCCGCCGAAACCCCTTTGCCGCTCACATCCGCGAGCACCACGGCAAGCCCCTCTTTCGTATTGACGGCGTCGAAAAAGTCGCCGCCGATTTCCTTACAGGAAAGATTTTTCCCGCGCAATTTCGCGAACGGCACTTCCGGAATCTTCACCTGCATCAGCCGCTGCTGGATGCTGGCCGCGATGGTCAACTCCTGCTGATACCGTCGCGATTCTTCCTCCGCCTGCACCAGACGCGCGTTCTCGATCAGCGACGCCGCTTCAGTTGCGATCGCCCGCAGAATGTCATGGCCCACGCCCGAAAATTCTCGGGAAGCGAACCGTGAATCCACGTACAGCACTCCGGTCACCTCCGAAGCCCCGCCAGGCGCGGGCGTCTGCTGATCGCGCGTAGCTTGCACTTGCCGCTTGCGCAGAGGAATGCAAATCACGGTTCGCAGATCGTAGGCCACAATGCTCTGGCGCTCCGCCAAATCATCCGAGCTTCCGGTATCAGTGAGCAAAAACTCCGAGTTCGACCGCAGAGACTCTTCCAGCGCGGAGTGCGAAATTGTCTTGTCATCCAAAAGCGATTCGCCCTTGTTGTTCCGCCCGGCTGCCAATTTCAGGAGGCCTTCATCATCTTTCAGGAAGACATAGCCGCGCTCCGCGCGCGTGAGGCGCAACGTGACTTCCAGCATGGTCATCAGGATTTCGTCCAGCACGCCCGCCGTGTTCAATTTGCGCGCCGCTTCCAGAAACAGTGTCAACTTTTCCAGATCGTTCGCTTCCTGCGAGATCTGTATCCCGGAAATCTGGCTCAAAAACTCGCGTGCGGTGTTCGAGGTGGCGTGCGCCGGATTGAAAATCGCGTAGGTCGAATCCCGCGCTCCGAATTCCAGGCGGTCATTCCGCTCCAGTTTCTGGCGCTGAATTCGTTCGCCATTGACGAATGTGCCGTGCTTGCTGCCCTGATCGACCAGGAAAAATCCGTCATCCTCCAGCACAATGAGCGCGTGATCCCGCGACACTCGCGGATCCGCGATAACCAGATCTTTATCTACCTTGCGTCCTACACTGAACGGAGTGCGGTTTAGCACAATATTTTTTTGCTCGTTTCCCTGCACCAGCACCAGCGCCGGGAACACTCCCGAACCGGAAGACTTTGGGCGGCTTATGGCATTTAAGACCATGAGATATTGCGCTGCTTCTGGCTTAGATTAGCCAGCAGTCGGACCGTTCAGAATAATGACAGCAATCATACCCCGTCGGGAAGAGTTTTTGTCGAAACCGCCTGTAGCGCTTCCCGTAGCCGTCCGATAGACTGCGACGTGCTTCGCTCCGCAACAACTCGCCAGCAGAGAATCGCCGCTGGAGCCCGTACGTTCGTCCTCTTCATTCTGCTGGGTTCCTTGCTCGGTTTTGCCGGTGCACGCCAGTCAGCTGCTCTACAGGGTACGGACTTCATCGATTTCTACGCTGCGGCTCGCATGCTGGCCGACGGCCACGGACATCAACTCTACGATGCCAACGCTCAGCGTCAATATCAGGCCCGTTACTCCGGCAGAGTCGGCACGCTCTACATACATCCGCCATTCGAAGCCGTGGTCTACCTTGCCGTCGCGTGGCTCCCTTTGAAGGCAGCCTACCTTTTGTGGTGGGTTCTCAACTTTGGATTTCTGGCCCTGGCCACTCGCCATTTGGCTGCCGAAGTATCATCCCAATACGATTGGCGAACACTATTTGCCGCTGCACTGACTTTTGTCCCCGTCCTGCTCTGCCTTCTTCAGGGACAAGACTCGCTGTTTCTGCTGCTGTTCATCGTTTTTGCACTCACCGCTCTAAGGCGGGGACGCGCGTTTGGCGCGGGATGTTGGTTGGCTCTAGGCCTGTTCAAATTTCAGCTCACGCTGCCGATATTTTTGCTCCTTTTGATCTCACAAAGCAGACCTGCTAAAAGCAGCCTCGTGAAAGGGTTCGGCCTGGTCGCATTGGCTCTGGCGGCCATTTCAGTTGCCATTTCCGGATGGTCGGTCTTCACTGCGTACTCTTTATTCCTCGACCATCTTCCAGAGCAGCGGTTTGCGGGAATTTTTCCCCAGGCCATGGCAAACTTTCGCGGATTACTCTCCTTGGTCTTCCCTGTTTGGCCCTCTGCTTGGATCTTTGGGGCCGCGACGATACTGTCAGTGATCGCCCTGTTAAAAGCGCTCGCCGATTGGAGACGTACATCGGCGGCTTCTCTCTCCGTCTGCGCGGGCCCGGAGAATTTTGACGTCCCTTTCGCTAGCACCGTGATGTTTGCCCTGCTGGTCAGTTATCACCTCAACCCGCATGATCTGAGCCTATTGCTTTTGCCCTTTTACCTGCTGCTGAACCACGACTGGAAGCGGACTTCTCGCCCGCGCACGGGCGCGTGGTGGATGCGAGCGAGCCTGCTGGCAAGCCTGTTTCTCCCGCCCCTACATTTGTTGGCGTTGAGAGCGCACTTTTACTCGCTGCTCTCTATTCCGTTGCTTATGCTGTTCCTCATGGGCGGCTCGCAGAATCAAGCCACAACCATCAAGTAATCGCGCGCACCCGCACCGGCGTTCTACCTTGCATAGTCAGATGTTTCCCGCGAATGGCCACGCGCACATCGATAAGGATGAGCAAGAAAATCAGCACCGGCAAAGCAAATGTGGCGAAGAAGGGCCACTCCCATCGCCGAAGTGCCCAGTCAGGTGACACCAGGAAGTAAGCAGCTGTGAGACTCAAGCTTGCGATCCACTGCCACGCTAAAGCCAACCCGCCAGCCATATACCCGAGGCGCATCCCGCTCAACCGCGAGCGATCCCGCCATAAAACTAAAATCGCGGGCAGCAGCAGCACCTGGTTGTACGGCGCATACATGGGCACGACCAACACCGTCAGCGCCATGACCAGGGCAACCGTTCGTCCGAAATCTTCGGAGTCAGAAAGCTCATGCCGCAGCTTCCACAAGAAAAAGGCGCAGCCCAGAACCGCCATCACAGCCAGAATTTTCCCCGCTTCACCCCAGGGAATGATCTGATCGAGCACGGATCCGTTCTGTGTGTACTGGTGATATTGCCGGATCGCATCGGCAAACATACGCCACCATCCCGGCAACACAATCTCAGCACCTGTCAACAGCAGAACCAGGCTGAGCCCGACGCCGAATACCAACTTCCGGCGCGCCCGCCAGTCGCTTAGCGCCCATACCAGCAGCCAAATTGCCGGAAGCCCGGCCAGTTGCGGCTTGATCGTAGCCAGCGCCAACAGCACCCCGCCCAGGAAAAGATAGCCACTGGCCACACAAGCCGCGGCGCTGGCCAACAACGCCGCCACCAACAGACTGAACTGCTGCAACCTGATTCCTTGCACGGCAGGAAAACTTCCCAGCGTGAGCATGACGCAGGTCACAATGGCCATCATGGACAAGCGCCATCGCAGCGCCCGCAACCACAGCCATAGGCTCACAGCCGTCAGCCCGACCAGCAACCAGGTAAAGAAAATCTGCACCCCGTGAAACGGAAGTCCAACTAGCGGTGCCAGCAGAAAAACTACATAAGCGGGATAAGCAAAGCCCTGCTGATCTTTAGGATCGTTCGGCCGCGTGGCATCGAGTCGGCGTCCGTAGTAGCCTTCCTGAATCTCGAGTGTTACGTTGCGGCTGTAGGGGTTTCGGTGGCGCAACAAAAGTTCCCGCGCACCCAGCCATCGCGGATAGAGGTCCGAGAGATAGCCGCGTGGAATCTGTTTGGCCTCGGCATCAGCGATCTGGCGCGCGCGGAGGATGCCGATCACATAAAACCACATGCTGACCGCGGCGATTGCGGCCAGCACCAGAACAAGCACGGATTGCAATCGTTTCCCCACGCCTCGCCTGGCGCCCTCTTCAACTCCCATCCCGTAACCGACCGCACCCATGTTACAACTGGTGGGCAAACTTCCCCATGCGAATGCGAATCAGAGTAGCGGGAGTCGTTGGCCTGGCCAGCGGCGTCTTCTGCTGGTTCCTGATGAAGCATCTTCATCAGGATGCCGCTGACTTCCGCTGGGCCATCCATATCGCGCATCGGTTGCTCGCACGACAGAATCCCTACGACACGCCTTTTGAGCAGTATCCGTTGACCGCAGGCTTCTTCGCTCTGCCCTTCGTAAACCTACAGCCCGAGATTGCCGCAGGTCTTTTCTACGGACTCGGTTCCGCACTTCTGGCCTTCGGTCTGACGAGGACTGGATATCGCCGCCTGCTGGTCTTCTTCGCATACCCGTACTGGGCCGCCTTGCTCACAGTTCAGTGGTCGCCAATCATCGCCGCCAGTACGTTCTTCCCTCTTCTTCTGCCTTTGACCATGGCCAAGCCTCAGCTCGGGATTCCGGTTTTTTTGACCAGTGTCACCCGGCGCGGTCTGGTAGCTTGCATCCTCATTGGAGCCCTGAGCCTCGCCGTCCTACCCCGATGGCCCTGGCTGTGGCTTGCCCAGACAAAACATTACGAACATTTCACCCCACTTCTGGTTCTGCCCGGACCGCTGTTATTGCTGGCTCTATGGCGATATCGTGACCGTGACGCGATCTTTCTGCTGCTCATGGCCTGTATGCCGCAACGCTGGTTCTTCGACAGCTTTGTTTTGTGGCTTATTCCCAAGTCGCGCCGCGAACTTCTCTGGACTGCGGTTTTCAGCTGGGGTGCCGGCCTCCTGCGCTGGTACCACACTCCGCACAACTTCACTGAAGTTGGGCGCTGGACCGTGCTTTTCATTTACTTGCCTATGCTGGTCGTCGTCTTATCGCGGACTACGGCCAAATACCGTCAAATAGAAGTTAAGTGCTGAGCCCGACCGGGCAAATGCAAGTGGCGTCCCAACTGCTTCCCTATTTTCCAGGTCCACCATAAAAGCGTAATGGCCATCAGATTGAGGTGGCCGCTCACAAACCAAAGCACGATCCACAGCGGGCTGATTAGTAGAGGAACGGCGGGAAGTAAGAGGGAAAACTTTTTGCCCGCCTCTTGGATGTGCGCGCAATAATCCGTGACCAGCACTAGCGGCAGAATCAGTAGGCTGAGATCGTGCGGATTCGTGTGCCAGCCGATCAATCCTGATACTAGGACAGCTAGCGAAAACTGCAGCTCCAGCTTTTGCGTATGAGACTTCCCTCTCCCCATCGTAGCAGCGAGAAGAAACAATATAACCGCACTTGATACTGCCGCAATACTTCCCACCCCCCTCAAAAAAGGCCACTGCCAACCCGTCAACAATCCACGCAGATTCGGCATAGTCTCTGACCCTACCCCCCCAAAGCTCGGTGTGTTCACCACACTGAGAACATAGGCGGGATAATGAAGCATATTCTGCCAGCCCACCAAACCGATCGAAACGAATACGAGAATTAGCGAAACCACCGCGAATCCTCCCGCTAACCGTCTGCCGTTCCAAACGCCCTTCCAAACGATGATGAGCACAATGATCGGGAGAATCCACTGAAACTTGAACACTCCGAGCGCGAACCAGCAGCCGGCGAGAAAGTCGGCTTCTTTTTTCAGTTCGTCAAACCCCAGTGTGCAAAGCAACAGCAACAGAACAGAATCCTGGCCTTGCAATAAGCATTCGAAAACTGGAAAGAAGGCAACGGATGCCAACACAAATTTCCAAGGTGCGATCGATCGAAGAGTGGGAACCGACCGCCTCAAGAGGCGCGCCACGAAGAAAAGCGCGATTAGAACCAGCAAATCCCAGACTATAAATGCCTGGGTATATGGTAACAGTGTCAGAGGGAGGAAGATCAGCGCTTCGAACGGTGGGTGGATGTAGGGCAAAGGCCCTCGGCGGGATGAAACGTTGCCCGCAAACCTTTCTTGTGCCTCATATTGTACTTTCGAGTTGTAGAGTTGGTGCCCAAGTCCATGTCGCAACAACATCCCCGACCCGTAAAAGGCCGTGAAGTCCGGATAGCCTTGCTCTATTCGTCCTTTGAGACTGATGAATAAAAACAGATGCAGGCACAGCATGCCCGCAACAAAGACACGCACAAGACCGCACCGCGATGTGGCCCGTCTTGCCGATATGCTTTGTGCGTGGCTGGCAGGCACGATGGATTGCGATTGTAACCTGTGCGCGGGCACGTTGCTTGCTGCGCAGTTTCACGAGGCCTTGCCAATCGCTGGTTTACGGGATTCCGACCGTTGGTCCACGTTCGGTCCCGACACAAACGCCTTGTGGTTTCTTAGCAATTCCTGGGCTGCCCACCCGCCTTCGTCCAGGTCAGGCCAAACCCCGTTACTAATGTGCAATTAATTAGACATGTTGGACGCTTTCAAGGGTATTATGGTTTATATTTTGGAAAATCCTCCGTTAGGACAAGCGAGAAACAACCCTACGAAACTGCCCTCGGAGGCTGAAGCCTTTTTGCGTTTCAACGGTCGGTTAAAGAACTGAAATTGCCCAAGGAGGCATGACTTATGCACCAACTGTACAGGCTCTGGCATGACGATCAGGGACAGGATATAGCGGAGTATGCGGTGATGCTCGCCGTCATCCTGGTTATCGTTGTAGGCACAATTCGGCTGATCGGTTCGAATGCAAACAATGTCTTCTCGAACGTGGCCAGCTCGATTCAGTAAAATCTCGTCGCGATATAGGGCACCGTCGCCCCTCGCCAGCTTCGTGAGCGGCACCGTGTTTCTTCGTTCTAACGGAGTGCTATGAACCGTACGCGTCTCTTGATGATTGGGGCTGTGGCCCTGGCCTTGGGCATCGTCGTGGCCCTTTTCGTCTATAAGACTCTGCAAACTAGAGGTTCGAACAGCGAACCCGGCGCGGATGTCGTGGTGGCTAACGACGATATTCAGGTCGGAGCCAGGGTACAGGATCACGATGTGCGCGTCGTGAAGTACCCCGTGACGGCCCTGCCCGCGGGAACCTACAGTGCGCGCTCCAAGGTGCTTGGACGTGGCGTGATCCTCCCAATCGCCAGGGGAGAGTTTATCTTGCCCAGTAAACTGGCGCCGGAAAATGCCGGCTCAGGCTTACCTTCCCTGATTCCGCCGGGAATGCGCGCCGTCTCAGTCCGCGTGAATGAAGTGGTCTCCGTCGCCGGCTTTGTGGGTCCCGGCACCCGCGTTGATATCCTTCTCACCGGGACGCCGAATGGAAGCAGTGAAAATCAGACGACAACGGTCTTGCAAAATGTAGCCGTAATTGCATCCGGCCACACGCTGGAGCGCAATTCCGCCGGCGAGGCGCAAAGCACGCCAGTAATCACTCTTCTCGTATCGCCCGACGATGCCGAGCGCCTCACACTGGCCAGCGCCGAAGGCCGTATACAGCTCTCCCTTCGCAACCCGATCGACACGCAGCAGGACGAAGTCGCGGCCGTTAACGCAAAAGGCTTATACCAAGGCGGTACGCCGCCCCCAGTTCCGCCGAGCCATGCCCACGCCGTAAGGCAGCCAAAAGTTCAGCAACCCGCTCCAGTTCCCTCGGTGCTTAGTATTGAGGTTTACCAGGGTGACAAGAAAAAAGATGTTGTCAATTTTCCCGAACAAGGGACTGAAGACCCTAAACAGCCGAGGTAGTTTCGCCCTGCGCGTCTCGTACATTGCATGCAGGTTTCCTCATTTGGAGAGGAATCACACGATGAAGGTTTGGACGACATCTTTATTAGCAGCCACACTTTGGCTTCTTCTGCCGGCGTTCGCCCTCGCCGCTGCCGCGGTTCAACAACAGCCTGAAACGCCCGCCCCTGTGCAGGAAAATGACGCTATCCCGGCCCAAACGACTCTTCCGCCCCAATCGGCGTCGGCCTTGCCGCAAGGCTCCGCTCCTCTTCGCGTGATGGTCGACAAGTCTCTGCTCATCAATACCACTGAGCGTCTCAAGCGAATCTCTGTCACCGATCCGAATGTGGCTTTTGCCCAGGTCATTACGCCAACCCAAATCCTGGTTCACGGTAAAGCTCCGGGGGAAGTCTCGCTGCTTATCTGGGATGAACTTGAGCGCTCCCGCAGCTTTGACCTTCGGGTTGACGTTGATGTCAGCGCTTGCGCCGAGGAGGAACATCGGGTCTTTCCTGATGAACAGATTTCCGTCACGCCCTCCCGAGCCGCCATTGTTCTCTCCGGTCACGTTACCACCGAGGATGTCGCCAAACGCGCTGGAGAACTTGCCGCCGCCTATTCAAAGAATGTGGTCAACGTGCTCACCTTCGGTCCTGTGGGCGCTCAGGAAGTTCTGTTGGAGGTAAAGTTCGCCGAAGTGGACCGAACGGCTCTCACCCAACTGGGGGCGAATCTTTTGTCCACCGGCGCCACCAACACGGTCGCAACCACCACCACCGGACAGTACGGCGGCTTCGGCACTGAATCCATCAGCCAGGTTGTCGGAGAAAAAGCTCCGCTAACCGCCACACAGACGGTTAGCAACGTTCTGAACTTATTCCTGTTCCGTCCAGATCTTCACTTTGGCGCAGTAATCGAAGCTCTCCAGACCAAGAACCTTCTCCAGATTCTCGCGGAGCCCAATCTGATTGCCGTCAACGGGAAGAAGGCCAGCTTCCTTGCCGGTGGCCAGTTTCCTTTCCCCATCGTTCAGCCGGGACAGGGTTTCACCGCCGTCACCATCTCGTTCAAGGAATTCGGCGTCAAGCTTGAGTTCACTCCGGTCATCATGCCCAACGGCAATATTCACCTGGTTGTCGCCCCCGAAGTGAGCACCCTTGACTTCGCTGACGCTCTTACCATTTCCGGTTTTACGGTCCCTGCGTTGAGTACGCGCAAAGCTGAAACTGAATTCGAATTGCGCGACGGACAAAGTTTCATGATCGCCGGATTGATTGACAATCGCGTCACCGACATCTGGAACAAAGTACCCGGCCTCGGCGATATCCCGATCCTAGGAGCCTTTTTCAAGAGCAAGAGCGCCCAGAAAAGCAACTCGGAACTCATGGTCCTGTGCACGGTACACCGGATTTCGCCCAATAACGAATTGCCGCCCGGCCCGACAACTCCTCGGCCGTATTTGGACAAGGATAAGTTTGACGGAGGAAGGTCCAGCACAAAACCTTCGGGAAAATAGCGGACGCAATGTTTGAATGCGGAACACGGGTATGAGCAACCAGATTAGCCTCGCAGGTGACTTTGTAACGGCTCGAGGAAGCAACAGATAATCCAAGTCCCGCAAGGGATGAAAAACATTTCAAGCAGGATCAGTATGCCGGAACTTTCCGTCGTTATCGTGGCCACCGACAGTGAGCAGCGCACCGTACTCCAGGTGCTGGTTGATGGCACCAGCGTGGCCAATACGGTTCACACCTGCGCCAGTTTTCCTGTGGCCGCCTCCGATCCCATCATGCGCCGCGTTCAGGCCGCCAATCCGGACGTTTTGCTGATTGATATCCCCGCCGATGGCCAATCTGCAGCCATGCGCGCCATCGAACTCCTCCACCAGGAAATGCCCGACTCTGCTGTTTTCGCCATCGGCAGCCTTAATCAGCCGCAAAATATTGTCAGCGCTATGCGGGCAGGAGCCCGTGAGTTCATCGAGCGCCCCACCACCACCACCGATTTGCTCGAAGCTTTCGTTCGCCTCACCACCGCCCAGCGCCGCGTTCACAAAGAAGGCCCCCGGGGAAAGGTATTCACCGTGGTCAACGCCAAGGGCGGCAGCGGAGCCACCACGGTGGCCGTCAACCTGGCGTTAGCCCTGCAAGCCGCCCATGGCCACACTGCCTTGGTCGATCTCGCTCCTCTCGGGCACACCGCCCTGCATCTGAATCTCAAACCTCTTTTCAATATTTCCGACGCTACCCGCAATCTTCACCGCATGGATAGCTCCCTGCTGGAAAGTTTCATGACGCGCCACAGTGCCGGTCTGCAACTGCTGGCCGGCACCAATGCCCCCGCCGCCATCGAGCCCTCCACCGCCGAGTTTGTCCGGCTTTTCGATATGCTGGTGGCCCACTACCGCTATGTTGTCGTCGACAATTCTTCCCGACTCGATGCCGCCACCCGCCTGGTCTCGAATTTGTCGGAAACTGTTCTTCTGGTGGCCTGTACCGACGTGGCCTCTTTATGGAGTGCAGCCCGCGTGCAACAATACTTAGGGGAAACCGGAAATCGCGAGCGCCTGCGCCTGGTGCTAAACCGATTTCGCAAGGTGCCCGGCTTCACCGAAGCCGACGCGGAAAATGCCGCCGGAGTCAAATTGTTGTGGCGGGTGCCCAATCAGTATTTTGCCATCTCCTCCGCGATCGATCGTGGCGCGCCGGTGATGGAGCAAAGTCACACGGAAATTGCCCGTTGTTTTTCCGGGCTCGGACAGGAATTGACCAGCGCTGACATCGACGTGAAACGTGCGGCGTGGTCCTTGTTTAAGAGCGTCTGAGGTTTAAGTCTGTATTAAGGTTTTATGGCGAATCTGCAAACCTTCGAGCGCACCGAATACCAGCGGGTAAAGTCCGACCTGCACCGCAAGATTCTCGACCGTCTCGATCTCGAGAAACTCGGCCGCTCGAACGGCGATAGCGCTCGCGAAGAAGTTCTCGTTCTCATCCGCAACTCCGTCAACAGCGAGGTCGTTCCTCTCAGCTTCACCGAGCGCGAACGCCTCTCGCGCGAAATCCTCGACGAAATCTTCGGGCTTGGTCCGCTGGAGCCTTTGCTCAAGGACCACACCATCTCCGACATCCTCGTCAACCGCTTCGACAAGGTCTACATTGAACGCGCTGGCAAGCTCGAGCTCACGGGTTTATCGTTCAAAGACAACCAGCATCTCATGCAGATCATCGAGCGCATCGTTTCCCGGGTCGGCCGCCGCGTGGATGAGTCCTCACCAATGGTGGATGCCCGTCTTCCCGATGGCTCCCGCGTGAACGCCATCATTCCCCCGCTCGCGCTGGATGGCGCCTGCCTCTCGATCCGCCGTTTTGGACGCGAGGCCGTCACCGCCCGCAACATGATCGAGAATCACAGCCTCACCGAAGCCATGCTCGAATTGCTTTCGATCATGGTCAAGGGTCGTTTGAATCTTCTGATCTCTGGCGGTACTGGCGCAGGAAAAACTACCCTCCTGAATGTCCTGTCCGGTTACATTCCTAATGCGGAGCGCATCGTCACCATCGAAGACGCAGCCGAACTTCAGCTCAAACAGGAACACATCGTCCGGCTCGAAACCCGCGCTCCCAACATTGAGGGCAAAGGAGCCGTCCGCCAGCGCCAGTTAGTCATCAACAGCTTGCGTATGCGCCCCGACCGCATTATCGTCGGCGAGGTCCGCGGAGAAGAAGCCTTCGATATGTTGCAGGCCATGAATACCGGTCACGAGGGTTCCCTCACGACTGTGCACGCCAACTCCGGCCGCGACGCCCTGGCCCGCATTGAGAACATGGTTTCGATGGCCAATCTAAACATTCCCGAACGCGCCGTGCGCTACCAGATCGCTTCGGCAATTCACGCCGTCGTACAAGTCGCCCGCCTGTCCGACGGCACCCGCAAGGTTGTGTCTATTGCCGAAGTAATGGGCATGGATAACGAGTCTATCTCCATGCAGGATATTTTTGTGTTTGAGCGCCGCACGGTCGATGAATCGGGAAAAGTACGTGGAACATTCCACGCAACTGGAATTCGTCCTCAGTTCGCCGATCGCCTGACGACTTCCGGGGCGCGAATCCGCCCCGCTTTATTCGAATCGAGAACCGAAATTTGAACATCGTTAAGGCAAATTTTTGACGCAGCGTTGGAAGTGCATATCGTAAGGATTTAAGAATAAGAATTAAGAAGATGAGCGTACCGCTGTTGTTCGAGCAGCTTTTAGAAAACACACCATGCCTGCTCTAATTGCATTAATCGTCTTTTTCCTGGTTGCCCTCGTTGCTTTCATCGCCGGCTCGCTCATCGACCAGCGCAGTGATCGAGCTCGGCTCATTCGCGACCGCCTCGCCACCGCGCAGAAGGCCCCGGAACGCGAAGCTGGCGAAGAACTGGCCCTTGTCCGCGACGAACAACTTAGCAAGATTCCCGCTTTCGACACTCTCCTCCGCCGCTCCGAACGAGTCTCCGCCATGCAAGATGCTCTAATGCAGGCGGGCATGAAATTCCGTGCCGGCAATTTTCTTTTGCTCTGCATTCTATGCGGCGTTGGAGCCGGTGTGGTGACTCTGCTTTTTGCCAGGAATCCCGCCATTGCCTGGGCAGCACTCATCATCGGCGCTTTTCTGCCGTATTCCCTCGTATCCTACCGACGTCAAAAGCGCTTCGAGAAATTTGAGGAGCTCTTTCCCGAAGCCATTGACACTCTGGCCCGCGCCGTCCGCGCCGGTCACGCCTTCACCACCGCTCTGGAAATGATTTCCACTGAGGTCTCCGAGCCTCTTGCCAGCGAATTTCGCCAACTCTTTGAAGAGCAGAAATTCGGCATGCCCGTGCGCGATGCCCTGATCAATCTGACCGAGCGCATGCCCCTGGTCGACGTCAAGTTCTTCGTCACTGCCGTCATGCTGCAGCGCGAAACCGGCGGCAACCTCGCCGAGATCCTTGACAATTTGTCCTATGTGATCCGCGAGCGCTTTAAGATACAGCGCCAGGTGCGGGTTCACACCGCGCAGGGCCGCATCACCATGGCTTTGCTGATGGGCATGCCTCCCACCGTGGTCACCATTCTTTTGTTCTATAGCCCTGAGTTTGTCCACCCGCTTTTCTATGACCCGATTGGCCATATTCTGCTGGTCCTCAGTCTGGCTTTGCAGACGATCGGCTATTTTGTGATCCGCAGGATTATTAAGATTCAGGTATGACCATGCCGTTAATTTTGACCATCATCGTCTTTGTCAGCGTCGTCCTGGTGGTTTTCGCCTTCGGCGCCGCTGCTGTAACGCCCACTTCCGTTCTGGGAGCTCGTTTGCGCGCCCTCGGTGGTCAGCCTGCTGTGGTTCAGGAAAAGCCCGGGGTCAAGGTACGCGACCGCATCGAGCAGGCCCTCAATCCCCTTAGCAAGGCCATCCCGCTCTCGCCCTCGGATGTCTCGCGCACGCGCAAATGGCTCATTCAAGCCGGACGCCGCGACCCCCGTCATGTCAGCTACTATTTCGGATCTCGCCTCTTTCTCGCCTTTCTCGGTTTGACCGGCGTCATCGCGTTCTCCGGCTTCGATAGCTTGGCTTTGCTGGTCTGCGTGCCCGCTTTCGGCTTCTTCATCCCGCGCTTTATCCTTAAGCGCATGATCAAGGAACGTCAGCGTCGCATCCGCATTGGACTCCCCGACGCTCTTGACCTCACCGTCATCTGCGTGGAGGCCGGGCTCGCCCTCGACCAGGCCGTCATGCGCGTCGGCAAGGATCTGCAATATGCTCACCCCGAACTCAGCGATGAGTTTCATCTGGTCACGCTTGAAATGCGCGCCGGCAAGCCGCGCGCCGAAGCCTTGCGCAATCTAGTCGATCGTACCGGTGTCGATGACCTGCGTGCCCTCGTCGGCACGCTGATTCAGACCGATCGCTTCGGCACCTCCATCGCCCAGGCCTTGCGCGTTCATTCCGATTCGTTGCGAACGGCTCGCCGTCAGCGCGCCGAAGAGCAGGCTGCCAAAACCACCATCAAAATGGTCCCGCCCCTCGTCATTTTCATTTTGCTACCGTTCCTCTTTGTCACCATTGGTCCGGCACTCATTCAGGCCTATCGCTCCCTCGTTACAAAATAACGTCGCATTCAGCAAGTGAAGATTCGCCGAGACATGATTCGGCAAGAATGATTCGGCAAAAGAAGAAAAGCGAGTAGTAGAGTTGAAAAAAGCAAGTTGGCGCAGTTCGGTTGTCACCTCGGCGAACGGCGTTGAGGCGGCCGGAGATATAGGCGAGCGGCGCAACGCTTCGCGTAGGCGTTTAGCTCGCCTCCCCAATAAACTCTTCCACCACCGGAAACCCGTGCAACATCATGGCGCAATTTGACTCTCAAGCTAAGGCATTCAACCAAACTCGCCAATGCTATCTCGCTACGGAACTGGCCATCGCCAGGACGCACTGGTCCAGGCTGCGCGGACTGCTAGGCGCGTCCGCAGATGACTTTCGTAATGGAAGAGGCCTCTGGATTCGGCCATGCCGCGGAGTTCATACTCTTGCTATGCGCTTCCCCATCGACGTCGTCTATCTCGACCGCGACAGCAATGTCGTGCACCTAGAGCCAAATCTCCGCCCCTGGCGCTTCGCACCATTACGTCTGCAGGCGGTTTCGGTCCTGGAGCTGCCGGTGCATACCTTATCCCAAACAGAAACCGCATTGGGCGATAGAATTAGAATTAACTTGAAGGGGGGCGCCCAGCCTTGAAATGGCATGGCTCTAGGCGCTCGATGGGAGTAGGCCGCCAAACCAGCATTGAATAAAACCAGGTACTTCCCCCCCGAGGGAACAATTTATACCACGAACGAGTTTATTTCTCATGGTGACTCAAACTCTCCAACTCGAACCACAGGCCCATCTCCACGATGCTCCCAAGCTTCTCGTGGAGTGGTCACCGCGTTGGCAGGAGTTCACCAGTTCCATCCGTCCCGCCTTTGCACGCTCCGCCCCGCGTCTGGCCGGAGAAGCTCCCCATGGTCTTTTTCCCAACCGCGGCCTGGTCGCCTCTTTCTTGCTGCAGGCGCTCCTGCTTGTAATCCTGATCGAGCTTCCCCGCGAGATCAACCGGCTGCGTCCCTATGCCGTGCCCCGTCTCCAGCCCGTTGAAGTCATCTACTACTCCGCCGACGAACTTCCTCGCACCGAAGATTTTGGCGGAGCCCAATCCGGCGCCACTGGCCGCGCCGGCGGTGCCGAAGCCCATCATCGCAGCCAGACCATAAAAGTTGATCGCGGATCTTCGCTCGCCGATAAGGTGGTTGACGCTCCCAATCTCAAACTCCCTGCGTCCACCGAATCCGTCGCGAATCTGCTCGCTTTCAAATCGATTCCCGGACGGCCTCCCGCTGAAGGCCTGCATTCTTCTCTTACCGCACCTAATCTTCCTGCTAACGTGATAGCTCCGGCACAGCTCGACTTTTCCCGCGATCAATCTCGCGGCGGCCTCACCCTGAGTTCGGTCGTGCCCCCTGCCCCCAGCATTTCTGCGGACCGCTCCCGTACAGCGCCCGCGATGAACTCATCGATAGTAGCGCCCGCGCCCAGCGTGCCTTCCGAACACACACTCTACGCTCCAAAGCTCGATTCCAGCATCATTGCGCCCGCCCCAACGATCCCGAACGACCGCACCCGCTCCGCGCCTTCCTTGAGCTCCACCGTGATCGCGCCTGCCTCGTCCCGCGTATCCCGCGATCAGGTTCGCTCTGCTCCTGCTCTCAACGGGACGGTGATTGCACCCGCACCTTCTTCCGTGACTCGGGATGTTTCTCCTTCGCGCGTGGAGATGAACCGTGTCGCCGTTGTGCCTCCGCCCGTTTCCGCTCCCGAGCGTGATTCCTCGCGCGTCGCAAAACTCAATCTGCCCGCGCCTTCCGTGGTCACCCCGCCACCCTCGGCCGATTCTCCGCGTGACCTTCGCCGGCTCGAAAGCGGCGGCGTTCGTTCTGCGCCCAACGTAATTCCTCCACCCCCTACCCAGGCGGCCAACGGCTCTTTCGTCAGCACCATCATTGGCAAACTCTTCGGCACGCAGGATGTTGTACCGCCCCCACCCTCTGTCTCTTCCGCGAGTGCCGCAGGCACATCTCGAACCTCCGCGGGCGGATCTGGCAACTCTCTCGTCGCCAACGTAATTCCACCTCCGCCGTCAGTAGGTAGTTCCAGTTCAGGTTCGGGCGATTCCTCTTCCACTCGACCCCAGGGTTCAGCCAATGTAATCGCGCCGCCACCAGTGCTCGGTGGTGGCGCTGGCGCCGCCTCTTCCTCTGGACAATCTCGACGCTCGCAACTCGGCGCATCGAACGTCATTCCGCCGCCTCCATCGGTAAACGGCGCTGGACAAAGCTCCGGCTCCGGTCCGGGCTCGCCAAATTCCGGTGGCTCTGGCACCGGAAATCTGCTCGCCAATAATGTGATCCCGCCCCCGCCTGCAACTGGATCAGGCTCGGGCATTTCCGGTTCGGGCAGAACAGGGATTGGCATGGGGGGGCCCGGAGACATCGGTTCCGCGCTCGCTCCTCCCAAAGGCGCGGGTGGAAATTCCGACAATTCCGGTGTGGTTCTATCTACCGATCCAGGAGCTAAACCCGGGATGCCCGGCACCGGGGGAAAAGGATCTTTAGCCATGTCTCCATCGGGTGGCGACAAACCCGGCCTCGGAGGTTCGGGCGGAGGCTCCGGGATAGGCAACGGAAATGGCCCGGGCAGCGGCTTGGCGGGAGAAGCTACGGGCGCAGGAAAATCCGGTACCGGTCGCGGCTCGGACCCCAATGCTCGCGCCGGAATCTCTCCCACCCCCGGCGCTGGTGGCGCAGGTAGCCTTCCTGGCGGCACTCCAGCCGCTCCGGGCGTCGACGTTCGCGGCGGCAGCACCATCGTTACGCTTCCCAGCTTCGAAGCGGGAAACAGTGACGCTCCCAGCCTCCCCGGCCGTTCATCCATAAAGGGTGACACGGGGCCCGCCATCACCATCGTCGCCACCTCGCGTTCCGGAGGCGCATTCGATTTCTATGGCAAGCTTCCTGGGGATAATTACACCGTCTACGTGGAGACTTCTGCCGGTACGGTCGTCATGCAATTCGCGGAGACCGATCCCAACGGCCATGCAGGGGCTCTGGTCGGCCCACAAGGCCTTCGCACCGATCTCCCCAAAGACCTGCCTCGCGCCCGCGTCGTGATCAAATGCAAACTCGATGCCACGGGTAACTTGAAAAACCTGCAAGTGCTCGAACCCGGACCCGCCTCCATGACTGCCAAAATCATGGCTGCGCTTCCCAGTTGGAAATTCCGCCCCGCCACCCGCGGCGCCCAGCCCGTCGCCGTCAACGCCATCCTCGGCTTCAACATCGATACCAACGACCGCTATTAGGCACCTTTAACGGTTTTCCCGCCGGAGTTTTCTCCCTGATGCTGGCCACAGTCTAAACTTTTATGGTGTCGTCCAACTCCGAAGTGTTTCAGGCGCTGACAATGCTCGACGACACGTGCTAAGCAATCAAACTGACCAGGATTTAGCCCTCACAGCCGTAACCTCGCCGTCAACGCATAAGCCTTCCGAAACCACCCTCGCTCCCGTCGCCTCTGATACCCCGGCATCGTCGCCCGCTTGTCAATAATCTTCTGCACCCACTGCCGCGCCTCATCCATCCTGCCTTGCGACTGCAGGAATGTCGCGTAGTTGTAATAAGTTTCTGAGCTCGTCGAGATTTTTGTAGCCTGCTCGAAAAGTTTCGCGGCTTTTTCGGTCTGTCCCGTCTGCGCATACGCATGCGCCAGTAACCCTATTCCTCGATGAAAATCGTACGCGGGATCGGCTTGTACTACTCGCTCCAGATCAGGCACCGCCGCGGCAAAATCTCCCAGTTCTACTTCTGCTACTCCACGCCGGTAGAACGGATCCACCGAGTCGGACCGCTGTGAAATCGAGCGGTCGTAGCATCCCCGCGCTTTGGCAAAATCCCTATCATCCAGATAGAGCAACCCTAGCTCTTCATAATTCCCCGCTGAAGGATTATCCAGAATCGCCCGCTCCAACTCGCGAATCCTTCGCCGCCGCGGAAACACCTGAAACGAGCCGCGCAACAGCCCCGCATCCGGAATCACTTCCGCCACAATGTAAACCACAGCCCCAATCCATCCCAGAAAAAGTATGACGAAAATCCAATAAGTATCCGGACGCCGGCGAATAAAATGCACAATCGCCACCGCCTCCAAGATCAACGTCCACCAGTGAAAAAAGAGAAATCCCATGCGAATGCGAATATAGCACGCAACTCATCGGGCTTCCCCTATCCGGCTTTCGAGCTTCGGCTATCGGGCTTCGCCAATGCGTCGACATTCCCGCTTTTGCATGTGTGACAATGAATTGTGAGCGAAACCGTTTTGCCAAAGCCAGAAACCCAAAGTCCGACACCCGAAATTGAGAGCCGGACACTGGAAGCCGGAAGCCCGAAGCCGAGCTCCATCCGCCTGATTGCCTCCGACATCGATGGCACCCTCCTCAATCCTCAATTCCAAATCGCGCCCAATGACCTCGCGGCTCTGCGCCGCGCCCACGCTACTGGCATCGAAATCGTCCTGGTCACCGGACGCCGCCACACCTTCGCTCTACCCATCGCTCAACAACTCGGCTTCGATCTCTGGCTCATTAGCTCCAACGGTGCCGTCACTCGCTCTCTCTCCGGGGAAACGTTCCACCGGGACCTCATGCCGCGCGATACCTGCCGCAAAATCTGCACTTTCATGCAGGCTTTCCGCGGCCATACCGTTCTCACCTTTGACAAGGAAACCAGGGGAGCCATTGTGCTCGAACACCTCGACGCCCTCAACGCCAGCATCCGCCGCTGGCTCGAAAAGAATAGCCAGTACATTGACTTCATCATTCCCATCGAGAACTCCCTCGTCACTGACCCCGTCCAAGCCATGCTCTGCGGCTCCATGGTTCGCATGGCTGAAGCACTGAAGGTTCTGCAAGCCGCAGGCTTGGACAATCGCATCACCGTCCTCCGTACCGAGTATCCCGAACGTGACCTTTCCATGATCGACATTCTGAATGCCGGCTGCTCAAAAGGCCACGCCCTGGCCCGCTGGGCCGCCCACCGCGGCTACCACCGCGAGGAGGTCATGGCCATCGGTGACAACCACAACGACGTGGAAATGCTTGAGTTCGCTGGCCATCCGGTTATCATGGGAAATGCCTGCGAGGAACTTCGCTCGCGCGGCTGGGGATTAACCCTAGGGAATGACAAGTGCGGCGTAGCCGCGGCCCTTGCGGACATAGTCCTCGGCCAGGTCGGGGCATTGACCTCGCTGCTGAAATGACGCATACCGGCGATGCCGAAGCGCGGCGCCTTAGCACCGCGTAAAGCATCCGAATTAATTGTGGCTGAGGAACTCGGCTTCACGCACGTAAACTTGAAATGACCATGCGGCTCCAACTCGCATTCCCCGCCGCGCTACTCGCACTTCTGATTGCGCTCGTCCTACCTGGGTTTGCCGCCGACTCCGCCGTACTCCGCAACGGATTCTCCATACGCCACCAGCGTCGTGAGGTTCTCGGCTCCGTCACTCGCCTCTACATCGATGGAGATCAATCCAGCTTCGTCGACATTCCCACTGCCGAGATCGATCACTTCGAATCGCTCCCCGATCCTCCGCCACCCGCTCTAAAGTCAACTCCACATCTCACGCTTCCGGCTTCTGCACAGAATCCTTTCGACCTCAACAAAGCGGTAAGAGATGTCAGCGGAACCTACCAACTCGACCCCGACCTTGTCACCAGCGTGATCCGTGCGGAAAGCGGATTCAATGTCCACGCCGTCTCCCCCAAAGGCGCTCAGGGATTAATGCAGCTTATGCCGCAAACCGCATCGCACCTTGGTGTCCGCAACGCCTTCGACCCGCAAGCCAACGTCGAAGCTGGAACCCGGTATCTTCGCGAACTGCTCGAGCGCTACAACTTCGATCTCATCAAAGCCCTCGCTGCCTATAACGCCGGCCCGGAGCGCGTCGAACAATACAACGGCGTCCCTCCTTACTATGAGACCAAAGCTTACGTAGCCCGCATCGTTCGCGACTTCAACAAAAAGAAACTCGCCGCCAAATCGGCAAGTTCGTCTACCGCCGCGAAAAAAAGGACCTCTAGCACTCCCGCGCCAGGCCACGCCCAGGCAAAATCAAATCTCGACCAACACCTAGCAACGAACTAGCAGCCTCTCCAGGAACTTCTGCCTTCCTGAGATCGAAGGCGCCGTTGGCCCCTCGCCCGAGTGGTACCAACCCGAGGGTTAAGCACCGTGGCAGTGGCTATGCACGCTGAATTGATTCTTCGTGCGCTAGGCCTTCCGGGCTCTTCAGATAATCAATTTTGCGGCAATAATCGGCCGAAGCGGTAGGTGAAGGTCACGCTTGCGTAGGATGGGATGCGCACGCCTACGACTTCCTGAATATCGGAAGGATAGAAATTTTCTGTTGTCTGACCTGTATGCCCGCCTGCAATAAGAAAATTCGCGCCGGTGGTGAAGCGGCCATTCTTGAATGTGCGGATAACGGCGGCACGGAACTCTTTCACGGCGTCTCCGGTGCATTCCGCGTTCAGGTTCGGCAGACACCCGGTGCCGAGCGGCTTGATACCGATGAGTTCAAATTCCCCTCGCGCCTCCATTCGAAACGGAAGCTTCTGCATAGTCCCTAACAAATCGAAGAGTGTCCTCGGAGCCTCGGGTGTGGGCAGTCCGGAATCGAGATCGCGCGCGTCTGCTTTGGAGAATGTAGCCAACAGAGACGCGTGATTGAAGTTTTGGCGCAACGCGACAGTTACGAATCGAAGGCGGCTCGGCCCCTCGTTGAATTGAAGTCCGGTATCGGGATCAATTTTAGCCAGTTCGGCGCTGCTGGTGACGTGGCCCAAAGTAAGTCTGACATCAGTTTTGCCTACGGTTTTGCTGGCGACGACTTGATAGGAATGCGACGTAGCGACCGGAGTTCCCACGGCAGAGCCGGTGCCGATGCGGGGATCTTCTGTAAAAAAGGCCTGCCCAAAGCTGAGAGAGAGCAAAGGAGCATACCACGCTTCTTTGGGAAGAAAAGAAATTGTGGCCTTGGGGGAGTTTATGCCAACCCATTTCTGAAAAGAATTTTGGGCGTGCAGCAGATCATCGTTGTCGATATCAATTTCATCGCGTCGCCAGCCGAGGTAGTAGCGGAAGTGGCGCGCCAGGCCGCCCTCGGCGGCGATGTAGGGAGTGATGGATCCAATGGTGATGTTGTTTCCGTCGACCGGCGTGAAAGGACCGTAATAGGTTGGAACGCTGGGAGTGAAGAAACCGTAGTGGTCGAGATCGTCGCGCCGGGGAGCTTCGCGCTCGTAGTCGAGGCCTGCGAGGAATGAAAAATATTCCTTCAGTTTGTTTACGTAGCTCGCGCTACCACCGGCAACGGTGCGAAACTCACTCTGTCGAATAAGACCCTGCCCGAAATTTGAGAACAGTGAAAGATTATAGGTGCGAAAAAAACCGGAGAATTGCAACTGCTGATTGCCGCTGAGTCGCCAGACGTCGTTGACGGCCACAAGCGCAGTGTGGGTCTGATCTTTCTGCCGAGGATCGATCGTGTCGCCAAGATTCGGAAAACCCACATCATTCGCGTTAGCAGGAAATATGGGGACTAGTCCGGGCACGTAAGAGAAGCCGTAATATCCGATACCAAAAAGAGTGACGCGATGCCGGTTTAGAAGAAATAGCCGCTCGCCGTTGAATTTATATTGTTGCCGATGTTCGAGGCGATCCAAAAACCCGTTGCCGTATGAGCCTTCCAGGGCAATCCAGGAATCTGGCGAAGGACTGAGACCCGCGACCATGTCAATGTCGCAATAGTCCCCGGTTATCGAAAGAAAAGGATCGAGGCGGGAGCGCAGCGCGTACGTGGCAGCTAAATTGACAGAATGATTCCCTTCTCGAACATTAAATGCGCCGCCATCGACCTGAACGCTCTCCAGAATTTCCGGAATGAATATGTTGGGATCGGAATAGCCATTGCCGTGGGCATTAGCGGAAAGATTATTCGGCACCAGGTAACCGCCGACTGCAATGTATTGGGCAATCGGCTCGCCGTGATCTCCGGCCACACCCGGCGCAAAATATTGTGGAGCTTTTATACCGCTGGAGGCGGTTTCGATGGGGTATCCGGGAATCGAGACGGGAGCTCCCGGGCGCCCGGGATTTGCGTCGAGCAAGTCTTGGCGCACAAAAACTTTCTCTCCAGGATCCGGATTGAGCACGTCGGTTTCGTTCACGTCGGCAGTGACCGCGATGTTTTCGATTCGCGATGAGAGTTGGCCCATTCGAATGTCGATTCCAGAATTGCCGCTTCGCCGGACCGTGATGGAATGGAGGACCGGCCGGAAACCGGAAGCCTGAGCTTTGATCAGGAATTCTCCGGCCGAGTCGAGATTTACCCGAAACTGTCCATCTGGCCCGGAGACTGTGTGGGCTGCAACTTGACCTTGTTTCACAATTTCGATTGAGACCTTTGGCAACGCATTTCCCACAGGATCGCTGACACGGCCGCTCAACACAATCTCTTGCGCAAGCGAGGTAGGCGGCAAGAGAAGCAGAAAAACAATGCCGATGATTGGGGCAAAGCGGCGCGCTAAATGGATTGAGCGAAAAAACCGAACGCCGGAGGATCCGATTTCTATCGGGGCGTCCATTGGGGATGGCCGGAGAAGAGTCCGTTTGCAAATCCGATGTGGTAAGCAAGGAACAGTCCAAATGCCAGGCTCACCAGACCGGAGGCAAATCCCAGCCACTGAGAAAACTTTTGGTGTCTTCGTCCGAAGAAGTTGAAGGCGGATGCAATGCTCATCGTGATCAGCATCATGCCTCCAACCGTGCCCGCACCGAAGACGACCAGATAAACCATCGCCCAGTGCGGATTACGGATGGTCGTGAGAATGAGCAATGCAACCGCGGCCGAACCGGCCAGACCATGAACAATGCCCACGACAAGGGGACGCAACTGCTGGTAAAGACCAATCCTGCCAAAGACGCGATCAAGCCAGGTAAGCGGCGTTTGGTTGTGCGCATGCGCCTCCGGCCCATGAGCGTGCGCATGGTTGTGCACATAGTCGCCGTGGACATGAGGATGCGAATGAACGACAGCCGTTTCATGCGAAGTGGAAGCAACTGTTCGAGCCGTACGCATGAAGGTCGCGATATTCATCGCGCCGAGAATAATTAACATAAGCCCTACGGAAAATTCCATCGAGAGCCCGATGCGCGCGGGAATGACAACGTCAAAAAGAATAATTGCCGAGCCCACAACAAAGATCGTGAGGGTGTGGCCGATTCCCCAGAAGATGCCGGTGAGCCCAGCTTTCAGCAGACTGCGCTGGCGGCTTACGATTGTGGTCACGGCGATTACGTGGTCGGGATCGGTAGCGTGACGCATCCCGAGAAAAAACCCAACCGCGACAATAGACAGAAAGGTGATCATGATTGCGGCTTTGCCTAGATTACCGTAGCGACTCGTGATTCTTCCAAACGCTTCTTGAGAAAACTCAGGTATTCTTCCATGCCTTGCCCGCTCTTTGCAGAGAGCTTTAATACCTGCATTCCGGGGCGCACTGCCTGGATATTGCGCTCGGCAGTTTGCCAGTCGAATTCAACCGCCTGCGCTAAATCCAATTTTGAGACTACAGCCACGTCGGCACTGTTAAATATTGTCGGATACTTGAGCGGCTTGTCCTCGCCTTCAGTCACGGAGATGAGCACCAGCCGGAGGTTTTCCCCAAGATCATAGGACGAAGGACAAACCAGGTTCCCGACGTTCTCGATAAAGAGAAAGTCCAGCTTGTGGAGATCCCACTCCTGCAGCGCGTTTTGGACCATTGCAGCTTCCAGATGGCAGAGCGTGCCGGTGGTGATTTGCTTCACCGGCGCCTGACTGCGCGCCAAGCGCACGGCGTCATTTTCCGTGGCGAGATCTCCAACCAGCGCGGCCACGCGATAATTCTCGCGAAGCAGTGTGAGTGTCTTCTCCAGGAACATAGTCTTGCCCGACCCCGGACTGGAGACCAGACTCACCACAAATACTCCGGCGGCGCGGAATTGTTCACGCAGGGCGCGCGCGGTCAGATCATTCTGCTTCAGAACGTTTTTTCTGACTTCGATTAAACGGGGCTGTGATCCCATTCTTCGATCTCCAATGCAACCACTTCGAGTTCTTTGCCTTGCACAACCTCGGCCGATGGAGTGCCGCACTCCGCGCAGCAAAATAACTGCATCGAACTGACAGGACGCTGAGCCTGGCAGCTCGGGCAAAAAATCAGGATGGGCACATCCTCAATAATCAGCCGCGCCCCTCTCGCCGGAGTATCTTCGCACGCCATCTCAAAGGAACCGAGCAGCGCCTCTTTCACCACGCCGGAAAGCGCGCCCAGCCTGAGGTGCACGGCAGTCACCTGAACTCCACTGCGGCGCGCGGACTCTTCCTGCACCAGTTCGATGATGCTCATCGCGATGGACAGCTCGTGCATCGATTCTCGTAATCCGCTTATGCTTTTCCGTTGCCGCGATCCGGCTGGGCGAATGCCGCCAGGGCAGCCTGTCCCAGACTAATTCCTCCATCGTTCGGAGGGACGGCGTGATTCGTCCAGACCTCGAGCCCTGCGGCCCCGAACAGCGACTTCAGGTCCTTCAAGAGTAACTCATTCTGGAAGACTCCTCCCGAAAGAACCACGACATTGAGACTATAAGCCTCGCAGACGCTGACGACGGCATGGCAGAGGCCTTGAGCAAGCCCTCTCTGAAAGGCTCGCGCAATTTCTGCGACTGGCCGACCGCGAAGGCGGTCAAGGAGCACAGCTTGCAATAGAGGTCGGAAATCCAATTCGTGATTCGACCATGAGAAGGGGTACGGCTCGATCGAATTTACGCTGCAGGCAAGCTGCTCCAGCCACATCGCGGCCTGGCCTTCGAAAGTGACTTCCCGCGTAAAACCAAGAAGCGCAGCCGCAGCATCGAAAAGCCGTCCGATCGAAGTGGTAGGAAACGTTCTGACATTTTTCTTAACCAGGTCCACCGCCTGCCGGTAGCGTGGCGGAAAATTAAACGGAGCGGCAGTAAGATTGGGTAGCTGTTCCACCTGCGCCAGAAAACCAGCCGCGGCCTGCACCGGATATTGCGCGGCTGCGTCCCCGCCGGGCAAGGATGCGCTACGCAAGTGGCCCACGCGCTCGAAGCCTTCTTTGATGCTGCCTACGAAGATTTCGCCGCCCCAGATGCTTCCGTCGTCGCCGTAGCCGGTGCCATCGAAACTGACTCCAACGATTCGTTTCTCCCACTCACCGCGCTCCGCCAGAACAGAAGCAATATGGGCTCGATGGTGCTGAACTGCCACTGTTTGCGGAGCTTCGAGCGCCAGTGCATGACCAGTGCTGAGATACTGCGGATGAGAATCGTATGCCACAAGCAATTGGTCCAAACGAACCTCGTACATCGAGACCAGGTCTTGAATCGTTTCTTTGAACGCTCGCAGAGATTCGTAATGTCCGAGATCGCCCACGTGCTGGCTCATGAATGCCTGACCATCGACAACCAGGGTGATCGTGTTTTTAAGATCGGCGCCGACCGCCAATATGGGGCGAGATGTCGGCAAACTGGCAACGGAGCCGGGAGCGTATCCCCGCGCCCGGCGAACAATCACCGGGCCGAACGCACCATCCCGCGCCACCGAGTCATCCACCCTGCGCGCAATCGGGCGCTCGCCTATCAGAAAGGCGTCGGCGATTTCGGAAAGGCGGTCGAGGGCTTCGTCATCTTCATAGGCGATCGGTTCGCTCGATCGATTCGCGCTGGTCATCACCAACACCTCGGGCGCACCCGCCGCGAAAAGCAAATGATGTAAAGGCGTGTAGGGCAGCATCAAACCGAGTTCGGAATGGTCGGGGGCAACTTCCGGAGCAATTCGGTTGAGCGCATCTTTTGCGGGAGCGAGCACAATCGGCCGGGCGCTGGACAAGAGGAGTTCCTCGGCGTCAGGAGAAAGCGCGATCAACTGGCGTGCAGTTTCCAAATTTCGTGTCATGATCGCGAACGGTTTCTCTTTGCGATACTTGCGCTCGCGTAAAGCGGAGACTGCAGCTGGGTTCGAGGCATCGCACGCCAGATGGTAGCCACCCAGTCCCTTCACGGCCAAAATGCTGCCGCTGTTCAAAAGCTGCGCTGCCCTGCGAATACTCCCTTCATTTCCAGAAACGATTTCGTGCGCGTGGTGCAACGAATAAGACGGTCCGCAAGCGCCGCACGCAACCGGCTGCGCGTGAAAACGGCGATTGGCCGGGTCGCAATATTCCGCCTCGCAGTAGGTGTCGAGAGGCCATCGCTTCATGGTGGTGTTCGGCCGGTCGTAAGGCAAAGACAAAATAACCGTGTAGCGTGGACCGCAATTTGTGCAGTTGATATAGGGATACCGATAGCGACGGTCTGCGGCATCGAATAACTCTTTGAGGCAAGCGTCGCAAACCGGAAGATCCGGGGAAATGCGAACGGTGGGGCGCTCGCGGCGAAGACTCTCCCGAATGGTGAATTCTTTTAGCCCAACAGGATCCGCCCGATGGACTTCGATCTCCGCGATGGTGGACGCAGGAGGAGGTTGGGTTCTCAGATCCCGAACGAACGCCTGCAACCCTTTTTCGGCGCCCTCCAGGAAAATCTCAACGCCTTCTTCGCCATTCAACACCCATCCCGCTAGGGTATTGGCGAGCGCCAGACGATAAACAAATGGACGGAAGCCGACCCCTTGCACCACGCCACGTACTCGAATGGAACAGGCGCTCGCCATGCTTAATTCAAATCCATTTCTCGCGTGTGAGTGCGCTCGGAAAGCCCTCTTCCGAGGATTCTACACACCCTGCTGAGGCGGCGCTGGCCGATTCGAACGGGTCAAAGTACAGCTTTTATAGCGCAGCCAGGCGCCGCTGCAGCAGCAGGAAATAAAGAGCCAGAAGAACCAGCAGGAATCCATTTATTCCCAGTACCACGGGCGCGGTAAAGACCGGGACCAGCCACCCCGACAAGAGATTGCCCATCGGCATCCCGCCGCGGAAGGCAACGTTATAAACGCTCATCACGCGGCCACGCATTTCGTTGGTCGTGATCAACTGCACTAGAGAATTGACGGTAGCAAATACCGCCATCATCGACGCACCCACCAGTACGAGCATTACACCACTGAACGGTACTGACTTCGAGAGGGCGAAGGCGGAAATGCTGGCGCCAAGCAAAATGAGCGCCACCAGCGCGACACGTCCTTTTCTTTTGAAGTTGCCTGCGCTTGCGATCGTGAGCGAGCCGAAAATTGAGCCGAGTCCCATCAGCGAGAGCAAGTTGCCGTAAGTTTCCGGGCCGCGATGGAAGATATCTTTCACGAAGACGGGAATATAAGTCCGCATCGGCATACTCAAAGATGTCATGCAGAAAGCCAGCAGGATCAAGGCTTCCATTGAAGTCTGTCTGCGAGCGAATTGGATTCCCTGCTTCAGGCTGGCGAACATTGACTCCGTGGTCTTCACCGGCAGGAAACGAGCTTTGATGAGTGACAAAGAAATAATTGGAGCCAGGAATGAAAGCGCGTTGAGACCGAAGCACCACTTCTCTCCCAGCTTTGCCAAGGCTTGCCCAGCGAGTGCCGGCCCGACCATAACGGCCACGTTGAATTGAATTGAATTCAGCGCGATGGCGTTGGGCATGTCGTCCTTCTCGACCAAGGTTGGGATGAGCGCCTGGTAGGCGGGTCCGCCAAACGCTTGCGCCAAGCCCGAAATAAACGATAGACAGAGAATGTGCCAAACGTGAACCAGGCCAGTGCCTACGAGAATGGTCAGCAATCCCGCGCTGGCCATTTGCACGTACTGAGAGCCGAGCAAAATTTTGCGCCGCTCGACACGATCGGCGACCACTCCGCCGATTAGCGAGAAGAGAAAAATGGGAATGCCACCGAGAAATTGATCGAGGGCCAGCAGGAAAGCCGAATGGCTAAGACGGTAAATGAGCCATCCCTGTGCGACGATCTGCATCCAGGTGCCGATGCTGGAGGTGCAGGCGCCAATGAACATCAGGCGAAAATCGCGGTATTGGAATGCTTTAAAGACCCGGGCAAGCAAACTAGGCGTCTCCAGAGGCTCTGGCAGAAGCGTACCACGCGGCTTTGTTAGTTCGACGGCCATCATTTGGCAACGGGGAGCAGTTCATGAGACGTTGTAGATGGGCGAATGTCAACGGCGGATTCAAGGTGGTGGAAAGACTCATCTGCCGGACTTCGTTGACTACACCAATTTCGACATGAGCTACGACGCTATTCTGGTGATTTCTTTCGGTGGGCCTGAATCCAGGGATGACGTAATTCCATTTTTGGAGAACGTTCTTCGCGGGCGAAATATTCCTCGCGAGCGCATGCTGACTGTGGCCGAGCATTACTACCACTTCGAAGGCAAGAGCCCGATCAACCAGCAGACGCGCGAATTGATTGCCGCGCTCGAAGCGAAGTTGGTACAGAAAGGACCCAAGCTTCCGGTTTATTGGGGAAACCGAAACTGGCATCCTTTCGTGGCAGAGACTCTGCAGAAAATGAAGCAGGATGGAATCCAGCGGGCGATCGGTTTCGTGACATCGGCGTACAGTTCGTACTCTGGATGCAGGCAGTATCGCGAGGATATTGCGCGGGCGCAACGCGAAGTGGGGCCGGGCGCGCCGCAGGTGGACAAGTTGCGGCAGTTCTTCAATCATCCGGGGTTCATCGAAGCGACCGTGGAGCGAGTTCGCGACGCGCTACAAGCTGTTCCAGCGAACGCGCGGTCAAATGTACAACTCGTTTACCTGGCGCACAGCATTCCGGTCTCTATGGCCAACACGTCTGATTATGTGACGCAATTGGAGGAGGTGCGGCGACTGGTTTCGGAGGCGCTCAGCGTCAAGAACGATGTGCTCGTCTACCAAAGCCGCAGCGGATCGCCGGAGCAGCCGTGGCTGGGACCGGACATTCTGGAGTATCTGCGACAGGTTAAAGAAACGAATCAGGTTTCGGCGGTTGTATTAGCGCCGATCAGCTTCATCTCGGATCACATGGAAGTTTTGTATGACCTCGATATCGAAGCGAAACAGCTTTGCGATTCTCTAGGCTTGCCGATGACTCGGGCGAAGACGGTAGGAGTACATCCGAAGTTCATCAGTATGATTCGGGAACTGATACTCGAAAAGATGGAACCGGCGCGGGAGCGGCGTGCCGTGGGAGTGTTGGGGCCGCGGCCGGACGTCTGTGCGGAGAATTGCTGTCCGGCGCCACAGCGGCCGGGACGGCCGCGCGTCTAAATCTTGGTGGCCGCATGTCGTGGGACTAAGAGCAGGTCGAGCCCGCTCGACGGACAGCCGAGGGCGGCTGTCCCCACACGAGCATCCCGACAGCCGTCCCTATTGGCTACTGGTGCTCCTAACGGGTTCGTAATCGGTGACGATAGACTTGCCCTGGATCAAATGCATGGTCTGGAGAATCGTCTGGATCACCGATTCATTCCCGATCGCTGTATTGATCATCAGGTGGTAGAGAGAGCGCGTGGGCCAGTCAGCGTCAAAATAGTGTTTCACGAAGGCGATGCGCTCACGATCGACAGAATCGACGAGGTCTTCAGCTTGCGATTTCGTTGAACCATCCTCAATGAGGCGGCGAATTTTTTCCGCTCGCGGCGCGTAAAGGAAGACGTGGAAGGTGTCCGGCTGCTCGCGCAGGAAATACGGCGCGCCACGGCCCACCACGACGGAATTCCCTTCCTTCGCAATTCTTGCCGTGATTTGTTCCATCATGGACATCATGCAATCGGTATCGAAGGCTCGGTTGGTTAGTTGAGCGCTGGCCTCATAACTCCCCCTCCAGAAAGTTTTAGCCATGCGGTACAAACGGCTGTCGATGCGCTCGTCACAGCGCTTTACCGCAGAGGGGTTCACATTCGCCATGCGGGCGATCTCGTCGGTGAGACTTTTATCCCAGAGAGTCCATTTGAGATGCTCGGAGAGTTCTGCAGCAATGGCCCCGCCGCCGCAGCCGTACTCCCGTTCGATGGTGATAAGACGAAACATAACTCGAGAAGGTGGCTCGTTTTTCAGTATAGCGCCAATTAGTGTACCGCGATTCCGCCGCCGGGCTTGCTTTTTTTCATCACAAATACCAAGGGAACCATCGCGAGGATCGCCCACCCCAGAAAGCGGAAGTCATCTATATAAGCGAGCATAGTAGCCTGCCGTTGAACCGTACCTTCAATCAGGGCGTAGGCCTGCTGGGTAGCGAATGCGGCGTTCGCGCCATGAGCCCGCATGGCTTGGGCTGTGCCCTGCAACATCGACTGGAAGGCCGGGTTGCTGGCGCTCAAGTGGCGGGACAAATCGTTCAAATGAACCTGGGTACGGCGATCAAGCATGGTGGTTACCAGGGAAATGCCAACGCTGCCGCCAATATTGCGCGCCAGGTTCATCAGGCCGGATGCCGCGTTGTTCTTGTCGCGGGGAAGAAAAGCGTAAGCCGCCGTATTGATCGGGACGAATAAGAACGCCATGCCCGCCGCCTGAACGATGCGCGCAATCGCCGCAGTTCGAAAATCGATTTGCAGATCAAAGCGAGTCATGTTGAACAGAGAGGTGGAAAGCATGACTAAACCAAATACGAGCAGCCAGCGCGGACTATACCGCGAGAGCAGAAATCCGACCAGTGGTAATAAGAGCATGATGGTGAATCCACCAGGCATGAGGGCCAAACCCGATCGCTCAGCGGTGTAGCCCAGCAGAGTCTGCATGAATAGCGGCAGCAACAAAGTGCTGCCCAGCAGAGCGAATCCCAGCATGAACATCAACAGGTTGGAAATGCCAAAGGTGCGGTCTCGGAACAAGTGGAGATCGATGATGGGATCTTTATGCGTCCACTCCCAATAGATTACGAAGATCAACGAAACCGCGGCAATGACGGAGAGGATCACGATAAAGTGCGACTCGAACCAATCTTCACGCTGCCCTTTGTCGAGGACAACTTGCAGGGTTCCGAGACCCAATGCGACAAAACCGAGGCCGACGTAGTCGATCTTGGTCTCGCTGAGCTTGCGGCGCCTGAAATAAGGGGGATCCTGAATGAGTCGTGACGTGAGCAAGATGGAAATAATTCCAACGGGAATGTTGATGAAGAAAATCCAGCGCCAGGTAAAGTTGTCGGTGATCCAACCGCCGAGAGTGGGCCCGATGGCTGGAGCAGTGACTACGGCAACGCCGTAGATGGCGAAAGCCATACCGCGTTTGGCCGGGGCGAATGTGTCGGCAAGTATGGCCTGTTCGCTGGGCTGCAACCCGCCTCCCCCGGCTCCCTGCAGCACTCGGAAAAAAATGAGGGCGGCCAGGTTCGGGGCCAATCCGCACATAAATGAACTGACAGTGAACAGGGCCACGCAGCTCATATAAAAATTCTTGCGTCCCATGATCGAGGAGAGCCAGCCGCTTAGAGGAAGTACGATCGCGTTGGAAACGAGATAGGAAGTAAGGACCCAGGTGCTTTCGTCCTGCCCGGCCGAGAGACTACCCGCGATGTGGGGCAAAGCCACATTCGCAATCGAGGTATCAAGCACCTCCATGAACGTCGCCAGTGTGACTGTGATGGCGATGATCCAGGGATTGACCGCAGGACGCCAAACATCGGCATTCTCCAGCGGCGGTGCGGCGGCGCTCATTGCCGGACCTTCATTGCCGAATCCTCACTGCCGAACCCAAACCTTGGGCTCAACGGACATACCGGGACGCAGTGAGTGGTCCTTATTCTCGTTGGGATCGAGCACGATCTTGACGGGGATACGCTGAACGACTTTCACATAGTTGCCGGTGGCATTCTCGGGAGGAAGCAAGCTGAAACGGGCTCCGCTGGCGCCCGCTATACTGTTCACCTTGCCGTTATATTTCCTTCCGTATGCGTCAACTTCGATCGTGACCGGCTGTCCCACTTTCATTTCACGGAGCTGAGTTTCCTTGAAGTTGGCTGTGATCCATACATCATTCAGAGGAACGACCTTCATCAATTCCTGGCCCGGAGCAACATTTTGTCCGACTTCGACGGTGCGGTCGCTGACGACCCCGGCGACGGGAGCAATGATTTTGGTGTACTGCAGATTCAATCGCGCCTGCTCAAGCGCGGCTTTCTTCTGCATTACCTGAGCCTCCGCCGAGGCAGCCCGGGAGCGACTGATCTGCATTTGTCTGGGTGCGGTCTGGGCGTAGCGCAGATTGGCTTCCGCCTGTACCAATTTTCCCTGGGCTTCAATTACCTGCGACTGAGTGGCGTCGGCCAAGGCGCGATTGGCCTGCACGGAAGCTGCACTCGCTCTGGCAGCGGCTACAGCCTGATCGTATTGTTGCTGGGAGATTTCCTGCTTGTCTACGAGTTGCCGGTAGCGCCCAAGATCATTCTGTGCTTTCACATCGTTGGCTTCGGCTTGCTCAAGCTGGGCTTTGGCTGCAGCGAACTGTTGCCGAGCTGCGGCGATTCCAGCGCGGGCGCTAGCTACATCGGCTTCGGTGGCTGATACCTGGCTGGTGGTATTGACCGAGGTAATCGGAACGTTGACGCCAGCCGCAGAAGCAGCAGCCTGAGCATCGTTATAATCAGCTTCCGCGCGGTTGTAGGCGACCTGATAGTCGGTAGGGTCGATCTCAATCAGCACAGTTCCCTGATCAACATATTGGTTGTCGAGAACGTTAAGGCTGGTTACGTGACCTGATATACGTGCACTGATGGAATTGATGTGGCCGTCGACCTCGGCATCGTCGGTGGATTCATAGCTGGTCATGTAGCGGTAGACGAAAAATCCGATCACCAACAGCACGACCACGGCGATAATGACGGCGATGCGAAAGCCGGGACTCGACGTGCGGGAAGGACGAGTGCGGAAGTCTCGCTCCGTGGCCGGCAATGGCTTATTGCGGGTTTCGGGCTGATCCGGCGGAGCGGCAGGGGGGCTTTGCGTCGTCGGTTCCATAAATTTGTTAGTGTTCGCCTTTCAAATATCGTTTAACTCCCTGTTCAGCGTCGCCAATGGCGCGTGCCAGTTCCACTTTGGCAAGATTATGCGCATACAAGCTCTGAATGTAACTCTCGTGAGCGCTGGCAACTGACTCCTGCGCTTGAACGACCTCCAGGTTGTCAGTCACACCGGCGGCAAAGCGATCTCGGGATTGCACGAGGGTCTGTTCCGCGAGCTCCACGGAGCTGCGGGTAACCTCAACCTGGTCTGCGGCCGATGTCAAGTCCAAGAGAGCGCTGCGAACTTCGTAGTCGATGCGGCCGCGAAGATCGCCTAATTGAGAGCGCGCCTGCTTCAATTGGGCATCGGCTTCGAGAAGATCACTGTGAACTCTTCCCCCCGCAAAGATGGGGATGTTCAGTCCACCGTTCACCTGCCAGGTTCCATTGGACTTGGCCGGAGTCACCCCGATGTCGCCGAAGTTGGCGTCCAAGCCCAGCGAGGGATAACGACCTGCGGCAGCGGCGCGATGGGAAAACTCGGCGGCCCGGACTTGCGCCTGCGCTGCCTGATAGTCCGATCGGGACGTGTAAGCGCGTTGCAGGTACACGTCGATCGGCAACGGCGTGAGTGCCTGGTAGGGAGCTTTCTCGGTCAACGAAAATTGCTGCCCCGGCGGAAGGCCGATGATTCGCGCCAGCGATAACATCTGCTTGGCCAAGTCGTTCCGGGCCGAGATCAGCTGTTGCTGACGAGTTTGCAACTCCACTTGAGAACGCAGCGTATCAATCGCGGGAGTCAATCCGGCCTTCAGCTGATCGACGGCTTTGTTATAAAGAGCCTGGGCATTTGTCACCTGGGCATCGGCAGTTTCAATGCGGGCGTTGTCGGCTATCGCAAGTAGATACGCGTTCCCCACCGCCAGAACCACCAGTTCCCTTGCATCCTTAAAACTATATTGCGCAGACTTTAAACGCTCGGAGGCAGCCCGTTCCTGTTCCAAGTCCCTGAAATTGAATAGGGACTGAGAGAGGGTCGCGCGAGCATCAATATAGTTGAAAGGACCGATCACTCGGGGAAGCGGAAACGGGAAAAGATTGCTCTTAAAGCCTAAAGCCGTGAGGCTTTGGGTCTGCACGTCTTCCTGCACTCGGGCTTGCAGGTTAGGCAAGAGATTGCTGAGTTCCTTCCATCGCTCGCCTCGCGCCGTTATGGCCTGGTCGCCAGAAAGAAGTAGACCGAGATTATTACGGAATCCGCGATCGATGGCATCCTGAAAAGTCAATTGCAGCACTTCGTTAGTAGCTTTGGCTTCAGGCTCGCTCCCCATGAAGGGGCTCTGCGACCCGGGTAGGGTGATCGAGGGGGGAGGAGGAACGGAGTTTTGCGCTTCCAGACCGGTGATGGCAGCGAGCAGGAATAGTAGAACGCAGACGCGATTTCTGAGGCTTGGGTAAGTTAATAGGCGGCGCATTTCCGGTTCTAAGAACGAACCATTATAAGTCCTGGGGAGGATTTTTCTCATCGCATGAAACTATAACGCGTTGTTTTTGATTCACTTATCTCGAACAGAGATGCAAAAAAGGCGACGTCAGGTCCGAAACTCGGTCGGCGCATAAAGGCGTTTTGTATACGTCATGGACGGAAGATACTCGAGAGCATTCTCAGAACTCGGTACCCGCCGAGCGAACAACGACTGCAGCAATTGGGACGCACGTTATGACTTAGGTCATCTTGTGGATCGCGAACCCTTCGGTCAAGCTGGAAAACGCGGTATTTTGCGCAAGAATCGTCGTACCGTCGATGAAAGTCGATGAAAGAAGTTTCAATGACAGAATCTAAGTCTAAGGCCGCGACCGGAACCGATTGGACGGGATTGCTGTCCGATCCCGACCTGACCCGAAACCTAGGAAAGCTGCTGCAGGTCTATCGCGAAGCAGCGCCGGATCGCAGGGAACAGGCCCTACTGGCGGCGGTGCGCGAGATCAAGCAAACTTCCAGCGCTCCCGCTGACCTGACCGAGTTGGTCGAAGAGCCTTCTCCGCACCTCATTCCCACCCCAGCTGATGCGTCTCCTCCATTTGAACCCAATGTTTTCAGCTCCAACTGGGGCCAGGACCGGAGACGGCATCCCAGGATTAAGTGCTTTGTAGCAGTTGAGTTGCGAGTGGATGATAGTGATGTTCCGGTGTGGGGGAACCTTTCCAATACCAGCCGTGGTGGATGCCAAGTCGAGACAGCCGCGCAAATTCGTGGCGGCGCCAAGGTCGAAATCGGCCTCTGGGTGGCAAGTGGGAAGATTTGGGTGAAAGGTTTGGCGCTGAACGGCGTAGTAACTCACAGCGCCTCCAGTGATCGAGTGCGCATTCGCTTCACCAGCATGGAGCCTTCTGAAAAAGAGAATCTCCGCCAGTTCCTGAAGTATGTCCAGGAAACCACGCGCGCCGCAGCCAGCGAAAGCAGCTACATGAAATTGCTGAGGTAGCTCTTGCATCATTCTGCATTATCTTCCGCAAATTCTTCTTTTTTTCACACTTCATCCGAGATTCTCCCGCAGGAAATTGATACACTCTTGACTGATCAAAACCCTTTATCTGAAACCCTTTGTTACCCTCGGAACTCTAACTAGACTAGCCAGTGGAACAGCATGAGCACTAAAAAGTTGTCCCTGGGAGGAGCGCGCGCCTCATGGTAGCCAGCGAACAAGCAGTGGTAACCGGGAAGCAACTCGACACGCTGTCCATTAGTACGATTCGTACTTTGGCAATTGATGCCGTACAAAAAGCGAATAGCGGACATCCCGGCGCTCCGATGGGTTTGGCGCCCGTCACCTATTGCCTGTGGCAAGAGTTTCTGAATTACGATCCGGCAGATCCAACCTGGTTGAATCGGGATCGCTTTGTCTTATCGAACGGCCATGCATCCATGCTGCTCTATGCCATGCTCTATCTGGCGGGGGTGCGAGAGGTTGACGAAAACAATCAAGTGTTGAAAGAGCTGGCGGTGCCGATGGAGGAGATCAAGCGCTTCCGGCAACTCGGAAGCCGCACTCCGGGGCATCCAGAATCACATATCACCTCCGGTGTAGAGACTACCACCGGCCCGCTCGGACAGGGTGTGGGAAACAGTGTGGGGATGGCGATCGCAAGCAAATGGCTCGCCGCCAATTTCAACCGGCCTGATTTCGAGGTCTTCAACTACAACGTCTACGCCATGTGTTCCGACGGCGACCTGATGGAAGGAATTGGCGGCGAAGCCGCGTCCTTGGCTGGCCATTTAAAGCTTTCGAATCTGTGTTGGATGTACGATCACAATCACGTCACGCTGGATGGGCCGGCAAACTGGTCGTTCAGCGAAGATGTAGCGACACGTTTTATTGGTTATGGCTGGAACGTAACGCGGGTGGCTGACGCCAACGATCTGGACATACTGTCGCGGGCTTTCGAAACCTTCCAGAAGACTACTGATCGTCCCACGCTGATCATCGTCGATAGTCATATCGGTTACGGTTCACCGCATAAGCAAGATACGAATGCGGCGCATGGAGAACCGCTGGGCGAAGAGGAAGTTCGTTTGGTAAAGAAATTCTATGGCTGGCCCGAAGACGCCAAGTTTCTGGTACCAGAAGGTGTGCGCGAACATTTCCAGGATGGAATCGGAAAGCGTGGGCGCGAGGCGCACGCGCAGTGGTCAAAAATGTTCGCAGGATACTCCCAAAAATATCCGGAGCTGGCCGAACAGCTACATCTCATGCAGCGACGCGAGCTTCCCGCAGGTTGGGACAAGAACCTGCCAACGTTTCCTGCGGATTCGAAGGGTGTGGCGACGCGCGATAGTTCGGGAAAGGTGTTGAACGCGTTGGCACAGAATATTCCGTGGCTGATCGGCGGCTCGGCCGACCTTGCCACTTCCAACAAAACGACATTGAAGTTTGAAGGCGCTGGAGATTTCGAGGCCGGCAGCTACGGCGGACGGAATCTGCATTTCGGCGTTCGGGAACACGCCATGGCTGCGAGCGTGAACGGACTTGTCGTCTCCGGCATCCGCGCGTTTGGTGCGACTTTCTTTAACTTCAGCGATTACATGCGCCCCAGTATTCGACTGGCTGCGTTGATGGAAATTCCGTCGGTCTTCGTATTCACCCACGATTCAATTGGTGTGGGCGAAGACGGTCCAACCCACCAGCCGATCGAGCAACTGGCGTCGCTGCGCGCCATGCCAAATTTAATCGTGTTCCGCCCCGGCGACGCGAACGAAGTTGTTGAGGCATGGAAAGTTATTGCGCAGTTGCAGAGTCAGCCGGCGGCGCTCGTGCTCACACGGCAACCGCTTCCAACTCTCGACCGCACGAAGTATGCGCCGGCTGCCGGAACAGCAAAGGGTGGGTACGTTCTGGCCGACGCTGCTGGTGGCAAGCCGGAAGTAATTTTAATCGGCACCGGCAGCGAAGTTTCACTCTGCGTGGAAGCGTATGAAAAGCTTAAGGCGGAAGGCGTGCAGGCGCGCGTCGTGAGCATGCCCTCATGGGAGATCTTTGATAACCAGGATGACGCGTACAAGGAAAGCGTTCTGCCATCCTCGGTAACGGCGCGAGTGTCCGTGGAAATGGCAGCCACTTTTGGATGGGAGCACTATGTCGGGCTCAAGGGGCGCAAAGTCGGCATGCACCGCTTTGGTGCCTCGGCGCCGTTGAAGGATTTGTTGAATTTCTTTGGCTTCACCGCAGATGCAGTAGTGGCGGAAGCGCGTAAAGCAATTGCCGAGAAGTAAGTTTGCGCCCCTTCGCGGCGAATGAATAACGCAGCTTCACAACACGACGTCCGCCGTCACCAGGAGAATCGATTATGCAACCCACTGGAGTTTTGGAAACCGCAAAAGCTACAAACCCGCTCAAGGCATTACTAAGCTATGGACAGTCCATGTGGCTCGACTACATTCGGCGAGATCTGCTTACCAGTGGAAAGCTGAAGACGATGATCGAGGAGGACGGCCTTCGCGGAATGACCTCGAACCCCTCGATCTTCGAGAAGGCCATCGGCGAAAGTTCCTTGTACGACGACATGTTGAAAGAGCTCGCGTCGCGTCCTGATCTAGATGCCACCGCCCGTTATGAAGCCATCGCGATTCGCGACATTCAGGATGCAGCCGACCTCCTGAAGCCGGTGTATGAGAGTTCGAAGTATCACGATGGATTTGTGAGCCTGGAAGTATCCCCGTTACTTGCGTTGGAGACTCAGAAGACGCTCGAAGAAGCTCGCCGTTTGTGGAAAACCGTTGAACGGCCGAACGTGATGATCAAGGTTCCCGGAACTGCGGAGGGGATTCCAGCGATTCGTCAGTTGATCAGTGAAGGCATCAACATCAACGTAACCTTGTTGTTCGCGCAGGAAGTCTACGAGAAAGTTGCGGAAGCTTACATTGCCGGCGTCGAAGACCTGGCGAAGCGTGGCGGAGATTTGAAAAAAATGGCGGGAGTCGCCAGTTTCTTTATCAGCCGCATCGATACGCTGGTGGATTCAATCATCGACGATAAGTTGAAAGCTAGCTCTGACCCGCAGCACCAAGCGCTGTTGAAGAGTTTGAAGGGCAAGGTTGCGATCGCCAACGGAAAGCTTACCTACCAGCGCTATCAGAAGATTTTCAGCGGACCGCGTTGGGAGGAACTCGCAGCGAAAGGTGCGCAAACCCAGCGTGTGCTATGGGCAAGTACCAGCACCAAAAATCCTGAGTATCGTGACGTGATGTATGTCGAAGAACTGATCGGGCCAAATACTGTAGATACCATGCCCCCGGCCACGATCGATGCGTTTCGCGATCACGGAAGAGCGCGCATCAGCTTGACCGAGAACGTGGCCGGCGCACAAAAAGTGATGGACGATTTGGCCAAGAGCGGAATTTCGATGAAAGAAGTCACCACGAAGCTGACTAATGATGGGGTAAAACTGTTCGCCGACGCCTTTCACAAGCTGCTTGCCGTGGTGGAAAAAAGCGTTGAGAAAAAGGGACAGAAAGCTTGAGGCACTGAGAAGACTAAGTAGCGCAATGCGTGCAGGATTCTGCTCGCGGCAAGCTTTTTCGCGGCAAGCTTTCGGCCAAGAGGTAGAAATTGGGTGGGCAGGTAGGACGCCAGGGCGGTAAGTTGGCGCTAAATTTGAAATCTTCATAACACTCCTCATCGAATACTTAAGGATCTTATGACGGCACAACTGGCGGAAAAACCCGCGGCTGCTTTACCGCGCGTCGGCAAGCAAGGGGACCCTTGTGTAATGGTCATCTTTGGCGCAGCGGGCGATCTAACCGCGCGCATGCTGATTCCAGCGCTATACAACCTGGCTCGCGCCGATCTGCTCCCCAAGGAATTTGCCGTCCTGGGCGTGGCACGCTCGCAAATGTCGGACGAAGATTTTCGCAAAAGAATTTACGACGACATCAAACGATATTGCGGAGACTGCATCGAGGACTCGCTTTGGAATACCTTCTCGCGCCGCTTCTACTATTTCGCCGGCGATTTCAACGATGAGAAAATTTACCCGAAGATCAAAGAACAGCTCGCCAAGATCGATCGCGATCACTCGACCCACCAAAATTTCTTCTACTATCTGGCGACCGCGCCGAGTTACTTCGCCACGGTGGTTGAAAAGCTTGCCGCCAATGGGCTGATGGAACAAAACAACGATCACTGGCGCCGGGTGATCATCGAGAAACCATTTGGTCACGATCTTGAATCGGCGAAGGCGCTCAATCAGCAGATCCTGAAAGTCGCCGACGAGAAGCAGATTTACCGGATCGATCATTATCTGGGCAAGGAAACTGTCCAGAACATCATGGCATTCCGTTTCGCCAACGGAATTTTCGAGCCCATCTGGAACCGCCGCTATATCGATCACGTACAGATCTCAGTGGCGGAAACAGTCGGCGTGGAGGGCCGCGGAACTTATTTCGACCATGCCGGCTCGCTCCGCGACATGGTTCCGAACCACATCATGCAGCTTATCAGCCTCACCGCGATGGAGCCGCCTATTTCGTTCGACGCCAACGCCGTGCGCGACGAACAGGCGAAGATTTTGCACGCCATCCAGCCGATCAGCGACGAGGAAGTTCTCAGCCGGTCCGTACGCGGTCAATATGGCGAAGGCATCATAGAAGGCCAGCATGTGCCGGCATATCGCTCTGAGCCCGACGTTGCCCCGGACTCGCGCACGGAAACTTTCGTCGCCATGAAGTTGCTGATCGACAACTGGCGATGGGCCGACGTTCCCTTCTACCTGCGCACGGGAAAACGAATGCCGGCGCGTAACACTCACATCGTGATCCAGTTCCGCCGCGCTCCGTTCGTGTTATTCCGTGATACCTCGGTCGAACACCTCATGCCAAACCAGTTGGTGCTGCACATCCAACCGGAGGAGGGCATTTCCCTGCAGTTCGCAGCCAAGGTCCCGGGGCCGGTAATGCGCCTGGGGACAGTGGACATGAACTTTGAATATCAGGAATACTTCGGAAAGCAGCCGAGCACCGGCTATGAGCGGCTGCTGCACGATTGCATGATTGGCGACCAGACATTGTTTCAGCGGGCGGATATGGTGGAGGCAGGCTGGAGCGTGGTTAATCCGATGCTCGATCTCTGGAAGGCGCTGCCCCCGCGCAACTTTCCGAATTACGCTTCCGGAACCTGGGGACCGAAAGAGGCCGACGAACTCTTGGAGCGGGACGGCCGCCGCTGGAGGAACTTCGAGAAATGATTCTTGCCGGCGACATTGGGGGAACCAACGCTCGGCTGGCTTATTTCCAGAGCCGGAATGGCGGCCTGCGCCTGGTTTCGGAGCGCGTCTTTCCCAGCCGTGACTACAAACAATTCGGAGATATCGTTTCCAAGTTTCTGAAAGATTCGGCTACGCAACCGGACGTTGCCTGCTTCGGCATTGCGGGGCCGGTGCACAACGGGCGAGTTGAGACGTCCAATCTTCCCTGGGTCATTGAGCAGTCTCGCCTCGCACAACAAATTAATCTTCCATCTACCCTGCTGATCAACGATCTGGAAGCCAGTGCCTGGGGAATCGGTGGTCTTAGCTCGCAAGATCTCACGCCGCTGCATTCGGTGGCGAATGCGTGGGGCAATCAGGCCGTCATCGCACCGGGAACCGGATTGGGCGAGGCCGGTTTGTTCTGGGACGGAAACCAGCACCATGTTTTTGCCTGCGAAGGGGGACACACGGACTTCGCGCCACAAGGGGAATTGCAGATCGAGTTATTGCAGTTTTTGGCGGCGCGGCACGGGCACGTCAGTTACGAACGCATCTTATCCGGGCCGGGGCTGGTGAATGTTTACGAATTCCTGCTGGAAAAGGGATGCAGCCAAGAAGCGGACGGATTTGCGGCGCAACGAAGCCAGGGCGATTCCGCTGCAGTCATTTCCCAGGCTGCCATGAGCGGCGCGAACCGACTGGCGGAAGAGGCTCTTGACGTCTGGATTTCGGTTTACGGAGCCGAGGCGGGCAACCTCGCTCTTAAGACGATGGCAACCGGTGGAATCTTTCTGGGTGGCGGGATCTCCCCAAAAATTCTACCGCGGTTGACGAGTCCGCTGTTTATGAGCTCTTTTCTGGACAAAGGCAGGCTCCGCCAGCTTCTGGAAAGCATCCCGGTGCAGGTCATCACCAACGAAAAGGCTGGCTTGCTGGGCGCGGCTCGCTGCGCTGCCGCGAAATGCAGCCTGCAGCCGGTGTCATGATGAGCGCACACGTCGAAGTGCGCCGGCTCACCACTCCGCAAGATCTTTTTCAGGCGGCAGGAGAAGAAGTAATCCGCGACACTACCGAGGCGGTCGCGCAACGCGGGCGCTTTATCATTGCGCTCTCCGGTGGATCCACTCCTCGGAATCTTTATACCTTGCTGGCGGCGAATGCGGGCAGCTTGCCGTGGGCGAAGATGTTCTTTTTCTGGGGCGACGAACGTCACGTGCCCCCTACCGATCCGGAGAGCAATTACCGCATGGCGCAGGAAACCCTGCTATCCAAGGTCCCCGTTCCGGCGGCCAACATCTTCCGCGTTCCGGCGGAAAATCCGGACGCCTCGGCCGTTGCCGAAAGTTACGAGCAAACCGTGAGAAAGTTTTTTGGCTTGGCCAGCGGTGAATTCCCGAGGTTTGACCTGATCCTGCTCGGTATGGGACCAGACGGACATACCGCATCCTTATTTCCCGAAACCGAGGCGTTGCATGAGAAGTCCCGACTCGTCGTGGCCAACCGGGTCAAGAAACTGGAATCCAGCCGGATAACGTTCACGCTTCCGGTTATCAATGCGGCACGGTGTGTCGCATTTCTGGTGAACGGCTCAGACAAAGCGGCTGTTCTGCGCGAGGTTTTGGAAGGCAAGGGACCCGGCGAGAAATACCCCTCGAAACTGGTGCAACCGAGCGACGGAAGGCTGATCTGGTTCATTGACCGGGCCGCCGCCAGCCAGCTTTCCGCGAGGGTGTAGGAAGCCGTCAAAAACAGCTGGCTATCCCCGCCACCCACCGATTTCTTTTAGGCCCTTGCCCCGTGCGTGTTCAAAAAGCCGCACGCGATGCCGCGCGTGTTCGAACTCGTGGATGTCTGCCCAGACTTCGGCCTGCCAGGCCCGATCATGGCTGGCGCACGCTCCACAACTGGCGCAACGGGTGTGCAGGCTGATGGCGAAGACCTCAGGCACGATTGCTCCGGGCAACTCGAGGAAAATGCAGCGGACTTCCTGAATTTCCTCTTTTTCGTCAAGCAGGTGTTCGTAACGTAACAGGTAACAGAACCCCAATTTGCGAGCCTCGGCTTCGGCCTCGGCGCGGGTGAGAAAAGGTCCATACTCTGCCCGCAACTGCTCAGTCGAATCGCAAGCCATCCAGAATGTCTCTTTGTAAGCCATATGCGCCGGCGAGGGATGGCGGAGCCTGCTGAAATGCCTTGGCGAGCCCGCTCTCGCCTGCAACAAGCTTGTTGTGCAATTTAAAGGCCGAGGCAGATTCTGTACAAAGTCTTTCAGTTCAGGCGGTTAACCGACCCCTGAAGGGCCGACCGACGCCTTCAAGTAAACCTTTTGCATTTTTGTCCCGGCGAGTGTTGCGCTCATCCCGTAGGCAGACCCGGCCAGCAGTTACCCGTGATGCGGGAACGGCGTGAATCGGCCCACTGGCAAGCCGGCGCAACCGGCGCAACCGTCAACCCGCTGCCCTCCGATCAAGAACGGGGATTGGCCGATTCGAGTCTTCACGCCAGTTCTTACCGCCGTGGTTCGCCACATACATCGCCAATTCGAGTCGACTCCATACACCCAGCTTGTCAAAAGTGCTTCGCAAGTGGTTCTTGATCACCTGTTCGGTTGTTCCCATGATTTTGCCGATTTCACGGTTCGTAAGCCCTTGCCACACAAAGTTGGCTACGTGAATTTCTTTTTCGGTTAAATGCTCTCGCGGCATCATGAGATCACTTCCTGTTCCCCGTATGCAGCAATCGCCAACTTGACCCGCTTGCGGCCATCCCGGATTCCGGCACGTAGAAAAAGCGTTCGTAAGTGTTGCTTCACGGTTCGCGGGCTGATGCTCAACTGCCCTGCGATCTCCTTGTTGCTGCAGCCTTGAACCAGCAGATCGAGCACCTGTTGATCCCGTGGTGTGACTTTCATTTCACTGAGTCCAAACATTTGAGTCTCCTTAGCTCCGTATCTCCGTTCCTGTCTTTTTCTTCCCAATTGCTACTTCAATGCTTTGCATATTGTTCGCCAAAGATTCGCCCCGCCCTAGAGTAGTCTTCCAAAGCTAGCGTGTAGTTGCACTTAAGGGTAAGTACAGGCGCTTTCGGAGAGCCACATAAACTCCGTGCTAGGCTAGTAGCTCCCGGTTCGGAACTAACGAGGACAGGCAAGTCGCAATCAGGGCCAGAACTTCGATGGGCTCTTGGGAACGTCGATTCCGGGTAGGCGACGGCGTATCCGGTAACTGAGAAGCTGAGATAACACGCTTATTTCATAGCCTTTGGAGCAATACTGGGTGTATCCATTCACTCACGAGAAAAGCTTGAGAGCTGCGGAATGTTGTTCGCTTGGCGGGAAAAAACTGATTTTTCAAAACGGGAATGGATGGCACTCTGAGGGTCTCACTCTGGGCAAAGTTAGGACTTCGTCCGCAGTCCTTATACCGGCTGACTCTCTGCCAGGCGAGTGCTTTCTTCTGGCTCCAGGGCGGAATTCTATTCTGCTGCTTCTGTTTTTTCTAGCGAGTGTATTGTCAGCATTCGCCCAGGGCGGTCCGCCTTATTACACGAACGATCCTGGCACGCCCGGCCATCTCAATTGGGAAATCAATCTCGGCTACATGCCCTTTTTCTACAGCGATCAATCGGTCTCCCATACTCCCGACGTGGACATCAATTTCGGCATTGGAGATCGCATTCAGCTCACTTACGAAAATGCATGGTTACGGGTCCACAATCCAACGTCTGCGACGAAGTATGGCCTGGGCCAGTCCAATCCCGGAGTGAAGTGGCGTTTTTACGACAAAGGAGACTCCGGCCTCAATGTCTCGGTGTTCCCGCAGCTCTTTCTCAACAACCCGAATGATGCGGTCCGCCGCGGGATCACGCCGGCCAGCGAGGCTTTTCTCCTGCCGTTCGAATTCTCAAAAAAAATCGGCCCGGTGGATGTGGATTACGAGATCGGATATCAGTTCGTGCACAAAGGACCAGATGCCCTGATTACAGGCTTGGTCGTTGGCCACGATTTCACTCCAAAACTTGAAATTGACATGGAGCTGTACTACCA
>JBAVZU010000006.1:0-1989 GCA_049588915.1 Candidatus Sulfotelmatobacter sp.
ATAGAGCAGAGGTGTCGGTTGCGGCGTATGCTGCGCCGGCATCCCTTGTTCCAAGAAATTCTAGCGCGCGGTGAGCGGAGCGGCGCTACAATTTTCTGGAAGCATCGCGACCTGACGGCGCTACCGATTCATCCGGTCACGGTGTCTCTTGCTCTTCGTGTTGGACAGATCGACGGCGACAACCCACATTCGTACATCACGCATTCGGGATTGCTGCGATTGGCCTCTCGACGCCGCTGTGTAGGCATTCAAGTTGAGATGGTCCGCGATTTCTGCGAGCCCACAGGTGCTCGCTGGGCAATTAGGGCAACTGGTTTTCCTTTTGACAAGTCCGCAGGTTTCGTCGGGTTTGGCGACCCAGATCCCTCGAATGTCTCGCTTCTGGTGCGCGGTGCCGAGATGCGGGTGGCAGAAACTCGGGCGGTCAATCGCGCCCTCCGCAAGGCCTTATGGTATGGGCATTTGCTCGGTCGAGGTGTTTTGATCAACCGTATGCGTGGTGGCAAGCCCAGTTTCTGTTTTCTCCGCACTGAACTGCGGTCGCCCAACAACTGAGGCTGCCTTTTGTTCATCTCACCTCAGCTTTGTGGGAGGTGCGATAGGAATGACAATAGCCCTCATTGCTCCGCCATTCATTGCCGTTCCCCCTGCGGATTACGGGGGAACAGAGCTGTTTGTTGCTCAACTGGCCGAGGGACTCAAGAAAGCCGGAGCTGAGGTCGTTGTGTACGCCAACGGCGAATCCAAAGTAGACGTGGAGCGCCGTTGGATCTACGCTAATTCCCAATGGCCCATCAAGGTGCCGGAGCACGCCTGGATTCGTGGGCTGAACCACGAGTCGTGGTCCATTCGCGATGCCGAAAGGGATTGCGACGTGATTCACGTGCAGTCGGCTCAAGCGCTGGCATTCTCTCGCTTCATCCGCCGTCCTACGATTCTCACTCTACACGGCCCGTATGACCCGAAACTCAGCGAGTTCTATTCCTACTATCCTGACACCTACTATGTCTGCATCAGCGATGCCCAGCGCACCCGAGAATTGATGCCCAGGATACGAACCATTCGCCACGGCATTGATCCCAGCCAGTACCGTTTAGTCGAGCACAAACAGCAGTACCTCAGCTTTATTGGCAGAATTGCTCCTATCAAAGGCACTCACCTTGCCATCGAAGTTGCCAAGCGTACCGGGATCCCTTTGAAGATCGCCGGCGATGTGCAGCCTACGTACCGTGAATACTTCGAAAAGAAAATCAAACCTGAAGTCGACGGCAAGCTTGTAGAGTACATAGGGTTGGCAGATCTCAATGCGAAAAACGAGCTGCTGGGCAACTCCCTCGCTATGTTGTTCCCAATTCAGTGGAATGAGCCATTCGGACTGGTGATGGTGGAAGCGATGGCGTGTGGTACGCCGGTGGTGGCAATGCCCGGTGGCTCCGTGCCGGAAGTGGTGCGCGACGGGGTCTCCGGCTACATTTGCCGCACCGTGAGGGACATGGTACGTCGCGTGCAAACACTCAACCTTGATTCCCGCAGAGTACGCCAATATGTCGAAGAGAATTTCTCGATCGAACGGATGGTAAAAAGCTATCTGAGCCTTTATGAAGAGGCGAACGTTAACCCCCGCTCCTAACAGCCCCGCATACAGCGGTGTCGGCAGCAGCTTTTTCAGGGACCGTGATGTTGATCGGATTGCTAATCTTCGCCTTCAAATAATCCCTTTGTTTTTCGCGTCATGTGTTGCGATGTCCGATTCAGGGGATAGTTAAGATGAGGTCGTGGCTGCTTTTGCTTTTGGACAACACTTCGTCCTTGGCTTGCCGCCAGTCATCCGTTGCGTTCCCGCCCATCCCGCCACGTTCTTGGAACAACTCATAGGCGCGCTGGCGAATTTGCTCCTCGATTTCGGCATCCATTCGGTTCGGCGTGACTTGGATCGAGGAGCTGGAATTCATGGCGGATGTCAGCTTAGGATTGGTTTCCCCATACGCG
>JBAVZU010000007.1:0-1583 GCA_049588915.1 Candidatus Sulfotelmatobacter sp.
AGCCCGTCGAATGAGAGAGCGTGAGCGAAATCTCGTGGACCCTGCTGGTTCGGCATTGACGCTCCTTAAAACTAAAACTACTGTTAGCAACTGTTAGCGAAAAAAGGTGGCGAAATCCAGTGGCGCAGGATCTCGGACCCCGGTATAGATGCAATGAAACTGGAAGCGGTTTGTCTGAGGGTGTTATGTAGATAGCGAGCGATGGCGCCTGAGACGCAGCTACACGTGGTGAAGCCTGGCTCTACTCGGATTACCTGATTGCTTATAGCTCCAAGATTGTCAAAAGGGTCTGACGAGATAATGACTTCAGTGCGACACGCGGAAGAAGTTCGGCGGAGCAAAAAATATTTTCCGCGTGTCTTCTCAGGGATGTTTAAGCGGCCACTGCCGACTTCGGGCGGCGCACGACGTCAGAAAGACTCTTGGGCCTTTCCTGTTCAACGCCCATAAGAGCCAACGAACTTCCGAGCAACGCCATGTTCTTAGAAAAGTTGATCATCTCCGCCTGGCGTTTCTCTGGATCCTCCACTTTCCAGAAATCGTGCATGATTGGAGAGACTCCTGCCAGAAACCCAGCGATGGCAGCCGCGCCCAGCTTAGGCTTAATGCCGACCAGCAGGCTCGCGCCACCGAGTGTAAGTGCCACTCCCGTAGCGATGACGGCAGCGTCCGGCATCGGCACTTTTTTCGAGCCAACGTATTGCGCCATATTTTTGTGCTGCACTAAATGATTGATTCCGTTGTAGAGAAAAAATCCGCCGAAGACGATACGTCCTAACAGAAAAGGTAACTTCATAATCAGATCCTTCGCGAGAGATTGTCCGCGAAGTTATGATTCTCGGTTCAACCTGAGCGTTGCCTCTTTTTGTCGGAACCCCAATTTGCAGAGGGCCGGGTCACACTCGCGGGCAGCTTACCATCGTGACCGGAGAAGACTCGAAGAAGCTGCCTGCGAATGTTATCGCGCGCTAGTCCAGGCTCCCGGTAGGACCAGGCGGCAAGATGAATTTGCGGGACCCCCCATTAGGAGCTCGCATTCGCCAGCACGAGATCACGATAACTTACACTTATACGCCCGTGCCACGGCGCGACAAGTGAGTAACAAGCGATAACACAAACAGCACAAGGAAAATGAAGAATAAAAGTTTGGCCACACCCGCGGCGGCAATGGCAACTCCGGTAAAACCCAGCACACCGGCGATGATGGCTACCACTAGAAACACAACTGTCCAGTAAAGCATAGTTCCTCCTCAACGTTAATTACTGCTAGCGAAGCTAACGGGAATCGGCAATGGGCGAAATCCCGTCCAATATGTATATCTGCGTTTCCGTCCCTGTAAATCCCGTTTCTTGAACGGATCCTATGCAGACTCGGCTTTGAGGAGGGAGCAGATGCCGGCTCTTTTTTGGAGAGCCGGCACCCGCTCAAGGGGGCGTATGTCGAGTAGGAGGCAAGCGTAAGCCGAGATGAATGCCGTGCAAAATACTGCGAAGAATGTATTGAAGCAAGTACGATCCTTTATCGACGCCTTTTGCCAGAATATCTGCATTTCGGCTGTCAAGTCAGCGGCCCAGGCTAGCAA
>JBAVZU010000008.1:0-5458 GCA_049588915.1 Candidatus Sulfotelmatobacter sp.
GTCTTTTAGCCGTGGGGCATTGGGCGGCGAATCGACTGATACCGCCGGCAATATTCGCACTGGCGGCGAAGGTACCATCCACGGAAATGGGGCCACTAGGCCTCGCGCGATTTATGCCCCGCCACCGCCCTACACCGCTGCGGCTAGAAAGGCGAAGATCGATGGAACGGTACAACTGGCAGTGACGGTGACTGCGAATGGCGATGTAGACGACGTGCGGGTCGTCAAAGGCCTTGACCGCAGCCTTGACGAACAGGCGGTTGAAACCGTTCGCACGTGGAAATTCAACCCGGGGACTATGGATGGAACGCCCGTGAAGAGCGATATCGACGTGGAAGTTAGCTTTCACCTTTACTAGTGGGAGACGATGTTCCGTCTCGACGATTCCTCAACTTGTGCAAAGAACTGTAAAGGTTGTGGCAGTTTTTTCGGGGATGGGCCAAGCTAAGGATGCTTGACGGAAACGCCTCCGGAGCCGTCGCTGCTTTTTCGGAGGTTGGTGAGAGACTGGCATATGTTTACCAAGGATATTGGTTCGGGAACGATATTCGTTCTAGCTACGCTGTTGGTATGTCCGTGTGCGATGATGGCCCAGCGCGGCGGAGCTGGTGGACATATCGGTGGTCCCGCAGCAGGTGGTAACGGATTAAGCGGAGGCAACCGCGCTACCGGTATCGACACGAAGGATGACCTCAGCACCTTTCACGAGATCATGGCTGTGCAAGCAACCCGTGAACAGAAAGCCGCGTATGCGGTTATGGTGAAAAGTACCGTGGCGGCGGGTGTGGAGTTGCAGAGTCTTGAAGAACAACTTGGCAAAGAAAAAAACGCATCCGCCGTAGCCAACCGGGATAAGACGTTCGACGATGAAATCGAAACGGCTCGCACGCTGAACAAGAAATTTTTGGGTGGATTCTCTGAAGAACAGAAGTCTGGATTGAAGGAAATTACGAAGAGGCTGATCAAGACGGACGCCGAACTGGGGCAACTGGCAAGCGGGCTGGATCAGGAAGTGGAAGCGAACGCAGCGAGTTCTCAGATGGTAGGTTCAGCCCAGAATTTGGCGCACGCGCTCGCCAGCTTCCAAAGCGCACAGGTTGATCTCGGGGAGGAGATGAGCATCACGGCGTCAGACAATAGCCAGGAATCCTCGTTCAATATTCCAGCCGTCAAGAACGAAGTCAGCGTTGCTAATCAGAAGATCGCAATTACCACCTCCGGAGTGGTTTCCAAGGGCCCAGTCCAGGGAGGAGAAAACACCTTGCCAGTACAGGTAAGCGCGGATATGTCTGACCTTCAACTCTCGATTGGGGATGTAATGCGCTCTGCTCTGAATCGAACAGACCGGTGTGGCGATCGGGTTGAGGTGCGGACCGCAGCGCTCACTCCGCAGGGGCCGGCGGGTGCGGTGGATGTGCAACTGCATTATGAGCGTTGGAGATGCGGCACAATGTTTGGCCGGGAAACCATGGACGAACTTGTGGAAGGCAACGGCGCTATCGAGGTAAAACTTATGCCGGCCGTGGCAGAAGATGGCACACTGCGATTAGCCGCGCAGATCGGGCGCGTCGATGGCGAAGGGCTTATCGGTGATTTGCTGCGCTCCGGCGCACTGGGGGAAACGTTGCGCGACGAGATCAGCGAATCGGTGTTGGCCATTCTTCGGCAGGGCGGAGGCTTCACAGCCGCGCTGCCCGCGGGCACCCGGCGCTACGCGACACTGCAGCGGGCCCAGTTTGAGGGTACCGGCTCCGGCAGGTTGAACATGCTGCTGGATGGAGAAATCCGGGTTTCCAATGAGAACCTGGCCGCTCTGACCAGTGAGCTAAAGGAACAATCGTCGCAGTCACCGGAGCGATCGTCTGCGCGACCTGAACTAATGTCGCGCTGATCCTCGGTTGAACTGCCAGTGGAACCCGGTTGCTCTGGTAGTCTTATCTCTTCCGAGATTTCTTCCGGGAAGCACCTTACATCTTGCGAAAAATCCTATTCATAATTGTTCTTATGCCGCTTCTGGGTGCGGCCGGCTGGTGGTATTTCCGCGAACAGCCCTTGCCGGATTATGGCCCAGCTTACCGTGAGTATGCCTACATAACGAACGGCAAAAGTAATACAGTCAGCGTGATTGATCTGCGTACCTTTGAGCTGGCTAAGACCATCGCAGTGGGAATTGAGCCGACTGGAATTGCCGCCAACCGCACAAAGAATGAGATCTACGTGGTGAATTCGGCCTCGAATAATATCAGCGTCATTGATGCCGAGAAGAACTCGGTAGTGGCTACCATCGGCGTTCAGGGACGGCCGTATTTCATCGATGTTTCCGAAGACGGAAAGAGAGCCTACGTAGCAAATACGGCGTCGGCGAATGTTTCGGTAATCGACCTGGAAAAGCGTACCGTGCTGGGGAACGTGAGGGTGGGTACTGCGGCGGTACTGGCGCGAGTCTCGCCCGACGGGAGTACCGTCGTGGTCTCGAATCGCGGCGACAGCACAGTCTCGTTGCTTGATACGAAACTACTGCGAGTACGGGCGACGCTGCCAGTGTGCCAGCAACCGGAAGACATCGCGATTCTGCCCAACTCGAGCAAAGCCTTCGTCGCCTGTTCAGCATCGTCCCAGGTGGCATCGATCGCGCTGGCATCGAGTAAGGAGAGCGGTGTCAGTTCCACGAGTGACCGAGTGCTCGCGCTGTTGGATGTGGGACGGACACCAGTAAATCTCGCGCTGAAGCCGGACGGCGGTGAGCTGGCCGTGTGCGATTTTGATTCTGACAGCATCTCTTTCATCGAAACAGCAAACGATGAGGTGGGTAGCAGCACAACGGTGGGCCAGCATCCGGCGCGTGCCCTGGTTACACGCGACAATTTGCGGCTTTACGTCAGCAATTTCGGGTCAAATAGTATTGCGGTGTATGACATTGACCTGGGACGAAGGATCGCGACTATCGAGGTAGGAAGCCGTCCCGAGGGATTGGCACTATCGCAGGATGAAAAATACTTGCTGGTACTGGATAGAGAGGCTGGCGATGTGACTGTAATTCAGAGGCGCGCGGCGCGAAAACTGGAGCCGACCGAATACTCCCTGCTGACCATGATCCCCGTTGGCGTGCAGCCCAACGGAATCGTCGTGAAGTCGTTCAGGCTGGAGGGGCCAAGGTTGAAAGGTACCGCGGCGAGATAAGAGGACTCCGGCGCTTCAACACTCGCCTAGACAGACGCCGGCCTGGCGCAGAATTTATCCAGAGCCGCAGTGAGGTCAGCCGCAATGGCTGGAGCTTCGCGCGATTCGATATCGCGGCGCGGCATCATGTACACGAGTTGGCCGTCGCGAAGAATCGCGATCGAAGGGGAGGATGGCGGTTGCCCCGTGAAATAGCTGCGAGCGCGCTCGGTGGCCTCCATATCTTGTCCCGCAAATACGGTGAAAGCGTTGTCGGGGTGAGTGGCCTTCTCAAGCGCCATGCGGACAGCCGGTCGCATCCGGCCGGCGGCGCATCCACAGATGGTGTTCACGATTACGAGAGCGGTTCCCTTCCGAGTGGTCAGCGCCGCGTCAACAGCTTCCGCTGTGCGCAGTTCTTCAATGCCTAACCGGGTTAGCTCTTCGCGCATCGGGATCACCATGATTTCCGGGTACATTTTCTGCACTCCTTGGTTCTTGAAATAAGTCGAATAGAATGCCTATCTCTTCATTCTAACCTAAAGGGTTACGCCGCCCTCCAAGCAAGCCCATCAAGGTCGCCAATCGGAAGGCGTGGGCGGATGGATTTATCGTGGATTTTGCAAGTTCCAAACCTATAAAGCAACTCGAAGTGCCGTCTGGGGTATCCAAGGGTCGACTCGACTCAAATAAGCGTTCTTAGTCTTTAGAACCAAAATCCGAGGAGGAACAATCACCGATGAATAGCAAGTCGCGATTTCTGAGCTCCTGGTTCCTGGCCGCGACGCTAGGGTGCTCCGTGATGGGCATGGCCTGCGCCCATCATCACTACTACCGCGTCTATGACCCTTATTACAGCGACTACCACGTCTGGAACGACGACGAGGTGACTTACTACCACACATGGGCGCGAGAGAACCACCGTGATCCCGATCGCGACTTCCGCAAGCTGCCTCCTGCGGAACAAAAAGAATACTGGACATGGCGGCACAGCCACGGGGATCAGGACCATCACTAAGCAGACTGCCGTTCATCAAGCAGGCGGGGCGAATGCGCCGCCTGCTTATTTCACCAAACCGTGACCTCCGGGCTGCGATCAAATTGCGCTTATCCAAACGGCTCAGATTCGTTTGCCGACATACCAGGGAGCGCTTACTGTGAAGATTCGTTCATTGCCCCGGGCGAGCAGTACCCACTCCAGCATTCTTCCCCGCTGATTGTGGAGAAAATATTCGTACCATCTGTCTTCCACCAGCTCCGGGATGACCACGACAATGCTGCGATCGGGATTTTTTTTTGAAAGATCGAGAACAAACTGAACAAAAGGAATGATAACGAAGCGATAGGGTGACGGCAGAAAGTGAAGCTGCGGCGGCTCCTTGCCGGCTGCCTTAAAGGGTTTTTCAACATAATGTTCCCAGTCGTCCTGCAGCAATTCGGAGTGTTCGTTTGGCTCAACGTGCACGGCAATCACTTCTGGTGAAAGCCGGGCGGCGAATTGAAGGCCCTGGCAGGTAATGTTGCTCCAGCGGTCGATCGCAATGACGGCAATTGGATGTTCGTTAAGGGCGGCTGCGTTCACCGGATCCTTGCAGGTGGTGAGTACTTTGATGGCGTGATAGTGGCGCCGGACAAGGACGAAACACGCAATCACGAAAGGGATGAAAAGTAGCGTAATCCACGCCCCTTCCACAAACTTGGCAACCAGCACCACGAGCGTGGTGATACCCGTAACCAGGGCGCCCAGTCCGTTCACCAATGCGTTCTTCACCCAGTTCGGGCCACGCTTTTTCTTCCAGTGCATTACCATGCCAGCTTGCGAAAGCGTGAATGCCATGAACGCGCCGACGGCGTATAGAGGAATCAAGCGGTCGGTAATTCCTCCGAAAAGAATCAGGACGCCGCCGCACAACAATGCCAGAACCACGATGCCGTATGTGTAGACGAGCCGCCTTCCGCGGTAGCCGAAGACATGGGGAAGGTAGTTATTCTGGGCGATAGCTCGGCAGAGACGAGGGAAATCAGCGAAGGCAGTGTTCGCAGACAACGAAAGAACTACCAAAATCGAGCCAATGGTCAGATAGTAAAAAATCCCTTTGCCAAACACCGCCGAGGTCAACATGGATAAAACGCTTTGATAGCCCGGCGCACCGGGATCGGTAGCTACAATTCCATAAGACTTAACCAGATAAGAAATTCCGGCCAGCAGCACCGCTAGAAGAAAAATAATCACGGTTAGAGTTCGCTGGGCGTTCTTAACGGCGGGCTCACGAAACGCTTTTACTCCATTGCTAACGGC
>JBAVZU010000009.1:0-23490 GCA_049588915.1 Candidatus Sulfotelmatobacter sp.
CCTTCGAGCAATTCCTTGCGCGAAACCACAATGTTGCCGCGCTTCTTGTTGAGCTTGATCACCGTAACTTCCAGCGTCTGCCCTTTCATGCCCTCGAGATTTCGAATTGGCCGCAGATCCACTTGCGAGCCCGGCAGGAACGCTCTGGCTCCGAGAATATCAACCGTCAAGCCGCCCTTGGTCCGCTCAATCACCGTAGCTTGAATCGGACGTTTCTCGTTGTGAGCCTTTTCCACCTCGTCCCAGGCGTGAATGCGCGCTGCTTTTTGGTGCGAGAGGTTGACGTATCCTTCCTCCGTATGCCCCTTCTCACGCATCACATCGATTTCGTCGCCGGGCTTCACTTTCGGCTTGCCTTCGTGATCCAACACCTCTGAAAGTGGCAGCATCCCTTCCGATTTGGCGCCGACATCCACGACAACATGAGTCGGCGTCAGCTTCAGCACCGTGCCCTTGATCACGCGGTCTTCGCCCACAGCCTCTTCGGTTTCCGTGGTGAAGTTTTCCAGCGCCGAAGCGAAATCTTCGCCCGCATGTTTGTCCTCGTGAGCGCCCGCTCCATGCGGCATTTCTCCAAGGGGACTCGTTAGCGCTGGACTCGCTTCAGCCTGATGCTCCTCCTGGGGGTCCCTGGCCACGGCAGTCGCGTTCGGGTCACTCAAGCGCTGTTCGGTTGTGGTTTCATGGGACGCCATAGGCTCTGTTTCGGTGGCTACGGCGCTGTTTGATTCGGAGTTTTGAGCGGTGGTGTGGTCGGACAAAGTCATGCCTCTCTGCTGAAGCCTCGCACTCGGTGCGGGGAAGATGCGGGGTCTGCTTAGCGGACTGCTGGCGTAGTCGTTTAGGTTGTGGTGGGCTCACCCTGGCGAGTGAGCTTGGACAATCCCAGCTGCCGGACGTTTTACAGAAACCCGCGTCCAAAGGGAACTCTTCGACTATAGCAACGCATTCCAAACAGTGTCAAACGCAAATCTTGCGTAAGTTACACTAGTGTTTCAATCTGCGGTGAGGAATGTGGGAACAGCCGACCTCGGCTGTCTGGCGAGCAATGCGAGCCTGCTCTTCACATCTCCTTCAATCCTATTTGGACCCTTTGAATTCACTTCCGAATTTCACCAACGCCCGTTCTATCTGCTACCCTGCCTTTTACATGGATTACCTCTGGACCCCGTGGCGTTACGCCTACGTTTCCACCGCTGAGAAAACAACAGGATGTGTTTTCTGCCACGCCGTAAAAGCGAATGACGACGCGAAAACACTCATAGTTCATCGCGCCCAGCACTGCTTCGTCATTTTGAATGCTTACCCCTACACCCCCGGCCACGTAATGATCGTCCCCTACGATCATTTGGCCGAATTGCGAAAACTTCCGCCGGAGGCCGCCAGTGAAATGATGGCGCTTTCTCAGCGAATGGAATCCATCCTGCGCGAGCTCTACCACCCCGACGGCATCAACCTCGGCATGAACATCGGCAAAGCCGCCGGCGCCGGCATCGCCGGACACATCCACATGCACGTCCTCCCCCGCTGGGTCGCGGACGCAAACTTTCTTTCGGTGGTGAGCGAGACGCGCGTTCTGCCGGAAATGCTGGAAGAAACGTGGAAGAGAATAACTTCGGCGTTGAAGATTGAAAAGGTATAGCTGTCTTAAACGCAAGATCAGTCGGGGCAAAGCATAGCAGGTCCCAGAAAACTGTCTCTTTGAAAGGGCGCGGCTTCAGCCGCGCCGCTCAATTCGCCGCAGGCTTGGGCTTCAGCCCCTGAGGGATGTTTTCGTGCGAGCAACGCAGTCCGATCAAGGCTAGAGAGGTCTAACCCTCACCCGACGATGCCCTTCATCCCCTCCTCATCGATAACTGCAACCCCCAACTCCTTCGCCTTATCCAGCTTCGATCCCGCATCCGCTCCCGCCACCACATAATCCGTCTTCTTGCTTACCGACCCCGTAACTTTCCCGCCAGCGTCTTCAATCATCTTCTTCGCTTCATCGCGCGAGAAATGCGCGAGAGTTCCCGTCAGCACGAACGTTTTTCCCGCAAGCTTTGTGCCGCGCTCTTTTTTCTGTCCAGTTAAAGTAAGCCCGGCCTCGCGCAACCGTTCGACCAGCTTTCGATTCGCCGCAATGCCAAAGAACTCCACAATGCTCTCTGCGATCCGCGGGCCAACTTCGTTCACATCCTGCAGTTCTTCCACCCCGGCGCTTTCTAACGCTTCCATCGAACCAAAATGCTCTGCGAGAAACTGCGCCGTCCGTTCCCCAACCATTCGAATGCCGAGCCCGTAAATCACCCGCTCCAGCGGCAATTTCTTCGAGTTCTCAATCTCATCAAGAATGTTTTGTGCCGATTTATCGCCCATGCGCTCTAGGCTGAGCAGATCGTTCTTCGTCAGCTTGTAAATGTCCGCTACATTTTTCACCAGCCCGCGCTCCGTAAGCTGATTCACTAGCGCGTCGCCCATGCCGTCAATATTCATCACTCCCCGCGAAGCAAAATGTAGAATCGTCTCCCGCAGCTTTGCCGGACAATTCGCATTCACGCAGCGATAATCAACCTCGCCTTCGGTCCGCACTATTTTTGTCCCGCACACCGGACACCTCTCCGGCATTTCAAAAACACGCGCGCCGCGCGGATGCTCCTTATCCTCTATAACCTTCGCAACCTTTGGAATCACATCGCCACCGCGCTCCACCTGCACCCAGTCGCCAATCTTCACGCCCAGCCGCTCGATCTCATCCATGTTGTGCAGCGTGGCATTCCTCACTGTGGTTCCGCCGATCAATACCGGCGTCAGCATGGCTACGGGAGTAAGCTTTCCGGTGCGTCCCACCTGCACGCGAATATCTTCGAGCTGCGTTATCCCGGCTCTGGCTGCATATTTGTAAGCAATCGCCCAGCGCGGAGCTTTACCCGTAAACCCAAGTTCATCTTGCAACGCCGTTCGATCGACTTTCAGGACGATACCGTCAATTTCATAGGGCAGTGACTCGCGTTTTTCTTCCCACGAACGAATGAAAGCCCAAGCTTCGTCGATTCCATGCACCAGCTTGCGGCTCGGGTTAACTTTGAAACCAGCCGCATCGAGCGCCTCCAGCGTTTTCCAATGGCGATCGAAATAAGTTCGCCCATTTTTCAGCAGCATGTAGGAAAAATAATCGAGACGCCTCTCCGCCGTAACTTTGGCCTCCAGCTGCCGAACCGTGCCCGCCGTGGCATTCCGCGGATTCGCGAACAAAGAAAGCCCTCTGCCCTCCCGCTCTTCATTCATCCTCTTGAAAGCCGCCAGCGGCATGAGCAACTCGCCGCGCACTTCAAAATCTGGCGGTATGCCCGCCTTGTTCAGTCTCTCCCTCGAAATCGAAAGCGGCACCGATCGCACTGTTCGTACATTGAGCGTGACGTCCTCCCCCACAGTTCCATCGCCGCGCGTGATCCCGCGCACCAGTCTCCCGTCTTCATAAATCAGCGCCAGTGACATACCGTCGAGCTTCAATTCGCAAACATAATCCACATCCTGCCGACCGCTGAGCTCGTGAACGCGCCGCTCCCAATCGCGAAGTTCTTCCTCGTTATAGGTATTGTCGAGCGACAACATCGGCGAAGAGTGCCGCACTTTTACAAATCCTTCGCGCGGCTTGCCTCCAACGCGCTGCGTTGGGGAATCGGAGGTAAGCAGTTCGGGATGCTCCGCCTCCAGGCCCTTCAGCGCTCGCATCAGCTTGTCGAACTCGGCATCGCTGAGCTCGGGCTGATCAAGAACATAATACAAGTATTCGTGGTGCCGGATCTTCTCGCGAAGATCGTCAATCTTTCTTCCTACGTCCTTGCTGGCAACAGTCATCGCCAAAGATTATAAACACGTAGGCACAGCCACCTCGGCCTTCTGGCGCGTTGCAGCGAGCTGATTGGAAATGTAAAGTGATAGCCGAGGCGGCTGTCCCTGCGCAGGCTTCTTAAACCAAGTCTTCGATCTTCAATTCCTTGCTTCCGCCCATCCACGCCCCATCGAACTCTCGTTGGATAAATTCCGCGTCATAGTCGCGCTTCTGTTCCAGGAGCGCCTGATGCAGCCCCCACAGCGAACGCGGATTCCGCGGATTCCGGTCGAGATCTTCACGGAATACCTTCTCCGCGCCGGTCGCGTCTCCAGTCATCAGCAATGCGCCACCGAGAGATTCGCGCACGGGGAAGAACCAATCGGGAGGTTCGCCATACTTGAGCGTGTCCTGAATGCCGACTGCGTCCCGCAACATAGCGACGGCAGCGCCGTTATCTTTCTTCACCATCGCAATCTTCGCGCCCAGAACATCCTCCGCGATCTTCATGATGTCCTTGGTCTTGTTGTTGATTGGCATCTGAAAAATAACATCCGGAGGTGTAGCGGCCTCCACTTCGGAAATAATTTTGTACTCCGCCTCAGCTTCGGTTATCTTCCCCGTACCGGCTAATGCCAACCCGCGCCCGAAGTGCCAGAACACCGTGGCGGCCTTCATCGCGGCATCGGGCTGCGGCATTTTCAGGATTTCATTCCAATGATGAAAGCGAATCTCCACGGATATTGGAATCGTCATGAAGCCTTCCAGCGGGGGCACCTCCTTCACGTGCGGAGCAACGTTCTCAACGAGTAAGTCAGCATTCTTCCTCGACTCGGCATAGTTGCCGTTCATCGCCGCGCACATCGCAATGAAGTGCAGGTTGTGGCTGTAATACATCATCGGATAGATGCCCTGCACCCCTGTCGCCTTGATGTAGGCTCGGTCCACCTGCGCAGCTTGCTCGTTGGTTTTTACCGCCGCTTCATAGTCCCCGGTGCGGATATAGACGTGTGCGGGCATGTGTACGATGTGCCCGGCGTTGGGCGCGAGCGCTGCCAGTTTGCCCGCGCCAGCCAGGGCACGCTCCGGAGCGGCCGATGCTTCCACCGCATGAATGTAATAGTGGATCGCGCCCAGATGATTGGGGTCCCGTTTTATCACCGACTCCAGCGTGTATACGATCTCATCCGTGCCCACCTCCGGCGTGCCATCCCTGTGCCAGAGTCCCCAGGGATGCAGATTCATGCCGGCTTCGGCGAACAACGTCGCTGCGTCCAAGTCATCGGGAAATTCGCTGACAAGTTCCCGCATCGCGTCACGATAATCCTCAGCCGCTTTCCTCAGATCGGCCTTAGGATCCGCTGGGAAGCGTTTCGCCATCGCTTGGATGTAGGCCTGATCGCTCTTCGCCGCGCTCGCGGAAAGATCCAGCGCCTTTTGCACTGCCTCGTACGCGTGCTGATAGCGCTCGGGATCGGCGGGATCGTTATAGTTTGGCCCCACGGCTTCCGCGATGCCCCAGTACGCCATTGCAAGCCTCGGATCAAGTTCTGCAGCATGGTGAAACGACCGTTCCGCTTCGTCGTGGTTAAACGCATAAATGAAACGCAAACCTTGATCGAAGAATTGTTGTGCCTCCGCGTTATGCGTGGAAACCGGATGGTGCGCGTTGCCGACGCCAGCGACCAGCGTGACTCGTCGGCTCTCAGCATGCATTGTGTGGTCCTGAGCGACGGCCGTGCCCAGGAATAGAGCCGCCGCAAAGAGAAAGTGTCCCAGAGTCTTCATCTGGTCATCCTCCTGAATTCAGATTTTCAAGGGGGCGGTCAAATGAGAGTCACCAGGAATTCCGCCTACCCCAAGCTGGCACATTTTATTCCAAAGGGGTATTGCCGGCAAAGTCTTCATGCATGAACGCAAAATCTCTCAGGTACAATCCATCTTCACCCAGCCATGCGCAAGGCAGCTCTGCTCTATAACCCAGATTCCGGCGGGAGCCGCAAGCACCGCCAATCGCAACTGGAGTCCGTCGGCGCTCTTCTTCGCGACGCTGGAGTGGAGGTCAAACTTATTCTCACCGACTCCCGCTCCCACGCCAAGGAAGCTGCCCGCGAAGCCCTGTCCGCCGGTTCTGACACCATCTTTGCCTGCGGCGGCGATGGCACCATCCACAACATTATTCAGGTGCTGGCAAACACCAACATCGCACTCGCAATTCTGCCCATCGGAACAGCAAATGCCCTGGCTCACGATCTGGGAGTGCCGATGAACATGCTTGCCGCTGCCAAGGCCGCTCTTCGCGGCACACCGCGCCGGGTACCACTCGGCCGAATTCAATTTCAAGATTTCAAAGGCAATGCCTCGACCCGCTTCTTTGTCATCGCCGCCGGCGTTGGCGTCGATGCCCACCTGTTCTACAAACTCAATCCCGAAACCAAGCAGCTCCTGGGCATGGCCGCCTACTATGCGAAGGCATGGCATCTTTGGTTTACGTATCCCATGACCCGCTTTCAGGTCGAATACGTCGAAACGGGTTCAGATCGCCCTGAGCGAGCCAGTCTCACAGAGCTTCTCGGAGTTCGCATTCGCTATTTCGGCGGAGTGCTCCAACATCTGGCACCGGGCGCCTCACTGGACCGCACCGACGTCCGTCTCATCCTCTGCCGCACCGCCAGTCGCCTCGCGTATCTTTCCTACGTAGCCCGCGCGCTGCTCTGCCGCAACTGGCACGTCCCGGGTATCGATCTCGCCCACGCCGGAAAAGTAAACTGCCAATATCTTCCTGCAACAGTGAATGATTCATCGCAGCCCAGAATCTTCGTCGAAGCCGATGGCGAACTCCTCGGCACGCTCCCTGCAGAAATCACCGTCGTTCCAGACGCGCTTACTCTGTTAGCGCCGACACGATGAATTGTCCTCAGTTGGCATTCAGCCGCTCATCCCCATAGAATCCTTTTACCGCTTGGAACCCGTCACTCACTTCCTGACCGGCGCTTGTCTGGGACGCGCCGGACTCAATCGCAAGTCCGCCCTGGCCACGCTTACGCTCACGCTCGCCGCCGAAGCCCCAGACCTCGACGTACTCAGCCGTCTGCGCGGACCCGCCTTCGGTTTTGCCCATCATCGTGGCTTCACGCATTCCTTTCTCGGAGTTCCGATCGATGCCGTCGTGGTTGTGGGCTTCGTCTGTCTCCTGTGGCGTCTGCGCGGCCGCAAGTTGAAAGATCCAAATCTCCCTCCGCGCTGGGGAATTCTCTTCCTTTTCGCCTGTCTCGCCGGTCTGAGCCACATCCTTCTCGACTTCACCAACAACTACGGCGTCCGGCCGTTCTGGCCGTTTTCCGAGAAGTGGTACTCCTGGGACATCGTGTTCATCTTCGATCCCATCATGTTCACCTGCCTCCTGCTTGGACTGATCGTGCCTTCGCTCTTCTGGCTGATCGATAAAGAAATCGGCTCGCGGCAGCGTGGCCCGCGAGGCCGCATCGCCGCCACACTCGCCCTGATCGCTGTCGTTCTGTTGTGGGCCGTTCGCAACTACGAACATCGCCGCGCCGTCAATGCGCTTAACACCCGCACCTACAATGGCTCCGACCCTGTTCGAGCCTCTGCCTATCCCGATCTGGCGAATCCATTCCACTGGTACGGAGTGGTGGAAACTTCGAATTTCTTTGTTCTCGCTCCGGTCGACTCCATCGGTCCCGAGGTCAATCCCGGAGTTCCCGGCGACACGCTTGAGGTCCGCTACAAGCCGGAAGAGACGCCCATCAGCCTCGCCGCCAAGCGTTCCTATCTCGGACGTGTGTACCTCGACTGGGCGCAATATCCGATTACGCAGACGGAAACGCCCGACCCGCCCGAGCAAGGCTACATTGTCGACTTCCAGGATCTCCGCTTCGTGCAATTGCCCAACCTGTTCAGTCGCAACCCAACTCGAAAAGCTCTCGGCGCTGGCGTACAGCTCGACCGCAACCTGAACGTCGTCGGTGACCTCTACGGCTCCGGCCCAAATCGCAAATTGTTCCCGGAACCCAGGTAGGAAGGAAGTTATGTGGGGACAATCTCGCACTGCGAGGTGCATTTGTAGATATGTTAGTTATTCGGCGCATGATTCACGCCCTAAAGCACAACGTTATCGATGATCCGCGTCGTCCCTACAAATGCGGCAACCACCACCATCGCCCCGGAGCTGGCGAGTTGCACCGGATCCAGGCTATCGGCATCCACGATTTCGAAATAATCCAGACGCACCAATTTCTCTTTGGCAATTTCTTCCACGCCCGCGACCACCAGCTTCTCAGGGTCACTTTCTCCTGCCTCCCACAATTTTTTCACCCGCATCAGAGAATGATGCAACGCCAACGCCTGTTGTCGCTGTTGCGGATCGAGATAAATGTTGCGCGAACTCATAGCCAATCCGTCCGACTCCCGCACAATTGGGCACGTCACAATTTCCACTGGAAAATTCAGGTCGCGCACCATTCGTCGAATGATCGCAACCTGCGCCGCATCCTTCTGTCCGAAGAATGCTACGTCCGGCTCGACCACATGCAACAACTTGGCCACCACTGTCGTGACGCCGCGAAAGTGCCCCGGCCGCGAACGCCCGTCCAGCTTGTTGCTCAGTCCCTCTACCTCGACCCAAGTCACTCCTCCCGCCGGATACATTTCTTCCAGGGAAGGAGCGAAGAGTAATTCCACTCCTTCTTTTTCCAGAAGATTCCGGTCATGATCGAACGTCCGCGGATACTTCGCCAAATCCTCTGTCGGCCCAAACTGCTTAGGATTTATAAAAATCGACGCTGCAACAACCTCACAGGCAGCCCGAGCCGTCCTTATCAGCGATAAGTGGCCTTCGTGCAGCGCGCCCATGGTTGGCACGAATCCCAGCCGTTTTCCGCTACGGCGCACATCACGACACGCCGCACGCATGTCTTCGATGCCTTCACAGATTTTCATTTGGCTTGAAATGACGTTCAAGAGGAGGGAATCCAGTGAATGGCCACGTGTGCGCTCTGTAGTTCTCCTGCCACGACTCCCCGGTTTCGGCGAAGCGCTATCTTGTCCTGTTCGGCTCGAATCGCTTTCGCATCCACCAGGATCGCAACCGCCCGCCCGTAAGGCCATGCTGATCCCGGCAACTGCGCCAATGCGCCCAGAACATCTTCCGGCTTCAGAATCTGCTCTTCATTCGCCGCAATTCCCGTCAGCAATCCGACCGACCCTGGCCGAATCACCAAGTATGGATTGCTCCAGTGCTTGGTTTCCTGCAGCGATGGAAGCTTCCCCGGATCTGCCGGAGCAACGGCCTGCAGCAACGCGACAGCATCCGGCGTCGGCTCCGTCTTCTTTTCTGAGCATGCCACCAGCGAGCAACTCACCATCAAAACCACTGCCAGAATTGCGGCCACGGCGCGCCAATTTCTAACGTCCACTGCGGAAACACTCACCGCACCACCATGGGAACATCGGTCTTCACCGCCCACACCAACGCAACAATCCAACCAATCATCGTCCAACCCAGAAAAAAGTTCAGCAGCACGATCGCCGTAATGTCACGTTTGTTTCGTGCCAGAGCAATGATCGACGGAAGGAAATACATCACAAAAACAAAGCCGAAGAATGGAAGAAAGAACGCTGGAAACAGCATAAAAACCTCCGCTCCTCCCCTTAGGCTAGCACTATTGCGGCAATTTTTGTCGAACCCCTGGCACCCGTGTAAATCCGTGGCTAGAATTCACCGCCGCATCGCACGCTTCCGCGCCAACACCGTCTCCAGCCCGGCCCTCGTCTCCCCTGGCAGATGATATGACTCTTCATCCGCTGGATACTGCAACGACTTCACATCGGCGCGATAGGCCTGGACTGCGTTGGTGATCAGCGCCGCCGCGTCGCCGTACCGCCTCACAAATTTTGCCGGATGTCCGAACGTCAAGTTCATGATGTCGTGGAACACCAAAACCTGCCCGTCGCATTCCGGACCAGCGCCAATCCCGATCGTCGGCGTGCCAACCTCCGCCGTGATCATTGCCGCCACTTCTCGCGGAATGCCCTCCAGAAACAGGCAGGCCACGCCGGCGCCGTCCAGCGCCACCGCGTCGCGCATCAATTGCTCGATGCCGCCCAAATCCTTGCCCTGCACCTTGTAACCGCCCATCACGTTCACCGACTGCGGCGTCAGCCCGATGTGGCCGGCCACCGGAATTTCAGCGTCGACGATCCCACGAATCAAATCGACGCGCTTTTCTCCGCCTTCTATCTTCACCACTTCCGCCCCGCCTTCTTTCACAAATCGCATAGCGTTGCTCAAGGCGGTTTTGGAGTCGATTTGATAAGACCCGTAAGGCATGTCCGCCAGCAGCAGCGCATTGTTCGTGCCCCGCCGGACCGCCTTCACATGGTGCAGCATTTCGTCCACTGTCACAGAAAGCGTGTTCTCATAGCCCAGCATGGTTTGAGCAAGGGAATCACCCACTAGAATCATTTCGATTCCAGCCTCGTCGAGCAGGCGGGCAGTAGCATAGTCGTAAGCCGTAAGGCAGCTGATTGGTTGATGGTGAAGTTTTAGTTCCCGCAGAGAAGCGGTGGTGATCTTATGGCGAGGCTCGCCAATCGGAGTAAGACTCACTGTATCCTCCAGTGCCCCTCCGGCTCGGCCGGATAGAGCCTGCAAGCATCTACGTTGATGCTGAGACTTAATTGTAGTCGCAAAAAGGCAGTTTCGTCGATGGCTACTGTAAGGAAGTTACTGAGAGAAAGTCGCGGTCTGGGGAGATGATCCAGTTTGTCTTACATCATGGTAAGATGAGCCATGGCAAGCTACCGAACAGTGATTAGCTCTAAAGGCCAAGTCGTGATTCCGGCCAAACTCCGGCAGCAATTCGGTTTGAAAAAAGGTGTCCCCGCCTCTTGGAGCGAAGAGCAAGGACGTCTGGTGCTAACGCCGATCACAACGCAGCGTATAAAAGAGATTCGGGGATTTCTCAAGCCTAAACCGGGCGAGCCATCTATGTTTGACGAGCACCTCGCTGAACGTGAACGCGAGCGCGAACGGGAACGCCGACAAGAGAAGTCATGACGACTGCCGCAACTCGCGGCCGTAGCCGGCGATATGTGCTCGATGCCAATGCCTTAATCGGCTTCCTTGAGGGCCGCCAGGGCGCAGCTGGAAAGATTGACCGCCTCATAGAAGAGGCGACGCGACAAGATTTTCCACTTCTGATGTCGGCTGTCAACTGGGGTGAAGTTTTCTACACTGCATGGAGATGGCACGGCGAGATCAAAGCTCGCGAAGCCGAAGCTCGCGTCCAGGAACTGCCCATCGCAATTATCAGTGTGGACCGCGACCGTGCCTCCAGAGCCGGCGAACTTAAACATAAACACGGTCTCGGCTATGCCGACGCTTTCGCCGCCGAACTCGCCATCGAGCGTGCCGCGTGGCTGGTCACTGCAGACCAGGAATTCTCGAAAGTCGGAAAAGGCCTGTCCGTCTATTCCCTGCCGCGACACGAAAAGTGACGCTCAGGCAACCCAACTATTACAGACTTAGCGCCTCGCGGGAAAGCGACCACCGCCAGCTCCTACGCTCCCACCGCCTCCTGCCCACCCAGCGGCAGAAAATATTGCGTCCCCTTGATCGGCTCCGTCACCTTTCGCAGTAGCTCCTGTAAGTCTTCATTCCTGTCAACGAAATCAATATCGGACGTATTCACGATCAGCAGATCCGACGACGTGTAGTGAAAAAAGAAGTGTTCGTAAGCCTTAACCACTTCTTCCAGATATTCATCGCTCACCGCTCGCTCGCCTGGTGCATTCTTTTTTTTCAGTCGTTTCTTCAGCACCTCAGGCGAAGCCTGCAAATAGATCACAAGATCCGGCGTCGGCAACTGCTCGCGAAAGTGATTGTAGTAGCGATTGTAAGTATCCAGTTCCTGGTCCGTCAGGTTCAGGCAGGCAAACAGCTTGTCTTTTTCGATGATGTAATCGGACACCACCGTCTTCTGCGAACTCGGACCCAGGTCCAGTTCCTGCAATTGCTCGAAGCGCCGCACCAGGAATGCAAACTGGGCTTGAAACGCCGCCCCTCGTTGGCCTTCATAAAATGCGCCGAGAAATGGATTGGCCTCAGGCTCCATCACCCTCTGCGCATTCAGGCGCTCCGCCAGAATGCGGGCCAGCGTGCTCTTCCCCACTCGAATGGGGCCTTCAACTGCAATGTAACGGGGAAGCTCGAAAAGATTCGCCATGGGCTAGAAAGATTTAGGAATTGGCAGAATATCTCGGATGGAGCCGAGTGGCAATTGCGCGAAGAGTTAACATCAGATTTCCATTGCCAATTTCAATTGCCGACTGATTGTGATTCCGCTTTTCGATCGTCATTTGAAAATAAGAAATTGAAAATCCTTTAGAATTCCCCACATGCTCGGGCTCGCCCTCACCGGCGCTGCTTCCACTGCGGCTGCTCTAGTTGCCGGTTACGAATCCATGGCGCCGACGGGGCAGTTGTATGGACAAACCTTCTACGCCCTTCCTCGTGGTTCGCGCCAGATCGCCCTCACCTTCGACGATGGTCCCAACGACTTGCACACCCTGCGTTTGCTCAATGTCCTTGCCAAACAATCTATCCTTGCAACTTTTTTTCTGATCGGACGCTACGTCCAGCAACGCCCTGAAATCGCCCGCGAAATCATCCAGGCAGGTCACGTCGTAGGCAATCACACCTTCACTCACCCCTTGCTTACGTTCAAAAGCGAACCAGAAATCAAACGGCAACTCACGGAATGTCGCACCGCATTGCAGGATGCGATCGGCGAATGCTCAAATCTTTTTCGTCCTCCCTTCGGTGGACGTCGTCCAGCCGTACTACGCATTGCCCGCGAACTGGGCTTGGAGCCTGTGATGTGGAACGTTACCGGCTACGACTGGACCGCTCCGCCTGCCGCCGTAATCGAACGAAAAGTTGCGAAACAAATGCGCGGCGGCGACGTGATCCTGCTGCACGACGGAAGTCACAAACAATTAGGTGCCGACCGCTCCCAAACCGTAATCGCCACCGATCACCTTATTGCCCGCTACAAATCTGAAGGATATGACTTCGTAACAATTCCGCAGATGATGGAGAAGAGGCAGGCGTTTTGAAACGCACTTCAATGAGCGGAAATCAGGAACATCCACATTACCAGGCCTAGAAATGCTTCTATTGCTGCGCCCCGCGGCTGATCTTTTTGTACTTTCCGACGACTTGCCAAAATGAGCGCCAAGACGCAGCAGGGGAGACCCAACGCCGCAAACCTAAGGGAGTAGTCCAACGTCAGAATCTCTCTCCATACGAGGATAATGAATGCTACCTGAAGCAACGAACTGAGTGTCAAGAATAAGACAGGCCCGAGCGCCTGCGCTGAACCCGGCCGCTTCAACATTGTCCGCCACGCCGAAACCGTAAAGAGAAAAACGCAACCAACTAATACAAGCGCCAACGATATATCCATGTCCGCTAGCTTCTTGACGTAATCACGGTGATGAGGCATTGCTCTTTCAGCTCTTCACCGCCGCAAACGCTCCCCTCGCGGCCACAATCGTTTGCTGCACATCTTCCGCCGTGTGCGTCGCGCCCAGGAACGCCGCCTCGTACTGTGACGGCGGCAAGTACACTCCAGCATCCAACATCGCCCGAAAAAACTTCCCGAATGCTTCGGTATTTGACTTCGAGGCCGAATCCCAATCTGTCACTGGCCCCGGCGTAAAAAACCACGTGAACATCGACCCCACTCGGTTGTAGCACAGCGGCACGCCCGCATCTTTGGCCGCCGCAGCCACGCCTTCCACCAATTCTCCACTCAGCTTATCGAGACGCGAATAAATCTCTTCCTTATGCTCGCGCAAATGCTTCAACATCGCGCATCCCGCCGCCATAGCCAACGGATTCCCCGAAAGCGTGCCTGCCTGGTACATCGGCCCCAGCGGCGCCACCAGATTCATAATCTCGTTCGGCCCGCCGTAAGCCCCCACCGGCAATCCTCCCCCGATGATCTTTCCCATAGTCGTAAGGTCAGGACGAATGTTGTAAAGTTCCTGCGCTCCCCCGAATGCCACGCGGAACCCCGTCATCACTTCATCGAAAATCAGCACTGACTTTTCTCGCTCCGTGATAAATCGCAGCCCTACGAGATAATCGTCAGTTCCCGGAACACATCCCATGTTCCCCACAACCGGCTCAACAATCACGCAAGCAATCTGATGCTTGAACTTCTGAAACGCGTACTCCACCGCTTTGATGTCATTGAACGGCAGCGCCAGCGTGAATTGTGTAAACTCCTCCGGAACGCCCGCCGATCCCGGGATTCCAAGCGTTGCCACTCCCGAGCCTGCCTTCACCAGCAATGCATCGGAATGTCCGTGATAGCATCCTTCGAATTTCACAATGTATTTGCGTTTTGTATATGCTCGCGCCAAACGAATCGCGGACATCGTGGCTTCGGTCCCCGAACTCACGAAGCGAACCTTCTGCACATGAGGAAACGCCGAAATCACTAGCTCCGCTAGGTCCGCCTCCGCCGGAGTCGACGCTCCAAAGCTTGTGCCATTGCACGCCGCGCTCACAATCGCATCCAGCACATCCGGCGCGGCGTGGCCCAGAATCAGCGGCCCCCATGATCCCACATAGTCAATGAACTCATTTTCATCAGCGTCCCAAATGTGCGAACCTTTTCCGCGCACAATAAATAGCGGATCCCCTCCCACCGGGCCGAATGCCCTCACCGGTGAGTTCACTCCTCCGGGAATCATGCTCTCGGCACGTTGCTGCAACCTGCGCGACTGCTCAGCCTTTCGAGAAGTTGTGGACGGCATCAAAGCTCCCACAAAAATAGATTCAATATGCAAAACCGCGCGATCAGGGGACAGCCGCGCTCGGCTGTGCATCGAGCAGCGATCCACCGTTCGCGCAACCGATTACTATACAGCGCTATGCCGATCGAATTAACCAGATATTCATTAGGCCGCCATCATTTTGCAACATCGCCTCGGTAACCTCAGATCATCACGTTGCCCTTCTAACCGGGAGGGTTTCAGGACAGCTTCGGGGGCTCCGGGCTGTCCTTTTCTACTTCGCCTCAAAACCTGTAGTCGAGAACGCTTCAGTAAGCTCGGACCAGCCCGATCAAATCTTCCCCCAGTTCCTCCGGCGACTCCATCTCGTGCTGTAACATTCCTTTAACCATTTCTGCGTAGGCTCGGTGGATTGATCCGTTGAGCTCGCTCAATTGGTTTTTATTAACTATAGTTAACTATCTGTGATATACTCCCGTTAAGTATCTCAATGGGAAACACGTGATCGGAATTCTCTAGACGTTCGACCCCTGTAATGTCGAACCTGTAATCATGAAATGAGATTGATTTCCAATTACGCGCGCCCATCAAACTCCCAGCCTGCAGATGTTGGCAACGCTGCAGATTGCGCGGCTCGTTCCCTCCTGCACGCAGTGAGCTTCTGTCTGATTTTTATCTCGATGCTCGCCTTTTTCTTCATTTCGCCGGCGCTTGCGCAACAGTGCAAAGTCTCCGTCGCAGATACGCCCAATGCCCCTCCCCAGTCCGACCAATCCAACGCGACCGATCCACAGCCAGACGAATCCACTGAGGCCATGTTCCCTCACTTCAAAGACTCACGCTTCTGGCTCTCCGGTCAGGCCAACTTTATCTTCCAGACCCATCCTCCTTTTCACGCCGATTACAGCGGTCCTCACAGCCTAAGCCCCGATTACGAAAAGGCCACATCGCGTGTGATGACGCTCTACACAGGCGTGCGCCTCAATAATTCCACCGAGCTCTTAGTCGACATCGAAGAGGCCGGCGGAGCCGCCCTCAGCACCGGTCTCGGCCTCGCGGGTAACACCGATCTCGATATCGTCCGCAATCCCTTGCTCAGCAAGGCTCCTTACTTGGGCCGGGGCATGATTCACAAGGTCTTCGCTCTGAGCAAAGATAAAGTCGAAAACGCGCGCACGTTTCTCTCCCTCTTCGACGAATTGCCACGCCGCCGCCTGGAAATCCGCTTTGGCAAATTCAGCATGCCGGATTTCTTCGACATAAACTCCGTCGGCTCCGATACTCACTTCCAGTTCATTAACTGGACTACCGACAACAACGGCGCATGGGACTATGCCGCCGATACGCGCGGCTACACCGTCGGCCTCACCGCTGATTACGAGGATCGCAACTGGGGCTTTCGCTTCGCCGAAGCGCTAATGCCGAAAGTTGCCAACGGAATCGACCTTGTATACCGGCCGTGGCAGGTTCATGCGGAAAACTTTGAATACGAACTACGTCGTAGCCCGGTCCCGCACAGAGCAGGGGTCATGCGCCTCCTCGCCTTCACCAATTATGCCAACATGGGTATCTATCGCGATGCCATTATTCAGTTTGAAGATCATTCCGCTCCCACTCCAGAAATCGTACCGGACATCACCAATCATCCCTGGCACATCACGCGCAAGTACGGATTCGGAATCAATCTCGAGCAGAACCTCACACGCTATCTAACCGCATTCGCCCGCTTCGGTTGGGATAACGGCAAGACGGAATCCTTTGCCTACACAGAAGTCGATCAGACTTTCGCCGAAGGAGTGGGCGCTAACGGCGTCTGGTGGCATCGTAAACAAGATCGCGCGGGAATTGCGTTCATCTCGAACGCCATCAAGAAAGATCACCAGAACTACCTCGCCGACGGAGGCTTGGGCTTCCTGCTCGGCGACGGTGCGCTCAACTATGGCCGCGAGAACATCGTGGAGACCTACTACACAGCCCACATCTGGCGCGGCATTTACGTCGCCCCTGGCCTCCAACACATCAATGACCCCGGCTACAACCGCGATCGCGGGCCCGTACTCGTCCCCTCCTTCCGCGCCCACGTCGAGTTCTAACGTGCTTTAGGATTTCGGAATCCCGAAGATCGGGAAGGGCACGGCTTCGGTCGTGCCACAAATCTACTCCACCTGCACGCCCTTCCAGAACGCCACATACCCCTTGATCTGCTTCGCCGCATCCTTCGGCTCGGGATAGTACCAAGCCGCTCCTGCATTCCGTTTGCCGTTCACTTCCACGTCGTAATAACTTGCCGTCCCCTTCCACGGACAAACACTATGCGCACCACTCGGCTTGAAATATTCTTCGTGAATCGCATCCGGCGGAAAATACTGATTCCCCTCCACCTCGACCGTCGCACCACTCTCGGCCAGCACCGCGCCTTCCCACATTGCTTTTGCCATAATGCCCATATAGATTCCTAACAGCCGCAACCGCTTCACGATGTTATTGAGGAATAAATGCCAGAGACAATAACAAGAACTCATTTCAATGGACACTCGATGGTCGGCGCCCTCAAGCGTGTCATGGTCTGTTCCCCGCGCACTGCACGCTGGAACCAGCCCGAGATCGCGGCTCGATGGCGGGAACTAGGATTCCACCACGCCCCCGATTTCCCCGCTGCCCAGTCTCAACACGAAGCTCTCTGCCACGAACTGAAATCAGCCGGTGCGGAACTCCTGGAGATGCCCGCCGCTTCCAATCTTTCTCTCGACGCCGTCTACGCCCATGACGCCTCACTCCCCACCGATTACGGTTTGATTGTGATGCGTCCCGGCAAGCCGAACCGCATCGGCGAAGGCTGGCACCAGGCCTCGTTTTGCGCCTCTTTGGAGATCCCTACCCTCGGCGCTATTACTGCACCGGGCACCACCGAAGCTGGCGACATCCTATGGCTCGACTCCAGAACTCTCCTCATCGGCCACGGCTACCGCACCAACGCCGCTGGCATTCAGCAGATGCGCGCGCTGCTCGCGCCTCACGGGGTAGAAGTTCACACGGCAGCACTCCCCTACGGCGACGGCCCGTCTGCCTGTCTCCATCTAATGTCTCTGATCAGCCTCCTCGATGATCAAACCGCGATCGTAGACCTTCCCTGGCTCGCCGTCGAAACTGTCGAACTGCTCAAATCTCGCGGATTTAAATTCATCGAAATCGATCCCTCCGAGCGCGATACTCTCGCCTGCAACGTCCTCGCCCTCGGCAACAACCGCCTGCTTGCCATCGAAGAGAATCACAAAACCAACGCCCGCCTGCGCGAAAACGGATTCGACGTCCGCACCTTCCCCGGCTCCGAACTCTGCATCAACGGCAGCGGTGGCCCCACCTGTCTGACCCGCCCATTATTGCGTCGCTAACATCAACCATGCAGAGACAGCCGCCCTCGGCTGCCCCGCAGAGCGCCGCTCGCCGGTCCTCTCTAGGGGTGCCCCATGTCTCGCCGCCTTTGCGAGACATGGGATTTCCACCTCGCACCGTATCTACCGAGCCCGACGACCGACTACGCTGTCCTGCTAAAATCAAGGAGCATGCTTCTACCTTTCGTCCGCGAACTCTTCGTGGACGTAGAAAAGCTTCCCGCTTTCACGCGTGTAGCCTCCCACCTCAAGGAGGGCACGGAGCGGATTCGTGTCTCCGGCCTGACGCCCACCGCAAAAGCCTTGCTGCTCGTGCTGTTTCAGCGCACCGCCGGACGTCCGCTCATTTTCGTCGTCAATGACAACCGTGCCGTCGAGAACTTTCTTCCCGTCCTCCGCGGCTTCTGTGAACTCACCGGTGCCTGCGATCCGGAGTCGATCATTTCTCTCCCCGCCCGCGACGTGCTCCCCTTCCAAAATCTTTCCCCTCATCCTGAACTCCAGGAAGAGCGTGCCACAGCTTTGTGGAAGATCGCCACCGGCGCGGCGTCCATCGTCGTCTCCCCGATCGCAGCCACCGCTATCCGCCTGCGCTCCAGCGATTACTACGCGGACCTCGCTCGCACCATTCGACGCGGCGAGACTTTCGATCTCGATTCCGTGCTCGCTCACCTCAACACCGTCGGTTACACCTCCACCGACGTAGTCGAGATGCCCGGGCAATACGCCGTGCGTGGCGGCATCCTCGACGTCTATTCCCCCGAGGCCGACCGCCCTCTGCGCATCGAGTTCTTCGGCGATGAAGCCGATTCCATTCGCAAGTTCGATCCCGCTTCCCAGCGTTCTTCGAATCCTGTCGACGAAGCCATACTGCTTCCGCTCACCGAAACTCCGATCAACGAGCATCTTCTTGGCGCAATCCACACCCGTCTCAGCGGTAAGCGCATCACCGGCAACGAGGAGATCGTCGAAGCGGCCGTCCGCGCCGGTGGCCTGAATGTTTTTCCCGGATGGGAGTTCTATACTCCCGTTGCGGGAGCTGATCGAACTATCTTCGATCTTATCCCGCAAGCCGCCGTTCTCCTCGACGAACCCGATCAACTCACGCAGGAATTCGACCGCTTCTGGACCCGCGTCTCCGAAGCCCACGAGCGCAGCGGCGTCGGCAATCTCGTGCCCCCTCAAGATCTCTATCTTCCACCGGACGATTGGTGGCAAAGAACCGCGGCTCTTCCCGGCGCGAACCTCGAGCACCTTGGCATCACCCGTGGCCTGGACGATGCTTCTGAAATTTCATTTCTCACTCAGCCCTCGCCGCGCTTCCATGGCGCAGTTCCTGCGATGCTGGAAGAAGTGCAGAAGCTCAACGCCGAAGGCCAGCGAGTCCTCTTCGCCGTCCCCAACACCGGCGAAGTCGAACGCCTGGCCGATGTCTTCACCGAATACAACGTCTCCTTCCGCCTGGGAAGCCGCACCCGTGGCGGCGAGAGCTACGCCGATGAGACCAGCTACTTCGCCGGCGAAGTCCTCACCACTACCCTGGCCGCGGCCTATGTCCCGGATGGCGTTCTTTTTCCTGGCGCGAATCTCGCCATCTTCGGCTCGCGTGATCTCTTCGACGAGTCTGACGCTGTCGCCTCTCGTCCGCAGCGCTCCAAATCCAAGGTATCCGCTTTCCTCTCCGACTTCCGCGACCTGCAAGTGGGAGACTACGTCGTCCACGTCGAGCATGGCATCGGCCAATATCAGGGCTTGAAAGAGATCAACCACGGCGATGGCCCTGCGGAATTCATGTTGCTCGAATTCGCCGAAGCCGCTCGCCTTTATGTCCCACTCACGCGTCTCGATCTAGTCCAAAAATATCGTTCCTCCGAAGGCGCAAAGCCCGTACTGAGCCATCTCGGCACCCAGTCCTGGTCAAAGACAAAAGCTCGCGTACGCAAGGCCATGAAAGACATGGCCGACGAACTTCTCAAACTCTACGCCGAGCGCAAAACCGCTGTCGGACACGCCTTTCCGCCCGGCAACGAATGGTTCCGCGAGTTCGAGGACGCCTTCGAATTCAACGAAACTGAAGATCAGGCTCAGGCCATCAAAGACGTCCTTCGCGACATGGAATCCTCCCAGCCCATGGACCGCCTGCTCTGCGGCGATGTCGGTTACGGCAAAACCGAAGTCGCCATGCGCGCCGCCTTCAAAGCCGTCGCCGACAACAAACAAGTCGCCGTGCTCGCGCCCACCACCGTCCTCGCCTTCCAGCACTTCGAAACCTTCAAACAGCGCTTCGCGCCCTTCCCCGTCACCATTGAAATGATCAGCCGCTTCCGCAACCCGAAGCAGCAAAAAGAAATCCTGCAAAAAACCGAAGCCGGAAAAATCGACGTCCTCATCGGCACCCATCGCATCCTCTCCAAAGACATCAAATTTTCCGACCTCGGACTTCTCATCGTCGACGAAGAACAGCGCTTCGGCGTGCGCCACAAAGAGCGCATCAAGCAAATGCGCAAACAGGTCGACGTGCTGACCATGTCGGCCACGCCCATCCCCCGCACTCTGCACATGTCTCTGGTAGGCCTGCGCGACATGAGCGTCATCGAAACTCCGCCCAAAGACCGTATGGCGATTCAAACCGTCGTCGCCAGTTGGGACGAGAAACTCATACAGACGGCCATCGAGCAGGAACTTGAACGCGGCGGCCAGGTCTATTTCGTTCACAATCGCGTGGACACGATCTGGGAAATCGCCGCAAAAATCCAGGCGCTCGTGCCTAAGGCCCGCATCATCATAGGTCACGGACAGATGTCGGAAGGCGAACTCGAAAAAGTGATGCTGAAATTCATGCACCACGAAGCCGACATTCTGGTCTCGACTACGATCATCGAAAATGGCCTCGATATCCCGCTGTGCAACACGATCCTGATAAATCGCGCCGATCGCCTTGGTCTCTCAGAGCTCTACCAGCTCCGGGGACGTGTCGGCCGCTCCAATCGCCGCGCCTACGCATATCTCATGCTTCCGCCGGAAGTCGAGCTCACGCCCATCGCCCGTCGCCGCCTCGCCGCGCTCAAAGAATTTTCCGATCTCGGCGCCGGATTCAAAATCGCTGCCCTCGATCTTGAACTCCGCGGCGCCGGCAACATGCTCGGCGGTGAACAGAGTGGACACATCGAAGCCGTCGGCTTCGAGCTTTACACTCAAATGCTCGAGCGCGCCGTGCGCGAAATGAAAGGAGAAACCGCACCCGAAGAGACTGAGACCCAGCTCAACCTCGGCCTCAACATACGCATTCCCGCCGACTACGTCCCCGAAGAAAACCAGCGTCTGCAAATGTATAAACGCGTCGCTCGCGTCGAAACCGAATCGCAACTGGCCGACGTAGCCGCAGAGCTGCAGGACCGTTACGGGCCACCGCCGCCCGCCGTCCGCAATCTCCTCGACTACGCCTCGCTCAAACTCCTGTGTATGAAAGTCGGCGTAAATGCCATCGAGCGCAAACGCGATTCTGTCACGCTGAAGTTCCAACAGAACGCTGCTGTCGATCCCGAACAGCTCGCCGGTTTTGTGTCCACCCAGCGCGGCGCCCAATTCACTCCCGACGGAATGTTGAAATTTATTTTAAAGGCCACGGCCGCAGACGAGGTCCTGCGCGCATTGCGCACAGTATTAGAGCAACTGGCAAGCTCCGAAACTGCATCCCAAGTTCAATCCGCCATCGGCCCCACTTAGTCTTCATATACCAACGAAAGGTGCGGTTTGAAAGGCGCGGCTTTAGCCGCCGAGGTCGCCAGCCTCAAACCTCAGCATTTACAATTATCCGGCAATCGAACTCTGAACGAAACAACGACCACAAACGCGCCACCGCCTTTATGACGAAGATGAAAGTCTGTAAAGCTGTTTTCCCCGCCGCCGGCCTGGGCACCCGCTTCCTCCCCGCCACCAAAGCTCAGCCCAAGGAAATGCTTCCCCTGGTCGACAAGCCCATCATCCAATACGGCGTCGAAGAAGCCATGGCCTCAGGCTGCAACCAGATCCTCATCATCACCGGCCGCGGCAAGCAGGCCATCGAGGATCATTTCGATGTCAGCTACGAACTCGAACGCATGCTCGAAGAGCGCGGCAAAACCGATCTACTTCAGATTGTGCGCTCCATCTCTGACATGATCTATGTGGCTTACGTTCGCCAGAAGGAGGCCCTCGGTCTCGGCCACGCCGTTCTCATGGCCCGTGAACTCGTCGGCCACGAGCCTTTCGCCGTGCTGCTCGCCGACGACGTAATCGATGCCAAGGTCCCTTGCCTCAAACAAATGGTGGAAGTATTCGACGAGAAACAATGTTCGGTCCTCGCAACTCAAATCATCGAAGGCAAAATGATTTCTTCCTACGGCGTGCTCGACGTAGAGCCTGTCAAGAATAGCCGCTTCGGTGATCGCCTCTTCGAAATTAAAAACATGGTGGAGAAGCCCAAGCCCGAAGAAGCGCCGTCGAACCTGGCCATCATCGGCCGCTACATCCTGACTCCCGGAATTTTCGACGCGCTCGCCAACACGCCCACTGGCGCCGGCGGCGAACTCCAACTCACCGACGGCATGCGTCTCCTCCTCAAGAAAGAAAAAATGTACGCTTACGTCTACGAAGGCCGCCGCCACGACACCGGCGACAAACTCGGCTTCCTGAAGGCCACCGTCGAGTTCGCACTGAAACGCGAAGACCTCGGCGACCCCTTTCGCGAATACTTAAAGGAATTGAAGCTGTAAGGTTTTCAGAAAAGACGCTTTTCAAAAAAAAAGAGGAGTGTCATCTTGAGCGAGGATTTTGCTTCGCGATAGCGAAGCAAAACCGCAGTCGAAGGATCCCTATTGGCATATCGCCGCAAGATTTTGGGTGGCGCAGAGCTCCAGCGCTACGCTAGAGTCCCTTGAAGAGAGCGGGCTTTAGCGCCCAGGCTACGTCCTCAAACCCAGCGAACTTCTTAACTTTCTCGATTTCTCTTCCACCCCCCTCGCCAGTTTCTCCTTGTGTCCTTCAAGCTTCTTGGCGACCGCCGCATCCCCCAACCCAATCATCTGTGCCGCTAAAATCCCGGCATTCGTCGCTCCCGGTTTCCCAATCGCAACTGTTGCCACCGGAATTCCCGCCGGCATCTGCACCGTCGCCAGCAATGAATCCATCCCCTGCAACGACGTCGAAGGAATCGGCACTCCAATCACCGGCAAAGTCGTGTGCGCCGCGATCACCCCCGCCAGATGCGCCGCCCCGCCCGCTCCCGCAATGATCACCTGAATCCCGCGTCCCGCGGCGTTTTTCGCGAAGTCGCCCGTTCTCTGCGGCGACCGGTGTGCCGAAGTCACATCGATCTCGTAAGCAATCCCAAATTCCTCCAGCGCCTTCCCTGCCTCGCGCATAATCTCAAGATCAGAATCACTCCCCATCACAATCGAAACTAGAACCTTATTCATG
>JBAVZU010000010.1:0-5401 GCA_049588915.1 Candidatus Sulfotelmatobacter sp.
TTTCTTCCGTCCCACATCGGCGGTTGAATGAATGATCTGCCGCTGCAAATTGGTATAATCCACAACATCGAAGTCCACCAGGCCGAGCGTACCCACGCCAGCGGCTGCGAGGTACAACGCCAGCGGAGAACCGAGGCCTCCCGTGCCAATGCAAAGTACGCGCGCCGCTTTCAGCTTCTGCTGCCCTTCCATGCCGACCTCCGGCATGATCAGGTGTCGCGAGTAGCGCAGAATTTCGTCTTTGCTCAATGTTCCTGGAATCTCGGTGGTGATGGTAGCCATAAAATCCTCAATTGAAATCTAGATTTTCGGGAGCGTCAGAATCGGAGCGCTAGCAACACGAAGGACGACAACAACAGCGGATTGTAAGGGAAGGTTTCAACTCTCTAATTCCTGATCTCGGCGAAATCCCAATCACTCATCGCCTCCGGCGATCGAAGGAACGATGGAAATGTTATCACTTTCCTTAAGCGAGGTCGCTTCTTTCTGCAGGTAGCGAATGTCCTCGTCGTTCACGTAGAGGTTGACGAAGGCGCGCAGCTTGCCATCGTCCGTATACAGATGCCTCCGCAACTCCGGATGCTGCGCCAGCAAAGCGGTCATCGCTTCGCCAACCGTGGCTGCCTTGACTTCAATGGTAGTCTGTTTTCCAACATACTGCCGCAGGGGCGTGGGAATATGAATCTTGCTCATGTCTTATCATAAAAGATGCCTGGAGACTTATGGAAGATTCATGGCCATTGGATTCGGTGTCAGAGAAGTTACTTATCATGGGATCATGGCGCGCCTAAGATCACAACGGAGAAGAAGCGATGACCATCTATGATCCAGCCCGGGGAAGAATTCTTGAGGGAGGCGGCGGGCGTGGTGGACTCGTGCGCCTGGTCGGAATCGGGATCGCCGCATTTTTGCTGGTGATTCTATTGTTCAGTTGCGTGACGCGAGTCGGTACGGGCCATGTTGGCGTACTCACGCTTTTTGGAAAGGTGCAGACCGGTCAAACTTTGGGCGAAGGCATTCACCTCATCAGTCCGCTGAAGACTAACAATGAACTCTCGATTCAGACACAAACTCTGAAAGAGTCCGCCAACGTGCCATCGAGCGAAGGCCTGATGATGAGCCTGGACACCTCGCTCATCTACCACCTCAATCCCGACCGGGCCGCGGAGGTTTTCCAGAAAATTGGCCCAAATTACGAAACGGTCGTCGTCGAGCCAACCCTGCGTTCCGCGATCCGCGAGGCCACAGCATCGCATACGGCAAATGCTCTCTACACCGGCGAACGAGAAATGGTCGCCAAGCAGATTTACGACCAGGTCAGCGCTCAACTCAATCAGCGCGGCCTGACTGTCGAGAACGTTCTTCTGCGCGATGTCCAGTTGCCCGCTACCCTGAAGGCCGCAATCGAAGCCAAACAACAAGCTGAGCAAGAATCACTGGCCATGAATTTCCGCCTGCAAAAAGAAACCCAGGAGGCTCAACGGAAACGCATTGAGGCTGCCGGCGTCCGTGACTTCCAGCAGATTGTCGCGCAGGGTATAACTCCGTCGCTGTTGGAATGGAAAGGCATCGAAGCCACCGAGAATCTTGCGAAGAGCTCCAACTCCAAAGTCGTAGTGATCGGAAGCAGCAAGAATGGGCTCCCGCTTATCCTGGGTCAATAAAGCCTGATTGAGCCCGCCGCCTTGACTGTCCCTTCGCCGGCAACGGCAAAATGCCTTGCCGCGCTGCTAACATGACTCCGTGCCTCCGCTTCTCGATGTTCGCAACCTGAATATCAACTTCCCCATTGCTCCTGGAGCCGCCGGACGACCTGGGGTGGCTGTCCTCAGAACAACCCTTCCAGCCGTCCGCGACCTAAATTTCTCAATCGCAGCGGGTGAAGTCCTCGGCTTGGTCGGCGAATCCGGCTCCGGCAAATCGATCACATCCCTCGCCATCATGCGCCTGCTTCCCCCGCAGGCGAGAGTCTCCGGCGAAATCCTATTTGCTGAAAATGGCATCGTCCGCGATCTCACCGCGCTCCCTGATGATTCTATGCGCCAACTGCGCGGCTCCCGAATCGCCATGATCTTCCAGGAGCCCATGACTGCGCTGAATCCCGTAATGCGCGTGGGCGACCAAATCGCCGAGGCAATCCTGGCGCACGGCACGCCTTCAAAAAACGAGGCGCGGACGCTGGCCGTACAAGCCATGCAAGACGTCGCCATTCCACAGCCTGCACGGCGAGCCCGGGATTATCCTCATCAACTCTCCGGTGGCATGCGCCAGCGGGTGATGATCGCCATGGCAATCGTGAACCGTCCGCGGTTGCTCATCGCCGACGAACCCACTACCGCGCTTGATGTCACCATTCAGGCCCAGATTCTTGATTTGCTCGCGGAACTCCGCGCCAAGTTTGGATTAGCTATGCTTTTTATTTCCCATGATCTGGCCGTGGTCTCCCAGGTCGCCGATCGTGTAGCGGTAATGTACGCCGGGAGCGTGGTTGAACTTGGTGCGAAGGATGAAATCTTTCGCGCTCCCGCTCATCCTTACACTCGCGGCCTTCTGCACGCAGTGCCCAATTTAAAGACGGACCGTGAACGGCCGCTCGAAACCATCGAAGGCACGGTGCCCCCGCTTCATGCCATGCCTCCAGGCTGCGCCTTCGAACCGCGCTGCGGATTTCGTCTCCCGCAATGCGCTCACGCTTTCCCTCCGCTGGAAGAAGTCGCTGCCGCACATTGGGCTCGTTGCCCGGTTGTCAATTCGAAATAACGGCGCCGGAATAAAGGCGACCGTGTATCTTGCGTGTGCTGGGTCTATAATCGCCACTTTGTTTGGTGTCTATTGCGCATACTGCTGATCAGCGACATTCACGCGAACCTCGAGGCGATGGAGGCTTGCCTGGCAGGAGCTCCGCCGTTCGATTTGGTCGCCAACCTCGGCGACGTCGTCGGCTACGGCGCTTCTCCCAATGAAGTGATCGAGCGTTCGCGTTCCCTGGGGAATGCCTTCGTCCGCGGCAATCATGACAAAGCCGTGGCCGGCTTGCTCGACCTCGAGGACTTCAACCCCATGGCCGCAGCCGCCGCCATCTGGACGCGCGACCAACTTACTCCAGAGCATCTGGAATGGCTGCGCGCTCTGCCGCAGGGCCCGCTTCCCCTGGATCAGTTTCCCCAAGTGCAATTAGTGCACGGTTCACCGGAGGATGAAGACGCTTACGTAGTTTCGATCGGCGACGCCCTGGTGCCGCTCATCAGCTTCGAAACCCCGATCACCTTCTTCGGACACACTCATCTGCAGGGCGGATTTTTCGCCAACGGTTCCAGCGCCGACGGCTTCCGTCCCGAATATCGTACGGTCGGTAAAGCCGAGTCCGTCTCGCTGCAGCTCAAATCCTCAACCCGCTACATGATCAATCCCGGCTCGGTCGGACAGCCGCGCGACGGAGATTGGCGTGCCGCCTTCGCGCTTTTCGACACAGAAGCCCAGGTCGTGCACTTCCATCGCACCCCATATAACCTTAAAGCCGCGCAAGACCGCATCTTCGCCGCCAATCTGCCTGCCCGGCTGGCCACGCGCCTGGCCGCCGGCCGCTAAAAGACGTTGTCATCCTGAGCGAAGCGAGATAATTCGCGAAGCGAATTGCTTGCGCAGTCGAAGGATCCCTTTGGTCATGGCGCCCTTCGCCTCTCTGCAAGCCGTTTCAACCCATGTTTCACCCTCGATTGTTTTGCCTTTCACAAAACTCGAGCGTTTCTTATCCGAGAGCCGTTGTAAACTCGTTTCCATGCCCTACTCACGCAGCGCGGAAACCAAGTCCCTCTTTCCGCAACGTGATTCGCCACGCGAAGCTCCTCCCGAGCACTATCTGATCGCCCACAGCGACGGTGGCGCACGCGGCAATCCTGGCCCCGCTGGCTATGGTGTCGTGATTCAGGATCAATCCGGCAAAAAAGTCGCTCAACTCAGCCAATATCTTGGGCACCAGACGAATAACTTCGCCGAGTATCAGGGGCTGATTGCGGCTCTCGAATACGCCCTCCAGCATGGACCGAAGGCGCTTAAGGTGATCAGCGATTCCGAGTTGCTGGTGCGGCAAATCAAGGGTATCTATAAGGTGAAGAATGCTGTGCTGCAGGATCTTCACGGCCGGGCAAAGGAACTGATCGCTCAACTGGAATGGTTCTCGATCGGCCACGCCTTGCGCGAACACAACAAGGAAGCCGACCGCCTGGCTAATGCAGCCATGGACAACGGCATGGGACAAACTAAAGCCCATGCGGAGCAACCACTCTCGCCCGCCAACCCGGGCGCAGGAAAAGAACATGTCGGCAATACGAATCGCGGATTACAAGAACTGGAGGGCGTAGTTCGAAACGGGGTGGTGGAATTACTGAACGGAAAACTTCCCGAAGGCACGCGAGTACAGGTACGAGCAAAGAACTAAAGTGATTACGCTCGCCCCTTTTTGGCAGCGACAGCCTTTGCTGAAACCGCTTTGCCGGCTACTTCCCAAGGACGCTTTGGACGATCCACCGGCGCCTTATCGCGATCCTTAATGCGATCGTATTGGTAGGATTCACTCACCGTACCCAGCGACTCGTTGTAAAGACTGGGCAATCCAAGACCAACTTTCAGCTCTTCCGCGAACGACTGCAAGGCTTTGAGCTGTTCCGCAGTCGCCGGCACTTCGGTCTTTGAGGTCTTCAGAAACTGCTGGTAGCCCCGGTTGATGAGCTTCGAAATCTCGCTGCCGATCAGATATCCAGGATAGGCAAAAATCTTTACGCCATCGTCCGGCGTTTTCTGTATCGCCGCCGATACGTTGTACTTTCTCAGGAAGACCCTGCCATTGGTTCCCGGCGCTTCCGTCACATCGAAGCCGTGATCGCGCAGCCACGCAAGGGCTTCTTCGTACGTCTTTGCTTCAATCGCTTTGGACATCTTTCGTCGCTTCCTTCATTTAGATGCAACCGTCTTCATCTGTTGCATAATGCTTATTTGCGGCTGCATCAATTTTTTGATCCGTGTCATCTAAAGACACCATACTACATAGCGTGTTCTGGCGGTTCTTGCATAATTACGATAGTCACGAGGTAATAGATCGATAATGAGTCTTGGTTCAGTCAAGTTAGGCACATCATCCGAAAGGGGCCACGCGCCGGAACTAGCGCTGCAGCGGCCTGGAGAGAGCCCGCTTGAGCGCATCGGCAACACGCCTTTGCTCCGTTTTGATCGGCTCACCGCACATATTCCGGGCGTCACACTTTTGGGCAAGGCCGAATGGTACAACCCCGGTGGCTCCGTGAAGGATCGCGCCGCTGCCAACATTGTTGCCGAAGGCCGCCGTAGCGGCAGGTTCGCGTCCAGTAAGATCCTGCTTGACGCCACTAGCGGTAACACCGGCATC
>JBAVZU010000011.1:0-9405 GCA_049588915.1 Candidatus Sulfotelmatobacter sp.
GATTCCCGGATTCAAGAAAGCGGGTCCAATTCGCGGGTCCAATCCCATTCCTTCGGCGACTTTGGTTACGTCGGCTCCCACGACTTCGCACAAATTCGCCACCATGTTGATGAATGAAATTTTCATGGCCAGGAAGGAATTGGACGCATGCTTGATCAGCTCAGCTGAACTCGTATCAGTCATCAACAGAACGGGGCCCTCCGCCTTCCGGCAGTCCGAATGGATGGGACAGGCGAAACTCCCCCGGAGGATGGGTTCATAGATCTCGCGAAGCAAATCTGCAGACCGCGGAGAGTCGACCCCTACCACGATCCGGTCGGGATGCAGAAAATCTTCCACCGCAGATCCTTCGCGCAGAAACTCGGGGTTCGAAGCGACGTCATAATCCGACGCGTTGGTGCTATGCATGGCGAGATGCTTACGCAGCTGCGCGCCGGTCTGTACCGGCACGGTGCTCTTTTCGATGACCAGGCGGTAACCGGCTGCCTGCTTCGCAATGGCGCGCGCGACACCCTCAATGGCCGACAAGTCCGCGTCTCCATTAGCCAACGGCGGAGTTCCAACACAGATGAAGATGGCGCGACCGTGATCGATGGCCTCGGCGGTGGATCCGAAGGTTAACCGTCCGGAAGCCCGCACCAGCTTAAGGACGTCCTCCAGATGCGGCTCAAACAGCGGCATGACTGCGCTTTGCAACTTCTTGAGTTTTTCCAGATCGCTCTCGCTGCAGAAGACATCATGTCCGATCTGCGCAAGGCAAGCCGCCGTCGTCAGTCCCACATAGCCCGCCCCAATCACCGAGATTTTCATGTCTTAACTTTATCCTAAATGGCGAGAATGGATCGAGGCACTCGGATTGCGCTAGGAGTGCGCTGAGTGCGCTGGAATATTCTTGGTTTAGCGACGTGCCGACATCGAAACGCCCGCAAAGTTTTCGAAGGTTTTCGTAGGAGCGGGGCGCGGCTTGCCGCAACGGGAAGCAAAGGCATAAAGGAGCCAGCCCAGTTCATAGGGACGGCACTCGAACAAGACCTTCAGGTCTTTTTTTGCTTCGTAGGGCGTGCCCGAGCTTCGCGGAATCAACGCCGCCTTCAAATAGGTCTTAACCTGGGACGTGGGCCTATACTGGCACCGCCAGACCAGTTGGGCGGAATCGTCCTCCATGTCGAATTGTAGTTCGTTCTTCGCGTTGATCCAATTCAATCCGCGATAAATCCATGGGCTGAAGTCGCATTGTGCGGCTTCTCCCAAGGCGAACAGGGTCATCGGTCCCATGGCGTGCTGGTGAACTGAAAATACGGGATATCCCTCGAGTACGTGACCGGTGGAAGAATCGTAGTGCCACCACCATTGGCCCAATGACCCCTGGGCATCGCACAAGCCGCGTCCGCACTGGAGAGCCATCTGAATCGCGCTGTCCTCCTGGTAGGCCTGGAAAAACCTGGTCATCGCGTAGACGGGATACACCTGATCGGCAAAGCTGCCAATCCGACCCCGCACCAGACCGTTCAAGCTTCCCCGGCGGCTGACATGGCCGAAGAATCCCTGCTCCCCGCGATTCTTCTTGAGCATGCCGAAGGTATTGAAGGCAAGGTCTTTCAGTCGCATCAGCTTTTCCGGGCAAGCCAGAGCCCAGTTCGACAGCCCGGTCAGAAACCAGGCCAATTCCATGGTGACGCCTCTTTTTGCGGCGCGATAACGGACCAAGGCAGTCTCCAGGTCGACGCGTCCTTCCAGTTCCGCCAGGCGATCCGGAGCCACCAGGGCACACATCCACAGCAGCACGCCCAGATCGCCAATATCAGTCACCCAATCAAGATTCGCCAGCAAAGATTGCAGGACGGGTTGGATTGCGATGGGCGATTCGCCCCCCGCCTCTTCGAGGCGGTGAAGACCCATCAAGGTCATCATGGTGTAGCGCGGCGAGAGTCCCTCGCAAACCATGTCCTGATCGATTTTTTTCCGGGTATAGCAGAACAACTTTCGCTGCTCGTCAAACATCGGCACCAAGCCACGAGTTGCCAGCGCAACCAAACGCTGTACCGTCGCCTGGCTATCTTCGGGTTGCTGCGCCGCAGATTTGTTGCTGTTTGTCATTTTCTCGATATTCCTGTTCTTAATATTCCTGTTCTTCGTTCGCCCTGTTTTTCGATAGCTGTGGAGGGATTAAGTTGCGTGGTACGAGCCGGTGCTTCCTATCCGATATGTTTGTAGATGATCGAGCCTATCGCGGGCAGCAATGCCGCGGAGACATGCTTGAGCGCATATTTCGTGGTCCTTGCCTTCCACTTCGAACTGTATAAATCAAACAGATGAGTGGAATTCTCCGCAGCACCGTATCGCGAATAGGTCAAGACAGATTGGGCGGCGCCCCAACGGTTCTTGAAGGTAATCAAACCCTCTTGATCTGCGTCGGTGCGTCCAAAATCCAGGTACCGCAGGCCGGAAGCCTTGGCCCGCCGGATGGTGTTCCAAAATAGCAGGTGCATGCAGCCCAGGTTGTTGAAGCGGGCGTCGCAGCAGCCGTACTTGTAAGTGAGTGTGTCTTTGTAGCGGATGGTGATGATGGCCGCGATGGTCTGTTCGCCCTTCAGCGCAACCCGGATCTTCAGCGCGTCGCCGAAGCAGTCCATCAGAGTCGCAAACCACTTCTTCGATTGCGGCGCCAGTCCTTGACGCTTTCGACTCAGGGTAAACAACCGGTAGAACTCATCGAGAAGCTCCTTTGTGGATCCTTCGTGATAGGTGAGGCCTTCCCGAGACGCACGGCGTATTTTTCTCTGCGTGGAACTCTTGTGGAGATTGCCAAAGATCGTATCGATGTCCGGAGCCAGATCCAGTTTATGGAAGGCAAAGGTCACGGCGGTGTGACAGAGGCTGGTCGGCAGTTCGAAAGGCCCCAGCGGACGAATTTCCAAATAGTCAAAGCGTTCGCGCCTGAATTCAGTCTCCAAGGCCGCGGAAAGAACATTCCAATCTTCCACCTCATCGACGAGCGGCTCGCAGTGATCCGAGAAGGGCAGCGAAACCAGGCGATACCCGGTCACCCAGCTCTTGACACGGCAAAATACCATGCCGTTCTGCAGCACCTCCCCGGGCGGAGTCGTGGTGTAGACAATTGGCTTATGGCCATACGTCAACCACAACGCGTTAAGCCAGGCAGAAGAGTGGAACAAGGAAGAGCGCGGATGTTCTTCCAGAAAGATATCCCAGCGAGGGTCCTGTAGAGGTTCAACGCAATAGGGCAGCTTCCATTCGAAAGCCGAAGGAGTCGTTCCGAGGTCTGCCAGTCGTAACGCATGAGAAGTCATAATTGATTCTTAGGGTCTGGAAAATGTTTCTTGTCAGTTTCCGGGAAGGACGGCTAGACGCCCTCGCAACGGTGGGTGGGTTTGAATGTCAGCGGCACAGTGATCTGACGCCTAGGCCTAATAAGGTGGAGACTTTCGGGTTTGCCAATGAAGGGGACTACCGTCGATCTTGAGATCTTAGCACTGAGAGTATGTTGCCGACGATGCACTGAAGAACCGGGCAATTGCGATCTTCTGGCTTGTCCGGGCGGTTCCATCGCACCAGCTTAATCTTGGTGTGGACGTCGTTTGTATTTTCAATCAAGATGAGCCGACCGTTCTCCGCCAGATAGCGATCGACCGCACCAATCTTCCCGCGAAAAATACTATAAACCGGCACGCCGAGCGCGGCCGCCTCGCGGTTCATCGTGCCGCCGCCGCTGATCACCAGATCGGAAAACCAGATCAGATTTAATCCGTCAAGAGGAGCGCTGGGCACCAGCATCCGGCCGGAAGAGATCAGTTCCGCCCACTCGGCTCTCAATTGCTGGCCTTGTCTCGCGTTGCGAGGCAAAGTCACGGCCCGCACGTGAGGCTGGGAGGAGAGGAGTCGCAGGGTCTCCGCGAAGAGCACTTCGCTCTCAGGGTTGTGGTAGTGCGCTTCGGTTGCCGGCGGCCGAACCGTCACTATCAGATCGTCCCGGGAGATACCCAGCTGGGAAAAAATGGACGGATCGGGGCGAAAACGCGGGATGTAAACATCCTCTTTCAGGCCGGGGTATCTTAATACCGTGTCTGCCTTTCTGGCCATCGCTCCATGCGGTATCACATCGGGCATCAAAACCCAATCGGGCTCAAGAAAGCCGGTCTTGGTGGAATGCTCATAGTCGTGCATCATCATGGTAGTAATCCCGAAAGCTTTACAAATCAGCAGTTGCGCTCGGGAGCCGTGCGAAATTGCGACATCGGGTTTCATGCGAAGTACCGTAGGCGCCAACTGAAGTGTCCTTAAACAGGTACCCAGCACTTTCAGCATCTTATTCTTGCCGTAGTGCCTGCCAATCACCGTGCAAGGCAGGTGGAAGAAGTCCAAAAGCTCGCGCACCTGATAGATATTCCTGGCTGTCAGGATCAGTTCGATGCCTTGCTTCTCAAGCTCCTGAACGATAGGAAGGAAGAAAGGTACGTGGGGGGAATTATCAATATCAATCCAAACCTTTTTCCGCTTGAGTGGAGTGGACTCGAAAAACTTGATCTCAGGTCCTTTTTGCTGGTTGGGCGGTGGCTCGACTTCCGGCGTGCTGGTCATAACATTCATTGGCGTAATCCTTTGGTCAGCACCAAAGAAAGAGGGAGGGGCGATCGATCTAGAACGCGTCGTTGCTAAACAAAGCTTTAGGGGTTTGCAATAAAATCTGTATGTCCAGCCACAGGGACCAATTGCGGGAGTATTGCAGGTCCAGCCGAACCATTTCATCAAAGCGAACGCGACTGCGCCCTTTCACTTGCCACAAACCGGTGATTCCGGGTTTGACTTCAAGAACGCGGCGGCGATGCCAAATGTCGTAGACTTCGCATTCATAAGCGATCGGAGGTCTCGGGCCGACCAGGGACATATCGCCCTTTAGAACATTGAAGAATTGCGGAAGCTCATCGAGGCTGGTGCGGCGGAGCAACGATCCAATCCGGGTGATCCGCGGATCGTTCACCATTTTGTAAACCGCTTTCGTCTCGCCCTGAGATTTGCCGTCGTGCTCGCCTTTGATGACCCTGCGGATGAAAGTCTGATGGATTTTGTGGTCATTGTTCACATACATCGAGCGGAATTTGAGGAAGGTGAATGGCTTGCCCAATTGACCGAGGCGCTGTTGCTTGAACAGAATCGGGCCTTTGGAACTCAGCTTGACGAGCAAGGCGACCAGAAGAAAAATCGGGGCCAAGAAAAAGATCGCGGCCGCGCTGCCGGCAATGTCCATCAGTCGCTTGATGTGGCGTGCCGTACTCTGGGTCTGATGGCGATGCACCAGGTCGGGATACAACGTGGGATTACCCTGCGAAGTGTCCTGACTCCAGTCCTCCGGAAAGACATGCAAGGAAATGCTCATCTGGCTGAAGTTCTCGAGCGTGAGGCTGTGGCGCAGCGTTTCGCTGATCCGGCTCATTACGGTGCCCACAATCGAGCTGCGCTCTTCTGCGCCGATTTCGGTGAACATCACTCCAATCACGGAGGGTGTCTTATACCAGCCAGTCACGTCGGTTTCCCGTGTAGCCAGGGAAAGCGCGGATAGAACTTCGCTCAGAACCCTGCCGTTCGCCCCGGACGGCACACAGTTTCCCGCATCGAGAAGCATCAGCAGGAAAGGCTGCCGGGAACGCTCCGTGCGCTTGCGCTCCAGGGCAATCATCTGGCGAAAGGATTCTTCATCCAGAATGCTGACTTCCCGGCGCGACTGGTATTCCGGCGCAGGATAAATCGTGGGACTATTGCGGCGTGACTGCACAGCACTCTCCCCTAGTTCCGCTCCATCGTTTCGGAGGGAGGCAAACAGGTCTCTGACAAGGGACATAGGATTCTGGGCCACTCGGGGGAGATATTTTTACCACCCAAAGTTGGAATCTAGAAGTTACAACCTTAAAGCTTGTGATCGAGCAAGCGGCTATCCTCCGCACTCACACAAGGAACGAGATAGCTCTCCGCTTCCGCGGCAGATTCGTTCGACGGGTTTCCCAATTGAAATTCGCGATGGATGCAGAGCAGTGCCGCTTTCATATCCTCCTTGGCCACCACAAAAGACAGGCTGCATTCGGTCGAGCCTTGAGCGATGGCGATGACGCCGACGTCGTGGCTGTCGAGGGCCCGGAAAGTGCGCCCCACAAAGCGACTTCTGCCTCGCACATGGGATCCTACAACCGCCACAATGGCAACGGTCGGGTCCACGGTGATATGCTCGGCGCTCTCATGAGCCAGGTCATGGGCGAACTCGTGGCGCAAAGCTTCCACGGTCGCTTTGGCGTAAGAGGAAGCGATCACCAGGCATACATCATTCTGCGAAGAAGACTGCGAGATCAGCAGGACATCGGCCCGCAGCGCGGCGGCCGTCCGAACGGTGCGGCCGAGAACATCCTGGACTCCCACCATTCCCGGGCCGCCCAGGGTGATCAATGCGACATCGCTGATCGCGGTGAGGGCGGTCATCCGGACCCCGCCTGGAAGACCCTCGGGCGTGATCTTTGTGCCATGAAGCTCGGGGGCGAAGGTGTTGCGGATCCAAAGTGGGATGCCGGATTCGGCCAGTGCGCGCAGGGTTTTCGGATGCAAGACTTTGGCGCCGAAATAGGCGAGTTCGGCGGCCTCGCGGTAGGAAATTTCTGGGATCGTCGACCCGCCGGGAACCAGCCGGGGATCGACCGTCTGCAGGCCATCGACATCCGTCCAGATGACAACGTCATCCACATCGAGAGCTGCCCCTAAGATCGTCGCCGAATAATCAGAGCCTCCGCGCCCCAGAGTGGTGAGAGTTCCTTCGGGTGTGGCGCCAATAAATCCAGTCACTACCGGAACTATCCGCCGCTCCAGCAGCGGACGCAGACGCGATTCGCAGCGCTCCCGCGTAAGATCCATAAATGGATCCGCGGCTCCGTGGCAGGAATCGGTGATGAGAACTTCGGTGGCTTCAATCGCTTCGCTGGCGATTCCGCGCTGCGCAAGCGCGCCCGCCACGATGGGAGCACAAAGACGCTCGCCCAAGCTCGCGATTGCGTCGCGCGAATGCAGCGTGAGCTCGCGCAGCAGAACTGCGCCTCGACAGAGACGGTCGCCTTCCTGAAGAAGATCGTCCATCTTGCGCTGGATGCGACTGCGTTCCTCCGGAGAGTGAACGAGCGCCTCAATCGCGGCTGCGTGTTGCTGGCGAATTCTCTCGAAGATTGCGGCCGCCGAAGCGTAGTCCCCGGCTTCCGCATGCATGGCTGCTTCAATCAACCGGTTGGTCACCCCGCTCATGGCGGAGACGACCACGACCAAGCCGCTCTGTTGCGATGCGGCTCGGATAATTTCCACTACACGCGCGATGCATGAAGCGTCTCCTACCGACGTCCCGCCAAACTTCATGACTCCAATCGGCCTCTTGGGTTCGCGGCGCGATTCCGTATGGCGAGGGTGATGTTTCGAGTCGAGCCAGTTTTTCAAGCCGGCACGGATGGGATGGTTTGTCAAAGGAGCTGTCATAGGCGTGGAAGTCCTACGGTCGATAGCGCTTGAACTGCGACATTCTTGCTGGACCGGATATTCTGCTTCCAGCGCTTGCCGATGCAAGCCCGGAGCAACTCCGGCTCTTCCCAAGGCACGTCGTGATAACCCGAAGCCAAAAATGGGCTTGCGGGATCTCTTAACCATTCCTGGGGAAAAAGCGTGATCGTATCTTTCTCTGTGACCGGGGGAGCTGCACGAAACGTATCTCCAGACAAAACTGAGTACAAAGCTGCGGGCAGATCCCGCCCCGGCCCGAGGGGGAGGTGTCCAACCTGCGTCGAACGAGGATTGATTTCGATGAGGTACGCATGTCCGGTGTGCGACTCCAGCATAAAATCAAATCCGTGGATCCCCGAAAGCTTCAACCGTCGGACCATCTTTTCGGCCGTGCTCAACATCTCGGCGTTTTCGATGGCCCGTAGGACGCTGGACGGACCGGCGGCATCCCGTTTGTTGATTACTTCAAAATGAAGGCTGGCCAGCACATTTCCTTCCCAACAAGCGACCGTGCTGGTAGCCTCACGTCCTTCAACAAAGGCTTGCGCATTCACTACCGACCGATGGCGGAGAAGCGAAGGCCATAGCAATGTCTTGTCCCGGTCCATGAACGCGCGCTTGACTGCGCGGGCTAAAAGCGGAGGCGCTTGCAAGATGCGGAAGGCGCGCTCCGCTTCGTCGATGGTTCGCACAATCCTGACGCCCTCACCTCCAGACGTCCCGTCCGCCTTCAGGACCATGGGAAATCCCATGTGGACGACCGAATCCATGAGGTCCTGAAGGTTGGCGATGACCGCAGTCTTCGGAGCGCGGGCACCTTCTTCTCGGGCTACCTCGATGAAAGCCGCTCTGGCATAGACGACGGGAAAACTTTCCGCCGTGCCCAGGGAACGCTCGATCAGCTGGCAAACCGCCTGTCCGCCATCCCGGCGGAGTTGTTCCCGGGCGTGCAAGCGGTGCAAGTGACTGGTGGCTAGGTCGTCGCCCGGCACGATCAAATCTGGTTTCGTCTGTGTGATGGCATGCGCAAAAGAATTTAGCGGCATCAGTCCACGATAGAGGTGAGTCTGCCGCACCACGCTCATTTTGCCGAGCGAATGCCGGGAAGGACAGACGGCATTCACCGTGCATCCCGCCGAGGCCAAAGCCATCGCCAGCCGAGCGGCGGGGAACCAGTGAGAAGTGGCGGCTATCAGAACCGTAGGCTTCACCGCTATCCCAGCCTCCTGGCCTCATCGCCCGCCAAAACCGGAGAATACAATGGAGTGCTGCTCGGCCCCGGCAAAATTGTCTCGTGTTTTTCTTCCGGCGGAAAAACGTGGAAAGAAATTGCGACTTGGCTGAATTGTTGCGCGCTGAGATGGCTCCGCAGAGTGTCGACTACCCGGGCGGTGATCGCAGCCACGGTGGAACTCCGTCCCTCGGCGCCGATTTCGGTGAACATCACTCCGAGCGCGCAATTTTCCTTGGACCAGCCAATCACATCCGTATCCCTCGTCATCGAGGGAACAAGAGACAAGACCTCAGCGAGGGTCTTCCGCTTCTCTTTCGATGCCGACTGATGGTCCACTTCCAACAGCGCCAGAAGAAATGGCTTCTGCGAACGCTGCGCTCTTTTTCTTTCGAGGTTCAACATGCGGCGAAAAGCTTCGTCGTGCAAAATAGTGTGACCCGCCACCGACAAACGTTTTGTCGAAACAGGGGCCAGATACGAACCGTTGCGTCGTCCGTTCACAATTACCTCCGCCTGGTCCACTTCCAGCTTTGGAGCGGAGCAGGTATTTGGCGAATGCCAAAATAGTTCTTGCTATATGGGGGAGAGTGAGAAACCGGACCGCTTTAATTACTTTTGCGAAACAAAGCTCT
>JBAVZU010000012.1:0-6156 GCA_049588915.1 Candidatus Sulfotelmatobacter sp.
TTCGTTGCCTCCGCTTCCGCCAGCGTACGCGAACGCTTTGAGCATTTTTGTTTTCAGAACGCCTGGTGGCTCGACGACTTCGTGCTGTTCGATGCGATCCGTGCCCGGAAGAAACTGGCCAGTTGGAACGAATGGCCTACCGATTTGGCGCATCGCGAGCCCGCGGCGATGGAAAAGGCGCGCAAAGAGTTGGCGGGCGACCTGAAGATTCGCAGCGCCTTGCAATTCGCCTTCTATGAACAGTGGCAGGCCCTGCGACGTTATTGTTCGGAGCGCAGGATTCGCATCGTGGGGGACGTCGCCATTTTTGTGAATTACGATAGCGCCGACGTGTGGATACACCGCGATCTCTTCCGATTAAATGAAAATCTTGAATCCGAGGTAGTTTCTGGTGTTCCTCCGGATTTCTTCAGCAAGACGGGACAGCGCTGGGGCAATCCTCTCTACCGCTGGGATGTGATGAAGGCGCAAGGATATGAATGGTGGATCCAGCGCCTGCGTTGGGCAACGCGGAATTGCGATTACATCCGGCTCGACCATTTCCGCGGCTTCGACCAATTTTGGGAAATTCCTGCGTCAGATCCAACCGCAATCAACGGCCGGTGGGTGGATGGTCCGCGTGATGACTTATTTCACAAGCTGCGCGACGCTTTGGGAGGGCTGCCATTCTTCGCTGAAGATCTGGGCTACATCACTCCCGAGGTGCATGCACTGCGCGAGAGGCTGCAGATTCCAGGGATGGCCGTCCTTCAGTTTGGCTTCGGTGACGAGGGCGCGCACATGTATTTGCCTCACCGCGCGGCCGGCAAAGTAATTTATACGGGAACGCACGACAACGATACGACTGCTGGCTGGTTCAAGTCTGGTGCTGTCGATCATGAACGCCGCAACGCGGAATGCTATCTCGGCCGCTGCGAGGATGGGATTCATTGGGCGTTCATCCGCGCGGCGCTGACTTCGGTGGCCGATCTGGCCCTGATCCCGCTGCAAGATGTTCTAGGCTTTGGGAGCGAAGCTCGCATGAACACCCCCAGTATGGATGGCGGAAACTGGCAGTGGCGGCTCGCCTTGGGACAGCTGACGCCGGAAATCACCGCGAAACTCGCACACCTGGTTGAAGTCACAGACCGGCTCCCGCAGCCATTTCCAGTCATCGCCGACGAAAACTTTGCGGCCTGATTGACCAATCTAAATCGTATCGACTGACGGCCAAGTTGTTAACAGAGTGTTACGCGCTCTGCGAAGCTTTGCGCCTTGCGCCAGATCGTGTATAGAAGTTACGGAGAGTTTTCTTGGGCGAACCCATCATCGAAGCGCGTGCGATCGAGAAGTCCTATCCACAACCGGATGGGACGCGCATTCAGGTTGTTGGCCTGACGGACTTCTCGATTGAGTCCGGAAAAATTATTGCGCTGCTGGGCGCTTCCGGTTGCGGCAAGTCTACCTTGTTGCGGATTCTGAGCGGGCTTTCGAAGCCGTCGTCGGGAGCGCTTTTCTGGCACGGAAAACCGCTCGCCGAAGCATCGCCCAACGTGGCGATCGTTTTCCAAAGTTTCGCGCTATTTCCTTGGCTTACCGTCCTCGATAACGTGGAGGCTCCGCTGGAAGCGCGGGGGCTGGCTGCTGTGGAGCGGCGCAAGCGCGCACTGCGCATCCTCGATACTGTCGGGCTCGACGGGTTCGAAACCGCTTATCCCAAGGAGCTTTCCGGCGGAATGAAGCAACGCGTCGGCTTCGCGCGCGCCCTGGTAGTCGAACCGGAAGTGTTGTTCATGGATGAGCCTTTCTCCGCGCTGGATGTACTGACGGCGGAAAATCTGCGAGGTGAACTGCTCGAGCTGTGGCTCGACAAAAAGATGCCAACCAGCGCGATCTTCATTGTCACGCACAACATTGAAGAAGCGGTCATGCTGGCGGACCGCATCGTGGTGTTGGGAAGGAATCCGGCGCGCATTCGTTCGGATTTCACCGTGCGACTGTCCCACCCTCGTGACCGCAAGTCCGGGCGTTTCGTTGAACTAGTCGACTACATCTACAAAGTCATGACCGAACCGGATGTCGAACACACTCTGCCCGATCCGGAGAGCACAGGAGAAATCGTGGTGCCGCCAGGTGGTCTAAAGAAGGGGCAACCAGCGGTGAGAGCGAACAGATATCAGATTTTGCCGCATGCCCGCGTAGGTGGCATCGCTGGCCTTGTTGAATTGCTGCACGATCGCGGCGGACGCGAAGACCTCTTTCGCCTCAGCGAAGAGTTGGTGATGGACGTTGAAGACCTGCTGCCGATTCTCGAAGCCTGCGTCCTGCTGGGCTTTGCCTGGCTCAAGGAAGGCGATGTTCAACTCTCGCCGCAGGGGGCGGCGTTCGCCGATGCCGATATTCAACGTCGCAAAGTGTTGTTCCGTGAAGCCGTTTTGGAGCATGTGACGATCCTGAAGCAGATCGACAGCGTCCTCAAACACAAATCGGATCATTCCATCAATGATGAATTTTTTCACGACATCCTCGATGAACATTTTTCCGAAGAGGAAGTACAGCGCCAGCTGGACACGGCGATGAATTGGGGGCGATATGCGGAAATTTTTGATTACGACCGCGAGAGCGGCCGCTTGACGCAAACCGAACTCGCGCCCCTTGAAATCGTCGAACAGAACCAGGACTCAGCTAGCACCCCAAAAGCTTGAACAGAATTTAAGTTGCGCGAGAAAGCTGGCGCATGAAGAAAAGCATCACACTGCGGGGATTCTCGGCGTATCGCTTATGGTCGCAGCTGCCTAGCCTCGAAGTTTCGCGCCTCCCCGACGTCATCATGTTTGCGGCGGCAATTGCGCTGTTTTATGGCGTGATCACGGTTGGCCGTGGGTGGGTTCGGTCCATTCACTCCGTCGGTCGAGATTTCTCGCAGCCTGCGCGCATTACCCGCCTACGCCGGCTATTCGCTGCTGCGCATCACTGCCGCCTACATCCTGAGTCTGGCATTCACTTTGGTCTACGGATACATCGCGGCCTACAACCAGCGCGCTGAGCGCTTCATGATCCCATTGCTGGATGTGCTGCAGTCGATCCCCGTGCTTAGTTTTCTTCCCGGTGTGATGCTCGCGATGGTGGCGCTTTTTCCCGGAAGGCAACTCGGCGTGGAACTGGGCGCAATCCTGCTCATTTTTACCGGTCAAGTTTGGAATATGGCGTTCAGCTTTTACGCTTCGCTAAAAAGTATTCCGAAAGACATGCGTGAGGCCGCATCCATTTACCGCTTTAGTTGGTGGCAGCGTTTCACTCAGATGGAGTTGCCGTTTTCAGCCATCGGTCTGGTTTGGAATTCGATGATGTCGGTGGCGGGAGGTTGGTTTGCCCTGATGGTCTGCGAGATGTTTGTATTGGGCTCACGCGACTTTCGTCTACCCGGCTTGGGTTCCTATCTGCAAACCGCGGCCAGTGCCGGGGACACTACTTCGATCCTCTGGGGTGTGGCGACCATGATTGCTGTGATCGTGTTGCTGGATCAATTCATCTGGCGGCCAGTCATCGCGTGGGCGGAAAAATTCAAAGTGGAGCAGGTGGAGAGCACCGATGCTCCGCGATCGTGGGTACTCAACCTCGTCGAGCATTCTACTGCGCTTGCAAGAATTCGTCAGAAAACCTTCCAGCCTTTGAGCGAGCGCCTGCTATTGCATTTCGCAAAGAAGCATACTAAGGAAACCGCGGAGGAACCTACAGTTCTGTGGCGAGAGATGACGATCCGCGCCTTGGTTCTGTTTGCGCTCTTGGGAATCGGATACGGGGTTGTGCGCGTCGCGATCATTCTAAGTGGGCTGCAGAAGGCCGAATTGCAGGTGGCCGCACTCGGATTGGGCGCGACTTTCTTGCGGGTGAATCTCGCCCTGCTGATTGGCACGCTGTGGACCGTTCCCGCAGGAGTGGCGATCGGCTTCAACTCTAAACTGGCGCGCATTGCGCAACCTCTGGCACAGATTGCGGCTTCAGTTCCCGCTACAGCGCTGTTGCCTGTCATCCTTCTCGTGCTCATTCGCATGGGAGGTGGCCTTGGGATCGCCTCCATTGTCGTGCTGTTGCTGGGCACGCAGTGGTATGTACTGTTCAACGTGATCGCAGGCGCAATGGCCATACCGACGGATTTGAAAGAATGCTGCTCCGTGTTCCATGTGCGCGGTATCCAGCGCTGGAAGAAGCTGATCCTCCCGGGAATTTTTCCTTATCTCGTCACTGGATTAGTCACGGCCTCCGGCGGAGCGTGGAATGCCAGCATCGTCGCCGAATATTTTCATTTCAAGGGCCAGATCTACACCACTACTGGACTCGGCGCCACCATCAGCCAGGCGACCGACAGCGGCAACTTCGACCTGCTGCTAGCCGCGACCATGATGATGGCAGCTACCGTGGTGACGATCAATCGCTTGGTCTGGCGCAAACTCTATGCGCTGGCCGAAACGCGTTTTCGTCTTGAAACCTAGGACAGGAGCCAGAAGTGGGTTGTGATTCGGCTATCGTTGGGCTTTTAATTTAGTTGCTTCATTCGGAAGGAAGCAAGACTGTGTTGCTCCTTTGAGAGCGCTTTCCAAGCGTACGCCCAAAGTTGAGAGCTCCTGAGGATTCATCAATCGCTGCATGTCCTCGAAAAGCAGGCGCTCCTCTTTGCGGATGTGGGCTGAAAGCTTTTGCCCAAAGTCGCGCACCTCAATCGCGGACATTCGTCGGGTCTTTGCTTGAAAGAATAGTTCGCGGAGCAAAACGTGCTCCGCAATTAAATCATCCACGAGCAGATTTAACACCTCCGATAAACGACGCGCCACCGGGAACAGCACATCCTCCTCAATGGTGAAATGAGCATCAATCTCATTTTCGAAGAGCCACTCAATCTCCTTTTGCCACGACTGCAAGTCTGCGTCAGGAATGGGCTGCGCGCGATCAATGCGCACGCATAGCGCGAGACCCCGCTGGTGCTGGTGAGACAACGGAATTAAATTCTTGTCGCGCAGCATGGAATTTTGGAAACTGCAACCCGATCGTCAGGCTACGCCCACTGGTTCGGTCTCATCCGGAGCGACGGCGGGACGCACCGTTAACCAATCCGTACGGACGCGCTCCCACTCCTGAATCAGCATGCCGTTGGCCTCAAAGAATGTGCGAATGCGCGGACGTTCCCAGCCCACGACTTCTTCGAGAATCGGAGCCAGCACTGCCAGAGCACTGGTACTGAGCACGGTACGCTTGGCAATCTGAGAAATATGAGGCGACTCCGATACCGCGATCGTGAGGCCATCCCGCGCATTCAGTTGCAGCATTACGTGGATGTCCGAACTGCCGTCGCCTGAGTAAATCACGTGATCCGGTCCCGTGACGTGCTCGGCCAGCAACTGGTTGAGTACGGCAACCTTTCCGTATCCCGCGGTAGCTCGGACAATGCTTTCGATCTCCCCGGAGGGCTTATAAAGGAACTCCGTTCCGAAGATGTGATCGCGTGGAACTATGCCTTCGAGCGCAGAATGAATTACCTGAACAGGCGCGGCGGATAGAACGTAGAAATCAAAACAGTGTCCGTCTACACCGTTTGCCAGGATCTGATAAAGCAGCTTGATGTCACCCTTCAGCCGGATGCGCTTCCCCACTTCATGAAGATGTTCTTTCCGCACCTTGGCCTTGAACTCCGGGTCGTGAAGGAGAAGATAGGCAAGCTCTGCCCCTTGTTGCACTAAGTTGATCTTCGCCATGCCTTTAGCTTTGCGTTCAAACTCCTCTGTTGAAATGCCGACGAGTTCTGCCAGCACGTAGCCGGAGTCGTTGAAGGTGAGTGTCTGATCAAAGTCGCTTGCGAAGATGTAATGTTTCAAAGGCTTGTCTGCCATATGATTCTTAGATTCACACTGCAAAGCCTTAGGCCCATTAAAAGAATTGATTGGAATTATAAGCTGTACTGGCTAAATCGTTGTTAACAAACAAGGACATAAAAAGGACATAAAAACTGTGTGGTTCAGATTAGTCAATCTCATGCTTCGGGAAAGTTAACGTTCGGGTGACGTAACTTTGATTGTGTAAAAAGCAAGAGGGTGTAAGTTGGCTTTGCCTAGCAAGCAAAAGCCGTCCCGAAAGGAGACCTACACCCAATGGCGAAGATAATCCCGATCACGGAGCATTTCC
>JBAVZU010000013.1:0-21688 GCA_049588915.1 Candidatus Sulfotelmatobacter sp.
ATAAATCCGAACACAGTCAATACGGGCCAGGTCAACACCCTGGTTTGTTTGCGCGGAAGCTCCGCTACCAGTTCAATCCAGCGATGAAATTTACTCTCCTCACTTGGTGCTCCATGGAGGAAATCAAAGAGGCCGCTGGAAAAAGAACGAGCCCCCATCGGAGACTTCACCGCATCGCGGATAGCCATTTTTTCGAAAGAGAATAAAAGATTGGTGCGCGACTCAATTTTTAAGGCGCGGCTGGCGATTTCTGAGAACTTTCTTTTTTCAAGCAATCCTCGATATTCGGCCAGATTCAACAGTTCGCTCCATTGCAGGTGCGCGTTCCACTTATAGTTTCGTTCCCAATCTAGATAGGTAGGATCTTGAAATCCTCTCGGAAAGAACCGAAGGAATTTGCGGCGGCAACGTGCCAGGCGGGGGCGAGTCAACGGCGTGCAATCCAGGAACCGGCTGCTGCGGGATAGGCGTGATGACTCCCGCACCGAGAACTCTGGCGGACGAATCTCTTCCAGACATGAATACTCCCAGTTAGTTCATGCGTTTGGATTCTGGAATTCGGTATAGGTTTGGCAGGAAACGCAGCACTGGCAATAAAAGAAGGTCGCGAAAAGAAGGTCGCGCAATCCTAAAAATGCGGAGATAGAGTTGCCGCCCTAAAGTTTCTCTAGCGGGAGCCGATGAGGCCCTTTGACGGCAGAGTGGTGCCAAAGATTGTTTAGGCACGAACCGTTCCAGAGGAGCTACCAATGTCGACATCAGCCGTATCCAGCAGTTCGTTGTACCAGCAAATACAGTCGTACTTCCAAACCCGGAAAAGCGATGTTCAACAGCTAGGGCAGGCACTCAGTTCAGGGAGCTTGTCCGATGCGCAAACCGCCTATAACAGTATTACAACTCTCGGCCAAGGAGGCCCGTTCGCGGGTGGCAATGCGTTTAGCGCCACAAACCGCGAGCACGACTTTAGCGCCATCGGGCAAGCTCTGCAATCGGGAGACTTAGCCGGCGCTCAGCAAGCTTTTTCGGAGCTGCAGGCGACTTTCGCCAAGCGCGCACAGCCGGTGGTAACAGACCCGGTGCCAACGCCAGCCCCTACTTCAACACCAACTCCAACGTCGACGCCTACCCCGACTTCTGCGCCGGTCTCCAGCAGCGGTCCTGAGATTATTCTCAACCTCAGCAGCGGTGGCAACAGTGCAACTCCTGAACAGGTTACGATTAACATCAGTAATCCAAGTAACGGCGGACCTGAACAGGTTTCACTCAGCGTTGGCAACCAACAAGGATCCGGTCCAGAGCAGATTACGTTCAATCTGAATCCGAGCAGCAACGAACAGATCGTCGTGAATCTCCTGGATGCTTCCTCAACCGGCGGCGCGGCTTCGCCCGTCGCTGCCACGAGCACCGGCGGCAGCAGCGGTTCGGCGGGCGGCGTTGACGTTTCGGCGTAAGTTGCGCTGGATCAGTGCGGTGAACGCCCCCGATCGCTCACCGCACTGGCGTCTTCAGGACCCTTGCGGTTCGCGTCACAGAACGGAATCTGCCATTCCGGGGTCCACTCCCGGTCGCCAATGGGTTACCGCGGTGACCAATGGCACCTTTTTCCGATAGTAACGTTAGGCCGCCGCTTCATATGATTGAGCGGTGTGAGTTCCACAAACACTGGCGCAATGATCGAGATGCTTACGCCGATCTGGTGCTCGGTGTTGCGGCGTTCATCCATCGAGATCGAGAATAATTTCTTCGAGGCGGGCGGCGATCTCCAGGCCGCCGACTCTTTGTTTGCCGAGATCGCCGCAAAATTGGGCCGAGAGTTACCGAGCTCTACGATTTATCGAGCTCCATCCCTCGCAGCCCTGGCCGTGCTCTTGGAGCAGCCCTCGCTTCCGCGCTTCTCCCCTTTCGTTCAGCTTAAGCCTGGCGTGGAAACAACGCCCATTCTCATCGCGCACGGCTTGGCTGGGACGGCGAGTTTCTTCGGTCTGGCACGGAGCATTCGAACCGGGCACGCAGTCTATGGAATGCAGGCCAGAGGGGTCGATGGGATGGAAGAGCCATTTGACCGCGTCGAACAGATGGCGGAATCTTACCTCGATGCGCTGCACGAACTACAACCCAGGGGTCCCTATATTCTGATTGGCTACTCATTCGGTGGTCTCGTTGCATTAGAAATGGCGCAACGCTTGTCTGGGAACGGAGAAAGAATCGCGCAGTTGCTGATGATCGATGCATATCCTCATCCCCGTTTTTTGTCAATGAGCCAGCGCCTCTCATTGATGGCTCGGCGCACAAATCGTCATATTTCGGAGATGAAGCGGCAGTCGGCTCCCGACGCCATTACATATTTGTTTCAGGGGCTGAAACGCAGATTTCGCATGAGCAGGGTTTCCGGTGATCGTCCCGAATTGTCCCGCTTCTCGCTCGAACGGACGACGATGCAGGTAAAGAAGAAGGCTTACGTCGCCTACGGACAGTATTCGCCTCGATTTTATCGTGGCAAGATGAGGTTCTTGAGGGCCGAGGTCAACTCTTATTTCCCCAATGATCCCGCATCGGTTTGGGGCAAACTGGCAAGTGAATTGGAAGTCGAGACTGTGCCCGGAAGCCACCTCGATATGGTAACGACTGAGTTCGAAGGCTTGGCTGCCGCAATTACTCGTTATACGAGCGAGGGTTCTTAATCGGTTAATGTGACCTGATCCGACTGAACCCGTTGTGCTCTCAGATCATCGCGGAATGTAATTATCGAGCAGCGGCACTACGGCTGAGGCGAACGGCAGGATACGTTGCTGCGCGGCATTCGGAGTTTCTCCGGGAAGAATTGGAGTTACCAGGCGCACCAGTGAGCCATCGCTGCGATTCATACGAATCGCATCCTTGACCAGATAGAATTTTGCCCAGTATTCGCTGGCTACCCCGCGGTCGTGCGCCCAAAACCAATACAACACCAACCGGCGTTCCTCGCCTTTAGCGATGACGTAGCGATTGGCGGGGAAAGGTTGGTGTCCTGGAAGGGACAGCGTGACACGGCTATTCTCCTCGGGGTTCCACCCCGAACCGGGAAGGCAGTGCTGGGGAGAATGTGGGGTCTCACCGGTGCGCTGGCTGGGAAAGTAGGCCAAGAATAAATCGATATAAGGCAATTTGCCGTTTGGATCCTGATACACGCGCTCCATGAAATCGCCCGGTCCCAGCACCGCGAGAGTTTCCTTGTCCTGGACAATTTCGGTACTATTCCAGCTCGCCAATTGCGCCGGAAAAGAAGAGAGCGGCATGTGCTGAGGAATGATTTCAGTTCGAGACCTGGCCTGCAAAAGAATGGCCGTAAGCGCAAGCAGAGCCGCAGCGAGGAAAAGGCGCAACCGCCCGAGTTGCTTCATGATTGCTTTTCCTCCGAAGGCCAAAAAATACGAAAAATGCGATGCAGAAAGTACAGCATAGTCAGCGATACAACAAACATCAGCCAACCCTGAAATTCGTGGAAGAACCCCTCCGCTTTGTCCGGATCCCAGTATTGCACCAAAAGTCCTGTGCCCACGACGCGCAAGCCGTTGGCAGCCACTGCAACAGGAAGTGAAGCCAGCGCCAACAGGACGCGCACCGCATTACTGCGTTCCATAAAATAACCGTACATCACAGCGAGTGTTGCGAGCGACATCAGCGAACGAATTCCGCTACAAGCCTCCGCTACTTCCAAGGGCATCGCCGGAAGAACAATCACATTTCCCTCACGTAGTACCGGTACTCCCAGCCAAGGCAAAACGGTGCTGGCCACCTTCGACGCCAGCAATTGCAGCGGGAAAGTAATCTGGTTGAAAACAAGTGCAGGAATGGGAATCATTAGAAGCAGGAAGGCCCATGGAAACAGAAGGGCGCGGAAGAAGTTCCAACCCAAGAAAAAAACGATCAAGCCTGCTGTGACAATCAGGAAAGAAAAGCGGGAAAGAAAAAGCTCCGCCCCCATTTGACCCAGAACCAGCAGGACCAGCCCAGATCCCAAAAGCGGCAATCCCCACCAGGATGGCCTCGGTATCAGGCGTCGGAGTGTAGTCCGTTCCTGCCAGACGACGAAAGCGCTGAATGGAAGAACAAAAAAACCATGAGAGAAATTGGGATCTTGCCACCATTGTTCGACAAGGCGGGTCAGTGTTGGAAGATAGAGCCAGAGCAAAAGTACAGTGAGCACAACTATTTGCCAGACCGGAAATCTCAGCGGTTCGGCGGACGTGGGGCGCGCAACTGGGTCCTTGGCTTGCAACAATGGACTCAATGTAGCAGTTCGTGTCGTAGATTTTGGGGAGGAGACGATCTTCAGCATAAGCGAAGTGATGAGCCTCAGCAATCAAAACCAAGCTGGGTACCGTCTTAAATAGTGTATTTAAGACTGTACCAAAAGCTGTGGGTATTCATCTAAGCCGGTGCACGAAGCCGCCGCCCTGCGCAGCCTGAAGAATTGATCGCAAAGAAGGCAAAGAAGAAGCGACTTGGGACTATTACCTTCATCCCTACTGGGCAATGACCAGCCAGGTTACTGTCAAATAGGTAAATACTTTCCCTTTTGTACGGAACGATGTAGGTTAGTTGCATGGGCTTTTTCCCGCTCCCAGCGGATTCTGGCTGATAAGTCTTTGAAAATGTTGTCGAAATTCATATTTGGTTTACCCGAGCAGGCCCCCGCGAATGGCATGTCCCGTGCTCCTATCAAACATTGCCCTCGACGTCGGGGCCTGTCGAGAGCGGCATCCTGTAGAAGTAACCGTAAGCCAAACTTATCCCAGAGACTCTGAATACATGCAGACTGCTACGGAAACGAGATTGACCCCCGATCACGACTTCGTGGAGGGCGCGAGCCCCAGCATGCGTAGCGTAGAAGCCGTGATTCAGGAGGTTGCACAGAGTGAAGTTCCAGTCCTGCTCCTGGCGGAAAACGGCGCAGGCAAGAAGGCAACTGCTCGACGGATTCACGATCTTTCGCACCGGCGGGGACAAGCGTTTCGATTCTTCTCCTGCGCTGCGATCGATTCCGGCAAGGCCGAGAATGCGGCGACTTGCGATTGTTTGGCGGGCGAGGGTACGGTTTTCTTGGCAGAACTAGCGGAGTTGAGCGCGCAAGGTCAAGCCCAGCTACTTCGGTGGTTGACCCAGGCAGATTCCAAGGGCGGACATGCGCCAGGGGCTGCCCGGCTTATCTGCGGCAGCGCCCGCGACCTGGAAGCAGAAGTGAAGGCAGGTAATCTTCGGGAAGACTTGTATTACAGAGTCAGCGGCGTCTGTTTGCGGCTTCCGCCACTGCGCCAGCGCAGGGAAGATATTCCAATTTTGATGGAACATTTCCTAGTCAAGTTCGGACGCGATTCGCAGCGGACGGTTCCAGTGTTGAGCAAAGAAACACTGCACCTATTCGAGGAATATTCGTGGCCTGGGAATGTACGAGAGTTGGAGAACGCGGCGAAGGCAATCGTCGCTTTGGGCAATGAGGCCGTTGCTATGGGTGGGTTGCGGGCTATGCTGCGGCGTCCGGATGCCGCCGGCAATGGGAGCAAGATTTCGCTGAAACAGGCCGCCCGTGCGGCCTCCCGCGAAATGGAGAAGGAGTTGATTCTGGGTGCGCTTACGCGGACCCGGTGGAACCGCCGGCGAGCGGCGCAGGAATTGCAGATCAGTTACAAGGCATTGCTTTACAAGCTGAAACAAATGGGATGCTCCGAATACCGAGCCTCTTAGCTCCATAGGAGAGTAGATGAAGAAAGTGATAAGGCTCGCCGGCGTGGCCCTGTTCGGGGTAATGGCCATTGTCATGTGCGCCCAAGAGGATACCAATCAGAATGCACCAAAGCCCATGCCCGGCGCCACTGTCCAACCGTCGGCGGCCGCCGCGGGGGCGGCTGCCGATTATGTAATTGGGCCAGATGACACCTTGCACGTTTCGGTTTGGAAAGAGCCAGATCTGACCGCCACGCTGCCGGTTCGGCCCGACGGCAAGATCTCCCTGCCTTTGCTAAACGATGTGCCCGCAGCGGGGCTTACTCCGATGCAGTTGGCGAGTTCGATTACTGAAAAACTAAAAAAATATATCGCCGATCCCCGCGTGACCGTGGTGGTGACAGCGATGAACAGTCGAAGAATTTTCGTGACCGGCGAAGTTTTGCATCCTGGAGCAATGCCTCTGTTGCCGAATATGACTGTGTTGCAGGCGCTTTCCAGCGCCGGCTTTACGCAATTCGCCAATGTAAAAGGCATTTACATCTTGCGCACGGAAAACGGCAGGCAGGTGAAGTTGACTTTCAACTACAAAGAGGTGGTAAAGGGGAACCACCCCGAGCAAAACATTATGCTGAAACCGGGCGACACCGTAGTGGTGCCCTGAGGAGTGCGATGAGCAAACACCACAGCCTTTGGGGCTTCGTAGTATTCCTGCTGGCATTAAGCGCAGCTTGGGGACAGGACAACTCTGCCCAGCAACCGGCAGGAAATATGCCGGACAGCAGTCCGCAGCAGCCTGCGCCTGCGTATGGTCCACCAACCCCGGCACCCTCGATCGAGGAGAATCCTCCCATTTCGGGACTCGATATGCCCAATTTGGAGCCGCATGCAGCACCTTTGAGTTATCTGCAATTGGGCGCTCATGTTAGTGAGTCTGTATCCACCAATCTGCAGAATACTCTGGGCGGATCCGCTACGGGCAGCATCTCGGACGCGCTCGGCAGTGTGGACTTGCAGCGGCTATGGGGTAACTACGATCTTTCTCTCGACTATCTGGGAGGAGTGGGTTATTACAGCCAGGGTGGCCTTGGCCTCAAGCAAATCGAGGAACTAGGCATGGCTCAGAAAATTACCTGGAAGCGCGGCAACCTGGAAGTTCGCGACGCTTTCAGTTATCAGCCGGAGGGCACCTTCGGCAGCGCCTACGGTTCGGTCGCAAGTTTAGGCGCGGGATTGAGCGGGCAAAGTAGCCTGATCGCCGGACTGGGTCTGGGCGCGCTGGGACAGGTTCCGCGCATCATGAATCTCGCTCTGGCGGAGATGGTCGAGAACCTGACGCCGAAGTCCTCGGTGACCATCACGGGAGGATATGGATTCGTTCATTTCCTGGAGAATGAGCCGGGTACGGGAGTTTCATTCATTGGAAACAGCCAGGTGTCGGGACAGGTGGCTTACGACCGTTTGCTTGGGCCGCATGATCAGGCGGCACTGGCCTACGTCTATCAGGCATTCAGCTTCTCCACCGGCGTTTCGTTTCACAGCAACATTATTCAATTGATGTGGGGACATCGAATTTCAGGGCGCATGGATTTCCTGGTGGCCGCGGGACCGCAGTTTACGCAGATCAGCAACGTGCTTACTCCGGTCACCAATCCCACACCGGCGGATACGATCCCGCCCTGTGTGCTGGGGAGCACCACGGCCGGTGTGACTCTGGACTGCCCCACCAACGATCTTCGCGTCTCGGCCTCGGGGCGGGCCTCGCTGCGGTACCGATTTCCTAAGTCCAGTCTGGATGCGTCATACGATCACTTCACCACAGCCGGATCTGGTTTCTTTGCCGGCGCGCAGACCGACCTGGCGCGATTGGGGCTGACCCGACCGCTGAGTCGGGTTTGGGAGGGTTTTGCCGACATCGGATATTCGCGTAACAGTCGCATATTGCCGTCGACTTGCGGCCTCGGGCAGACCGGGGCCAGTTGCTCGGGAGTGAACGCCAATAGATACGAGTACGGCTTCGTGGGTGTGGGGGTGCGCCGGAATTTCGGGCGCACCTTCAAGGCTTTCGCCAGTTACCAGTTCAATGAGCTGTCTTTTGACAGCTCGGTTTGTCAAACCGGCGTGCCCTGCAGCCGGATCTCGCAACGACATGTAGGAACGATCGGATTGGATTGGACTCCGCGGCCGATGAGGCTTGATTAAGCGGCTTGATTAAGCGGCTTGACTAAATTGTTTCTTGGGCTGGCTGTTGATTGCCAGCGGAATGGATAAAGAATTATGGAAAACCGCGAACTGACGATGGACGATTATCTGGCGATGTTTCGCCGGCGGGCCAAACTGATTCTGATCCCGGCGTTACTGGCGCCGCTGGCCGGGTTTGGAGTCTCCTACTTTTTCCCCGCCAAATACACGTCGGAATCGCTGGTGTCGGTCGAAGAATCGAAGATTTCCGACGCAGTTGTGCCGCAGGTATACAACGAAGATCTAACCCAGCACCTGAACACCATGAAGCAACTGGTTCTAAGCGCAGATAAACTTCGGGCAATGGTGCAGAGACTTGGATTGGCCAAGGAAGGCCAGAACGCTGACGATCTGGTGGCAACCATTCAGGGCAGTATGCAGATTACTCCGGTACCGGACCTGTCGCAGTTTGGTTCGGCGCCCAACAGGAAAAGGCCGGGACAGAGCACTTCCATTCCGGGCTTCTACGTAAACTACACAGCTCCATCTGCCGAGGAAGCGAAAAAGATCTGCGCCGAACTCACGTCGATGCTGCTGGCGGAGGATTACAACTCGAGAAAAGCTGCTTCGCAGAGTACCACGGATTTTCTTACAACCCAGGTGGAGCAGGCAAAACAAAAGCTGGATGATCTGGATAAACAGCTCGCAGCTTTCAAGAAGCAGTACATGGGGCAGCTTCCGGGCGACGAGGACAACAACCTGAAAATCCTGATGGGATTGAACTCGCAGCTCGACGCCAATACCCAAACCCTCAGTCGTGCGCAGCAGGATAAATCCTACACGGAGTCTTTGCTGGCCCAGCAGATCTCCGCGTGGAAGACTTCGCAGTCATCCAGCAACCCGCAAACCCTGCAGCAGCAGCTTTCGCAACTGCAGGCGCAGCTCATAGATCTGCAGGCTCGCTATACCCCGGATCATCCCGATGTCATCAAGACTCAGGCGGATATTGCGCAGGTCAGGAAAAAACTCGACGAGATCAATAATGACTCGGGAAAAGAGACGAGCGAATCGACTGCAAAGGGGGCAGGTTCCGAACCTCCGGAGATTCGCCAATTGCGTCTGCAGGTGCATCAATATGAAGACTTGATTGCGCAGGCCTCGCGCGATCAGAAGAAACTGCAGCAGGAAATTTCGATGTACCAGGGACGCATAGCACTCAGTCCGGCCGTTGAAGAGCAGTATAAGCAGCTGGCCCGCGAATACGATAACACTCAGAAAGTCTACCAGGATGACCTCGCGAAACAGAGCGCCTCTCAGATGGCGTCGCAGGCCCAGAAGGCGGAAGGAGAACAAATGACGCTGCTCAATGCGGCCAACCTGCCGGATTCTCCAAGCTTCCCGATCCGCCCGTATTTTGCGGGTGGAGGATTGGGCGCCGGACTCGCACTGGGGATCGGACTCGCGCTGTGGCTGGAGTTGCGTGACAAATCCATTCGTACCCAGGCCGACGCAGAAGTAGCGGTGGAACTTCCCATGCTGGTTGCCATGCCTTGGGTGGTAGAAACTGAACCGGTGAACGGCAATGGCAAAGGACGTTTATGGAACCGGAAGAAGCCGGAGGAGAAAGAAACCGTAAAGTATTAGGCGGAATACTAAAGACAAAAAACTATGTACAAAGAGTTTTACGGCCTGCGGGCAAATCCGTTTAACGTCAACCCCGACCCGCGTTATCTGTTCCTAACGCGGCATACCGAGGAGGCGCTCGCGTGTCTGACCTACGGCATACAAAGCCGCAAGGGATTTGTGCTGCTCACCGGCGAAGTAGGTACAGGCAAGACGACGCTCATCAACAAGCTGCTCGAATGGTTGCGGCTGCAGCAGGTAGCGACCGCCTTCATCTTCAACTCGCGCTTGAACACGGTACAGTTTCTCGATTACATGATGGCGGATTTTGGGATTCCCAGCGACTCCAAGGCCAAGAGCCAGGTCCTGTTGCGGCTCTACAACTGGCTGCTGGATCGCTATCGGGCCGGCGAGACTGCCGTCCTGATTGTGGATGAAGCGCAGAGCCTTACCGATGAAGTGCTGGAAGAAATCCGAATGCTGACGAACCTGGAGACTTTTACCGAGAAACTGCTGCAGATCGTTTTGGTGGGTCAACCTGAACTTGAGCAGAAGTTGAAGCAACCGCACTTGCGGCAACTCCGGCAGCGCCTGACCTTGCGTGCCAAGACACACCCGCTCACGCTGGAGGAGACGAGGGCGTATGTCCAGCAGCGTTTACGGATTGCAGGTTCCAACGGACAGCAGATCTTCGATCCGGATTCTCTGATAGCGATTCACCGTTATTCCAACGGCATCCCGCGGGTGATTAACCTGTTGTGTGAACACTGTCTGGTGAGCGCGTTCGTGGACCAGCAGAGAGTGATCGGTCCGGCAGTGGTGGAGGTCGTAGCGCGGGATTTTGACTTGAGCGATGGCACGGCGGCGGGCGCAATGACGACGCCACCTCGGCCCGGACCCGACAAGCTCGATTTCGTAGAAACCTTGCGGTCGTTAGCCAACTTAGCCGATCGATTGCGCGAAGATGATAAGGACCTCCCCAAGGAAAGGAAACTATGAGCAGAATTCACGAAGCCCTAAAGAAGGCCGAGCAGGAGCGTGCGGCATCACAAGGAGGTCTCCCGCAGCAGGATTCACCCGCTGTTCATGCCACGGTAGCGGCCGAAGTGCCTCCGGATTTGCGGGCCGACGCCGCGCCGTTGGGGGCGGGCGCAAAAGTGTCTCCCAATGGCGGCGTGCCCCTGACTTCGGCGATGCCTTCTTTCGCCAGTCCTTTTAGCCTTGACGCCCTGCTGGCTCGATGCATTGCGCTTCCCTGGGCTCCTGACGAGAAGACGATGTTGTTTTTTAACGGGGACGATACAGCCTACGGAACCGAAGAGTTTCGTACTCTTCGTTCTCGTCTCTATCATGCGCGCGAGAAGATGCCGCTGAAGAAAGTCCTGATTACGAGCGCCTTGCCCAAAGAAGGCAAATCGTTCATGGCGTCGAACCTTGCGCAGGTGTTGGCGCGGCAGCAGGGACGGCGAGTCCTACTGATCGATGCCGATCTCCGCGGTCCACGGTTGCATATGATGCTGGGGACAACTTCGTCTCCCGGCCTCGCCGATTATCTGCAGGGAGGAAGCGATGAATTTTCCATCATGCAGCGCGGGCCGATGGAGAACCTGTACTTTATCCCCAGCGGACATGAGATTTCCGATCCTGCCGAACTTGTGGCCAACGGCCGGTTGAAGCTTCTACTGCAACGGATCGAGGCGTTGTTCGATTGGATCATAATCGACTCTCCGCCAGCCGTGCCGGTATCCGATGCCAGCGTGCTGGCGAAGGCCTGCGATGGCGTACTCATGGTAGTGCGCTCCAACGCGACGCCTGTTGACATGGCGCGAAAGGCGCGACGGGAGTTTCCGGACGAGTCGCTGATCGGAGTGGTGCTCAACGGTACAAATATGGAAGCGATGCCCTATACGCGTTATTACTACGACGCCTATCAGAAGAACACGACCGAGTCCAAGGGTTAAAGGAACAAGGTAAGAAACCGTGATCCGGCTGTTCAAAGTTTATTATCCGTTGCGCACGCTGGTTCTCCTGGCGGGCGAGGCGCTGATCGTTTGGACCTCTTTTGTTCTGGCCACGATGTGGCGGAGCCAGGATAGCTGGCTGCTGCTCAATGTCGAGGGCGGATATATCAAGATCCTCGTAGTCACCTTGGTGGTGCTGCTGCTCTCGCACTGGTTAGATCTTTACGACTCCGCTAGTTTCGATAAAAATTGGGAGCAGAGTTTACGAATCCTGATGGTGATGGGATTCGTGGCTCTCGCGCTCTCCGCCGTCGGCTTCCTGTTCCCCGGTTTCTTGCCGGGAAACGACTCGGCGCTGCTCGGGCTCATCATCCTGACCTTTACTTTGTTCTGCTGGCGCGGGGCTTATTCCTGGATGGTCAAACAGCCGTTCCTGCGCGAGCGGGTTTACGTGCTGGGCACGGGCGAACGTGCGGAGAGACTAATGAGCGGTCTCCGGGAGCGTTTTACACTCGGGATCGACGTGGTGGGGTGGACGGGAAATATCCAGGGTGAACTCACCCGAGAATCCGTGGCCGCGGACTTGCTGGATCTGGCGCGAGGCAAAGGAGTGCATCGCGTGATTGTGGCAATGCCAAACCGCCGGGGCACATTGCCGGTCGAGGAACTGCTGGATCTGCGTCTCGCTGGGGTAAGGGTCGAAGAAGCGACCTCATGGCTCGAAAAGATTTCCGGACGGATTGAGGTCGAGCAGTTATATCCAAGCTGGCTGATTTTTGCCGAAGGCTTTCGTTTCAGCACTTTTTTCCGGTTGGTACGCAGGCTGCTGAATTTCTCCGTTGCGTTGATTGGAATGGTGCTGGCGCTGCCGCTGCTTCCGTTTCTCGTACTGGCGGTGAAATTAGAATCGCCCGGTCCCGCGCTTTACCGCCAGCGGCGCGTGGGCCGGCGAGGTAAGGTTTTCTACTGTTACAAGTTTCGTACCATGCGTCAGGATGCGGAAGCCGATAGTGGCGCCACGTGGGCTACCGACGATGACCCTAGAATTACGCGCATTGGCAAGTTTCTCCGGGCCGTGCGGCTTGATGAGATTCCGCAGTTATGGTGCGTGTTGAAAGGTGACATGCATTTCGTGGGTCCCCGCCCGGAACGGCCAGAATTCGTCGAGTGGCTCAGTAAGGCGATTCCGTATTACGGCGTGCGGCACGTAGTGCGCCCCGGAATTACGGGATGGGCGCAGGTTAAGTACAAGTACGGCAACACCCTCGATGATGCGAGGGAAAAGCTGCAGTACGACCTGTTTTACATCAAGAACGCCTCCATCGGTCTGGACTTGTTGATTATGTTCCAGACGATCAAGATCGTCCTGCTGGGACGGGGTGCGCAATGAGGTGGCTGTTTTGGGCGGCGACTGCCTTGATTGTGTACACCTATTCTGGCTATCCCGCATGGTTATGGTTGCGGGCGCGCCTTCGGCCCTGGCCAGTGCTGCGGAGCGAGCATCTGCCTGCCGTTTCTATAGTGATGGTGGTTCGCAATGAAGAGCGATGGCTCGAGAGGAAATTGCGAAATCTCCTGACGCTGGATTATCCCGCGGAACTCTCTCAGATTGTGGTGGTTTCAGATGGATCTACCGATCGTACGGACGCGATTCTTCGCACCCACGCGGACGATCCGCGAGTGCAAGTAGTGATGAACCAGTTGTCGCGGGGGAAGGCCAGCGGATTGAACGATGCGGTCGCCGTCGCCGCTGGAGAGGTGATTGTCTTTACCGATGCCCGCCAACAGATCGAGTCAGGCGCGGTTCGTATACTCATGGAAAGCTTTGCTGATCCGGAAGTGGGTTGCGTAAGTGGAGCGCTGATGCTGGGCGATCCGGAATCGGGTGAGGCAGCTCGGGGAATGGGCCTTTATTGGAGAATCGAAAAAACGGTTCGTATCTTGGAGTCGGAGTCGGCCTCGATGGTAGGGGCTACCGGTGCCATCTACGCGGTGCGGCGGGAACTGCTGGGCGAAGTGCCACAAGGGACCATCCTGGATGACGTTTACATTCCCATGCAGGTGGTGAGACAGGGCAAACGTGTAATTTTCGAACCAAGGGCGCGTGCCTGGGATAGTCCAGACCTGGGTGGAGATCGCGAGTTTGCCCGCAAGGTTCGGACCTTGAGCGGCAACTATCAATTAGTGCAGTTGGCGCCGTGGCTGTTAAGCGGGTCAAACCCCCTTCGATTCGAATTCGTCAGCCACAAGTTGCTGCGATTAGTTGTGCCATTCGGGTTGGCCGGCGTCTTGCTTGCGTCGATGTTTTTGTCAGGTCCGTTTTACCGGAGCGCGCTTGCGGTGCAGGTAGTGTTCTATGGGTTGAGTTTGCTCGCCGGATTGCATCTGAGCCGCGGTCCTTTGGCGCGAATGTCGGATGCGGCCTTAACCTTCGTCCTGTTGAACAGTGCCGCAGCGGTTGCGTTTGTGAACTTCTTGACCGGTCGCAAAGCCGTCTGGATTCGTTAGAGGACAGCGGCCCGTTCTTTCAAGTTGGCATCTCGTAGCAGGTTGGCAATGCCATAAGCTGCCGGAGTTGGCGTCGCAGAGCAATTATGACGGTTGTTGTTGAGAAGGAAATTCCGAGCATTACCTCGCCGCATGCGGTGGCGCCGAAGCGCGAACCGCTTGCCGGCGCGTTCTTCTGGCTGAGCGCGTTTTACGTTGTCTATTGCGCCCGTCCCGAAGACTGGCTGCCTGTGCTTGCCTACATTCCTTTGGCGAAGATTTCGGCTGTCTTCGCGTTGCTATCGCTTTTGATGAGCGCGGGAAGATCCAAGCGAAGGTTTGGCGACCTGCCCAGGGAGGCGCATTATTTTTTTGGGATGATCGGCCTGTTATTCGTCGCAGCAGTATTCTCTCCGGTGTGGAGAGGAGGAGCATTCTTTAAGACCCTGGATTTTGCCAAGGCTCCGATTGCGTGGGTAATGACTTTCTTGTTGATTACGACGTTTGCGAGATTGCGGCGGATTATTTTCATACAATCGGCTTCGGTGGCGTTAATCGCTCTGGTGTCCATAGCGAAAGGGCACTCCCATCCCAGACTGGAGGGTGTGATCGGAGGAATTTATTCCAACCCCAATGATCTGGCATTCGCCATCGTACTTTCGCTGCCATTCTGCTTCGCTTTTTTATTGAGCACTCGAAGCCTTCCGCGCAAAGCCGCGTGGGCGGGTGCGATGCTGGTCATGTGCACAGCATTGTTCATGACCGCTTCACGCGCCGGATTTATCGACCTGGTGGTCACCGGCGCGGTGTGCTTATGGCTCTTCGGCATCAAGGGCAAGCGCCTATATCTAGTGGCGGCTGCCGCGGTGTTGGTGCTCCTCGTTGGATTCGCTGCCGGTGGGCGGCTAAAAGATCGGTTCGTTGCCATATCCGGCAACGACCTCGATTCCGGAATTGAAGTGAGCGCTCACGGTTCTTACGAACAGCGCCGGCACTTGATTGTGGAGAGTATCAAGGCGACTGCGCACTATCCTCTTGGGCTGGGCTTAGGGAACTTCGTGAGCTACAACGGAACCTGGAGAGAAGTTCATGTGTCCTATCTGCAGATCGCTGCAGAGGGCGGGATCGGCGCTTTTGTGCTCTACCTTCTGTTCTTTTCGCGAGGTTTCGACAATCTCAAGCGCTTACGCCGGTTGCCCGTTTCCGACCCCGAGATCGAAATATTTTCGGGAGCGTTATACGCCACGCTGATCGGATTCGTCGTTGGCGCTTTCTTTGCGCCGGAGGCCTACCAGTACTTCCCCTATTTTGCGGTGGCTTACACTTCGGTATTGTTGGCAATCGCTAGAGATATGACCGGGGAGGAAACTCCGCGCTCGGATTTAGCGAGTCGATCGCAAAGACGGTGGGAGGCGCAATCCGGAACGGGCGGATACGCCGCCGGGCGCGCGGGGCGAACTGATTATTCTGCGGCGCCGACCGACGCAATTCGAAATCGGCGATGACACACGGAACTCAACGATCAGGTACACAGTCCCCAGGACGCGCTCCTATTGGACGCAGCGGCGTGAGTCTGAAACAGAAGCTCTCCTACTTGAGCCGCTGGGTACCCGCTTATGTTTGGAAAAGGATCGCTGGGCCGCGGTCTCCGAATAGAACCCATCTCATCCTGGCCGTAGCTGATCACTTCGAGCCGGCGATCGTGCCCGAGAACGGTGCGGCCCGCGCTTCTTATTCCGAGCAAGAGCGCCGACTGGAACACTGGTGCAACGAATACCCTAGAAGCTTCGCAGATTACCGCGATGCGGAAGGACGCCCGTTCGTCCACACCTACTTCTATCCTGCGGAACAATATGACCAGCCTCTTGTGGCCCAACTCGCCGAATATTGCCGCGCGGGATGGGGCGAGATCGAGATCCATCTGCACCACGGGGTGGGGATTCCAGATTCAGCCGAAAATACCCGACGTCAGCTGATTGAATTCCGCGACCGGCTGGCCGGAGAGCACAGCTGTCTTTCGTATTGGGAAGATTCGCCCCAGCCGCGTTATGCCTTCGTCCACGGCAACTTCGCGCTGGCAAATTCTTATCTAGGGCGCGCCTGCGGCGTCGACAGCGAGATGCAAATTCTGGCCGATACCGGTTGCTATGCCGACTTGACGCTGCCCACCGGCGCCTTTCATCCCGCGCAAACCGGCAAGATCAATTCTATTTACGAGTGTGGGTTGCCTTTGGTGGAACGGGCTCCCCACCGCAAGGGGCGGGATCTGGCGCGGGGGAGAGCTCCGCAAATTTTTCCGGTGATTGTGCAAGGGCCACTGATGCTAGACTTCAACGCCGACGGCGGTTCTCGGCGACTACGCATCGACAATGCGGCGCTGACTGGGACGAATCTGCCAAGCCTCCATAGGCTGGATTTATGGAAGCGAGCCGCAATCGCAGTGAAGGGCAGACCGGATTGGTTGTTCATCAAGCTGCACTGTCATGGGATGGACCCACGACATGAAGACGCCATGCTCGGCTCATCCATGCAGAGGTTTCTCAGTGAACTCATCAGCGGCGCCGAGAAACGAAACGAAATTCTGCACTTCGTTTCCGCGCGAGAAATGATGAACATTATTTTCGCCGCCTGTGACGGCAAGGAAGGAAATCCCGGAGACTATCGGGATTACCGACTCAGGCGAACAGGGCCGGATCTTCCGGTTTCCAGAACAGAGTCGCGCTCTTCCGCGATGGCGAAAGGATAGTGCATGTGCGGCATAGCAGGCATGGTACAAGCTCATTCCGATGGCTCGGTGAATAGGGCCGCGATCCACCGGATGTGTGAGACCATCGTGCACCGCGGCCCTGACGATGAAGGGATCTTTGTAAAAGCTGGCGTTGGTCTGGGCATGCGCCGGCTGAGCATCATCGACCTGGAAGGTGGGCACCAGCCAGTCTTCAACGAAGACAGGAGCGTTTGGATTGTCTTCAATGGAGAGATTTATAACTTTCCCGATCTGCGTTCGCAATTGCAGGCTCGCGGTCATGTCTTCTCCACTCACTCCGATACCGAAGTCATTGTTCATCTTTACGAAGAATATGGCGCCGAATGCGTTCATAAACTGCGAGGCATGTTCGCCTTCGCGCTTTACGACGAGCGAGTGAATCGCCTTCTATTGGTGCGGGACCGGGTGGGGAAGAAGCCTCTGCACTATGCGCTGCATAACGGTACTTTGCTTTTTGCGTCTGAGATGAAAGCCATCCTGGCCGTCCGGCCGGAACTTGCCAAGACCAATCGCTCGGCACTTCTGCAATACATGTATTTCGGATATATTCCCGACCCGGCGACGGCGTTTGAGGCGATTCACAAGTTGCCTCCCGGACATCTGCTCGAGTTTGAAAAGGGAGAAGTGCACATTCGCCAGTACTGGGATTTTCCCAGGTACGGAACTTATGAGCCGGCGTCGGAAGAAGGACTGCTGGAAGAACTTGAGTTCCGCCTTGCGGAAGCGGTCCGAATCCGCTTGATTGCCGACGTTCCTTTGGGCGCGATGTTAAGTGGCGGAGCCGATTCCTCAACCGTAGTTGCATTGATGGCGCGGGCAACATCGCAACCAGTCAAGACTTTCTCCGTTGGATTTCGTCATGCTGATTTCGACGAAGCACCCTATGCGCGCCTCGTAGCCCAGAAATTTGGGACTGACCATCATGAGTTGATTTTGGAGCCCGATCTCATTGAGACGGTTGAAATGTTAACTCACCACTTAGAGGAACCGTTCGGAGATTCCTCCATGCTGCCGACGTACTTCATCTCCTGTCTGGCGAGGAAGCACGTGAAAGTCGCGCTGTCGGGCGATGGCGGAGATGAAGCCTTCGGTGGTTATGAACGCTATCGAATTCATCTGGAAGACCGATCTTACAAATGGATTCCCAGGTGGGCGGGACTCTGGTATCGGGACTATCTTCATCCTATGATTCCTACCGGTGTGCCTGGCCGGAACCTGGCCTACAGCATCTCTTTGCCTTGGGAAGAGCGATATACCGAAGGCGTTTCTTTGCAGCCATTCCAGAGGGAATTCGGAGTTCTCTCTCACGATTTTGTGTCTTCGGGCCGATCTCCACTAACCAGTTTCAGGAGATACCTGGATGAGGCTCCGGCCGACGATCCACTGAGCAAGGTCTTGTATTTGGACAGCAAAACTTATTTGCCTGGCGACATTCTCACCAAGGTGGACCGCATGAGCATGGCAACCTCGCTGGAGGCCAGAGTTCCCATGCTGGATCACGTGTTTTTGGAGTGGGTCACCTCATGGGCCGCGCATTGGAAAATGCGCAATGGGGCTCAGAAATTTATTCTGAAGAAACTCGCGCGGCGCGTCGGCGTGCCGACCGAAGTTCTCGATCGGCCAAAGCAAGGCTTTGCGCTTCCTCTCGGCCAATGGATGCGCGGTGAGTTGAAGGATTTGGTGCTCACGACTTTGCTGGACAGCCAGACTTTGCAGCGGGGATACTTCAACGCGAACGGCGTGCGGCGGATGCTGGACGAGCATTTTCAGGGACGCAGAGATCACTCGGCCCGCCTCTGGCGGTTGCTCATTTTCGAATTGTGGCACCGGAACTTTCTGGAAAAACTCGGGCGGGGGACTGAGCAACTGCCCGTTGCCTCGATCGGTCTGAGTGGAGCGGCTGGATGAGCCCTCCGGCAAGACCTGGCTCGGAATTGCAGGGCGATGATAAGAACAAGAGAGTTCGACTGAAAGTGGCCATCGTGGCGGCCTCTCTAAGATATGTTGGAGGCCAGTCAGTGCAAGCGGAACTTCTCTGGCGCCATTGGAAGGAAGACCCGGCAGTGGAGGCGCGATTTATCCCCATCGATCCGGTCCTTCCTTTGCTGCTGCGCTGGGCGGAGCGAATTCCATTCCTGCGCACTGTGCTTCGCCAGCCGCTCTACTTATCCACGCTTTGGCGAGCCTTGGGCGATGCGGATATCGCGCACATTTTTTCGGCCGGCTACTGGTCGTTCCTCGTTGCACCCGCACCGGCCTTATGGATCGCTCATCGCAGAAGGAAGAAAGCGATCATTCACTATCACAGCGGCGAGGCCCGAGATCATTTGCAACGCTTTCGTAGTGCGCGTGCGATTCTACCGAAGGCGGACGGGCTCGTTGTGCCCTCGGAGTATCTGGTTCATGTTTTTCACGAATTTGGCCTTGGAGCACGCGCGATCCCAAATATTGTGGACGCCAGCCAGTTCTCGTTCCGCGACCGCAAGCCGCTGCGTCCCCACCTGATCTGCACACGAGGATTTCATCCTTATTATGGACTTGACGTCGTCGTGCGAGCCTTTGCAGAGGTTCAAAAACAATTCCCGGAAGCCCGCCTTGATCTGGTCGGCAAAGGGCCTTCGGAGAGCGAGATTCGAGCTCTCGTCCGTGATCTGAATCTCGCCGGCGTCCACTTTATGGGAGTGGCATCCCGGGAAGAGATCGGACGCTTCTACGACAGGGCGGATATATTTATTAACGCATCTTGGCTGGACAATATGCCGGTTTCCATTGAGGAGGCGTTTGCCTGCGGAACTCCCGTGGCCAGCACAGCGCCAGAAAGTATTTCTTATTTCGTCGAGCACGAACGTACCGGATTGCTCTCCGCGGTCGGAGACGCCCAAGCCCTCGCCGCGAACGTCATACGGCTCTTGAGAGATGCTGATCTCTCAGCGCGGCTAGCGACAAACGCATACCGCCAATCCCAGGCTTACCATTGGCCCGCGGTGCGAGAGCAATGGCTGGAAGCCTACCGCTCGATCGAACCGCGAAGTTAACGTCACTCCGCTCGCTTGATAGTAGACGGCTGATACGATCCATAATCCACGGGAAATGGATTGTGCTTCTTGCGTCTCATTTCAGCTCGACAACGAAAACATCGGTCCGGTACTTATCGCCATTCGGCGTCTTTCCAAGCTGGTCTTCCCAGTCGGAAGTGAACATGAAGAAGCGTCCGTCCTGCGAAACATTTCCTCGAGGAGTCGACCAGAAGCCGTTTCTGGCGGTGCTGTAGGTGTGTGCAAACCGCCAAACCTTGGAGGCCTTTCCATCTGTCTCCGCACAGTCGATTTCATTTTGCCATGGTCCAGTTACAAGCGGCGCAGCCCCTGGCGTATCCGGATTGTTCGGTCTATAAGTCGAAAAACACACGGGAGAAGAATCCTCCGGATCCACGTTGTTCCATGAGAAATGAGAGTCGAACCAGAAGCCTTTGGCGGGCTCCAATCCTGCGATAAGAGGTTTTACATCGTCCAGATGATTGAGTGGCCTTAACCACAGGTCCAGGGGATGGACCATGTTGGAGGGCCCGATGATGTGAGAGTAGCCAAGCACATGATGGGCGTTGCAGGCTCGAGAGCAGACGCCGATGTTCATCGTGTCAATTTCCCAAACCACCCAGCCATGGCCGATGCTGCCGGCTCCGCCGCGCGTCATGTATACGAATTTGCCGGACTTCGCCATGCGGGCATTGTGAAGCGAGAAGCGGTCTGGAACGGAAATCGTGCCTTTTGGGCCCCATGCTCCACCGATTTCACCAGTCTGCGTGTTATACCATCGGCAGCCCTGGGATCGGTCGTAGACATAGATGATGTAATCCTTGTCTTGCTGGGGGCCTAACATGGCCATGAACCGATTGTCGTCGGCGCTCACCGACATAAAATTTCCGTTGTCCCGAGAGTCAAGCTTGACGCATTTGCTCGGGTCGCTTATTTGGGTTCCTCGCTTGCTCGAAACGTCGTACTGCTCCAGAACCCTGTCGCGACGATTCATCCCATAGAGGAGGTTAGGCTGCTGGAAACTAAATTCAGGTTCTGCGCCCAAGTCGAGATTCGGGCTACCCGCCGCCTCTGCTCTCATCTTCGCGGGGTCGAAGTGATAGAGCAAAAACGAGCCTCCGGAGGTAGTCACATAAAACAGGGTGGAGTCTTTGTTCCATGCATTCAGTTCCGCCGAAGAGGGGGTGAAGAGCGGGCGCCCAGCCTGCTTCGGATCCGACCTACCGTCGGTCACGCGCAAAATACGCGATCCGAAAGTAGGATCGCTAATGATTGAGCCGGCTGGTCCGATCGGTGGTGGCGTGTCCGGGTATGGCTCGACCCGGCGGTCCGTGGAAGCGCAATATCGCTGCTGCTGGCACGTATCGCTTGCGTGTGAATCTGGATTGGCATTTGCTGGTGTTTGAGCCCAACCGGCAGCCGAGCTCAACAACAAAAACATGAACCAGCGAGGGAGCACTCTCATCGCCAGGTTGGAGAATGACCGTGCGCCCATCCACCTGATATCCATAGCTTCATTCTAACTACTTATGAGACGACTTCAAACGTGACAGATGAGGCTTACAGATTCTGGACGTCCGATATCGCAATCTGCTGAGGTGTCACTGGTTGGCGTCGGAGGGTTCGCCTTGAAGTTCGAGAGCGGAAAGGCTGGCGATTCGGCCTATGGGGGTGTTGACTTTAAGCCAATGTTTCAGGCTGAGAAAGCGGGGATAGATTGACGCGAGGATCTTCCGCCGAAAACCGGCTCGACGGTGCTTCGTTTCTACGGTCAAGGCATAACCGAACTCCTGGAGGCTGGGTCCGATTATGGCTTCGAGTTCGATCACCTGCTGAGGAGAGAGTTTTTCCTTCCAGCGGTTGACGGGATTTTTCGTATCCTCCTCGTTCCCCAGGAACGACGAATTGGATTCACGGAGCCGGCCCATGCC
>JBAVZU010000014.1:0-3662 GCA_049588915.1 Candidatus Sulfotelmatobacter sp.
CAGGTATGGATCGGCGAGAAGTTGGAAACTTGCCTCATACTTCGCGCCGCCATACTCCTCAAAAATGGCCCTGATTGGGAAGTCAATTAGATCTCTTCCCTTTTCGTCTTTGGAAAAATCGCTTCCAGACGCGTATACAACCATTTCGATCTCGTCCTTGTGGTTGGGCGGCACTGAATTTCCGATAAGCTCGAATTGCAATGCTTCGCGGCTTTTCCGAGGGCACTTCGGTATAACTTGGAATCGTGCGGCGCACGCGGTCTTGTTTAGACCAATATCGTCGACCTTCAATTCATACGCGTCGATATCGCCGCTGTTCTCGATAAACAGTGTCTTCCTAACGTTCAAAGGCGGGACAGCGCCCCAGCCGAACGATATCTCCGGGCCGCCATGCAGTAACCGTTCGTTCTCAAATGCGCGACTCTTCTTGGTCCAAGCAATATATCCGCCCATCCAAAAGAGAGGTACGGTCACACAGATCAAGATGAATGCAGAAACAGGCTTGTCGTGCGCGTGCTCCCATATGCCAACAGCAAATGTCGCCAATGCGGCGACCCAGGACGCGATGCCCCACTCGCCCGCATCCTTTACGAACTCTCTTGCTTTCCTAAACATGAACGGGCGCCCCTGCCAATATTGTGAACTAACTTCCCCGGCGAACCAATAGGGCGAATCGAACGAAACGGGAGGCAGCTAGTTCTGCTGCCTCCCGCTGACACCCAGCGGCTAAAAGCCGCGTTGCCGCCTGTGCTCGGGGCGGCACGACTGATCCCTGAATCCTTCCGACATGCGGCCGATGAGCCGGCGAGACGTCGGAGCTACTTATGCAGCTTTGCTGGGGCCTTTCGCTTCCAAGGTCTTGTCAGCGGGCTTGTCGCTGCTGATGTTGACTTTGATCTGCTTCGGCTTAGCTTCAGCCTTTTTGGGCAGAGTGATCTTCAATACGCCTTTGTCGTAGCTAGCCGAAACTTTGTCGGTATCCACGGTCGGGGGCAGGGTGAAGGTGCGGGTAAAGCTGCCATACTGCCGTTCCACGCGGCGATAGTTTTCTTCTTTTTCTTCCTTCTCGATTTTGCGTTCGCCGTGAACGGTGAGGGTGTTGTTCTCCAGGCGAATGTCGATGTCCTTCTCATCGATCCCCGGTACTTCGATCTTCAAGCTTACGTTGTGCTCGTCTTCGTACACATCGACGGCTGGAGCGAAACTGGATGTGGTCAGGGACTCGTCCCGGCCACCTTCGTTAAAGGACTCGCGGAACAGGCGGTTCATGCGGTCCTGCAAGGTGGAAAACTCACGGAAAGGCTCCCAACGGGTAAGAACAGTCATGACAATTAATCTCCTTCTGTGCTTGGTTTGAAATTGTGTCTTGCTCTTTTAAGTTAGATGCGTGTTCAGCACAAAAGAAGCATAAAATATGAGTTAGTTATTGTCAATATAATATTTAACTTTTATTTTCATTAGCTTACGCCTGCTATCACGCACTTAAGATAGGATGTTTCCGGGATGTTGAGAAGTATTGGATGGTCTCTAGACTGGCCCCGAATCTCGAGCAAGCGCACCGTTCGGTGGGCATCGCGGGCGGCGTCGGCCAGCATTTCGATAAAGATAGCTGGGCTCACGTGATATGAGCAGGAACAGGTGACAAGAATTCCGCCGGGCCGGAGCATCTTAAACGCGCGGAGATTGAGCTCTTTGTACCCCCGCATGGCGGTATCCAGGTCCCGCTTGCTTTTGGCGAAGGCCGGGGGATCGAGTACGACCGTGTCATAGCGCCTGGTATTGGAATAGTCCTTGAGCAGGTCGAAGGCGTTGGCTTCGATCCACTCGATTTCACGGTGATTAAGAGCCGCATTCTGGTCGGCAATTTCGAGCGCCGGACGGGAGCTGTCGACGCCCGAGACTTGCGAGCAACGCTGAGCCATGTGGAGAGCAAATCCGCCCTGGTAGCAGAAGATGTCCAGCGCTTCTCCGTGGGCGTACTCGGCAGCCGCGGCGTAGTTTTCGCGCTGGTCGAGAAAGGCACCGGTCTTCTGTCCCTCAAGGGCGTCGAAGTTGAATTGCACGCCGTTCATTGTGAAAACTGTGGAACTTTTTTCCCCAGAGATGAGGCCGGAAGAGCGCGGCGGAAGTTCCTCGAGTTGGCGGACGCGCGGATCTATTCGTTCGATGATTGAAACGGGGTGCAGTTTCTCGACCAGCTCGGAATTCAAAGTTTGGCGAACCAGGTCAACATCCATGGCCTGGGTGAGGATTTGCAGCGAGAGAATGTCGTTGTAGCGATCGACAATCAGGCCGGGAAGAAAATCAGCCTCGCTAAAAATGACTCTGTAAGCATTCGTGTCGCGGACAATGGGCTGGCGATAGGCGATGGCATCCGCGATACGCTGGCGCAGCAGCGCGGGAAAATCCGCAACCGATTCCGGCGAAAGAAGCCGGATGGCGATTTGGGAAGAGCTCGAATAGAGTGCGCTGCCGAGAACTTGTCCTCGATGATCAGTGACCGTGACGACGGACCCCGGCGAAACTCCTTGCACAGAAACGATGTCCGAGCGATAAACCCAGACGTGACCGGATTTCAGCCGAGTGGCACCGCGAGGAGAGACTCTGACTAACGGAATTTTGGACTGGACCGTCGGGGTCATGGGGCCATGGTAATGCCTGACGGTGGGCGAGTGGTGTTACGCAAATGGGGCAACGACTGTACGCCAATGAGCGCTAACACCCACGCCCTGATTTCAACAACTGAATCCAGCTTCCGAATTCCCGTCCATCGGACTGAGGCGCAGGCGCTGCAATCCACCTCAGCGTGCCTTGGCCAAGGCCCTACTCGGTGCCTTGCGACCCGCGAAGTTAAAGACGATAGGCCAAAGCAGGTAGAGAAGAGCCACCAGGTACATCACTTCGTTCCCTTCCGCAAACGCCCACATTCCACCCGAAGCGTTCCGGGTATCCATGATTTGCGCGACCGAAACTCCGCTGGTGGCGGCCTCATACCTGATGGACAATGTGCGTTTGAGATCCATGCCCTCATAGGCGAGCACCCATACCATCAAGAAGGTGCCAACTTCGTAGCCGGCGCGCACAAACCAGTTCAGGCCGCGCACGAAGCGGCATACCGGTCGGTCGGCGCGGGTGCCCGATCGTTCAGCATCGCCAGCACGGCGAATCCGAAGGGCCCCAATACCGCTAGAAACAACCACAGGTATGATCGCTTCTTGGAACGGATCACGAAAAGGCAAACCAAAAACCACAACACCACCACAGCCGCTTCAGATCCCCACAAACAGGCGTGCTTCACCAGGCTGAGCCGCTGGTAGTTCTGCACATAGTTGGGATGGCCAGCCGCAATTTCAGGATTAATTCGGCTGAACAGCATTCCCCCCAGCCTCACGACCAAGGGAATCAGCAAGAGCAGGACAAGCGCCACCATCCATTGTTTCTTTATCATCCCCAACGCCCCGATTTTTGCACTCTACACCATTCTTGACTCCCGATCGGCTACCCGGAAGCCATTGTCCGTTGGTGTTAAATCGTCTCTCTGACAATGTCGGCGGTGTCAAGCAGTTTTCGAGCACACTACAGCATGCACTCGTAAAAGAGCGCCATTTCGCTCTTGTTGAAGCTGTTGCTTTTGCTCTACCAACCCAAGGCTCGCTCGTAAT
>JBAVZU010000015.1:0-7984 GCA_049588915.1 Candidatus Sulfotelmatobacter sp.
GCTCACGAAAGTAGAGAAGAAAGGCGAGAAACTCGACTACCACGTCACCAAAATGAAGCTGAGCAAAGACAAAACGACTCTAATCTACAATCAATTTCTAACCCTGAGCGGCATCCCCAAAGAAACCTACGACTACCGCCTCGGCAATCGCTCGGCCCTTGAATGGGTCATCGATCAATATCAAGTCTCAACCGACAAGCGCAGTGGCATCGTCAATGACCCCAACCGCACCGACGACGCACAATATATTCTCCGTCTTATCGGGCAGGTGATTAACGTTAGCCTTGAAACCGTAAAAATCATTGAATCCCTTCCGGCCCTCGGCCTGCCCAAGTAACGGGGCTAGCGGGCAGCGCTTCCCCCGTTCGTTGGAGGATCGACAAAGGAGGATCGACAAAACAAAGAGTTTGCGTTCAGGGACTGACCAGTCCTCTTTTCCTTTCAGCCACTTACCCCGCCCAATCCCGCCAATCCACCGCTAAACCCCATTTTTCACCCGTTCGTTGTCTTAAAGATGCGCCATCCCCTTAACTTCCAATAGGATCGCCTCAGCTTAACACCCAGGGAAGCGTGTATAAACCAGGTTCACTTTCCAGGGGAGAGCCACAGGTTGCCGGGTTTGTGGAATAGGATCTCGGGTGAAGCCAAGGCAGTTCCGCCGAGTTTTCCTAAGCCCGAACACCCAACACCAAAAGAGCGAAAAGCCAGGAGCCCGAAGCTATTATGCGCAAGCCGATTAAGTACGTGGAAAAAGCAGTCACCGTCGCCGCCAAGGGCGCTTGGGTTGTGTTTGACCGCTTGAATCGAATCAAGCCTAACCCTTCGCCGACGCCGAAGTGGTCCGACAAGCCTCTGCTCAAGTCTTACGAAAAGTCCAAGCCTCCGCTCGGCTGGCCCCGCTCCACCGATTCCCTTTGCCCCAAGTGTGTTCCCGAAATTCGCCAGCAGATTCTCGACGGCAAGCTTCCGCACGAAGTTTTGATGAACGAAAAAATCGGCGAGATCAAGGCCACCATCGTCGAAAGAGGCGGAAAGATTTTAATGGTAAAAGATTGTCCGAAGCACGGCCACTTCGAAGACGTCATGTCGATCGACACCGATTTCTCGAAACATCTCGAGGACGTTTTCCCCGGACGCGACATCGTGGCGCACAATGACGAGAAGCTGCACCACCATGGATCTTCCACGGTGAAATATGGACGCGGCTCCGTCCTCACCATCGATCTCACCAACCGCTGCAACATGATGTGCGATCCCTGCTTCATGGACGCAAACCAGGTAGGCTTCGTCCACGAACTGCAATGGGAAGAAATCAAGACCATGCTCGACAACGCGATCACCATCAAGCCGCGTCGTCAGATGAGCGTGCAGTTTTCCGGCGGCGAGCCGACCTTGTCACCATATTTTCTCGATGCCGTTCGCTACGCGCGCAAAGTCGGTTACAACTCTGTGCAGGCCGCAACCAATGGAATTGAGTTCGCAAAAAGTTTTGAGTTCTGTCAGCAAGCCGTCGAAGCCGGAATGCGCTACGCATATTTGCAATTCGATGGCATCGGCAATGCCGCCAACGCGCACCGCATGGTCGGCAACTTGTTCGATGTGAAATTAAAAGCAATTGAAAACCTGCACAACGCCGGCGTAGAAATAGTTCCCGTGGTGACGATCGTTAACGGCATCAACAACGAGCAAGTCGGACGCATCATCAAGTTCGCTCTAGATAATCCGAAGACCATCAGCTTCTTAAGCTTCCAACCCGTAAGCTTCACCGGCCGCGACGAAGCCGTCACCGACGATCGCCGCCAGGCCCAGCGCTACACTCTCAGTCACCTGGCCCACGACGTAAAAAATCAAACCGGATTGGGCGAGCCCAGCCGCGACTGGTTCCCCATCAGCTTCATGGGCACCTTCAGCGATTGGGCCGACCTGATGCACGCCAACGACGTCAAAAACGACTGGGGCCAACTAAGTTGCGGTTGTCACCCGAATTGTGGGACGGGGATGGCGGTGATGATTGATAAGGAAACTAAGGAGGCCGTGCCGGTTACGGCGTTTCTGCATGGTGATCAGCTCGCGAAAGATATCGCGAAAGTGAATGATGCGTCGCGAGGAAAATTTCTGACGGCGTTTGGAATGGCGTTGTGTTTGATGAAGAATTACGATCCGTATCAGTCGCCGACCCACTTCAAGATGATGGACCTGCTTAAGAAGTTCGATAAGAACTACAACGTGACCGGAAGGAACTACGGCAAGGTCGGTCCGGACCGGACCATCGAGGATGTCATGAAGCGGCGGACTAACGACCGATGGAACTTTTTGTTCATCGCGGGAATGTGGTTCCAGGATTTGTTCAACTATGATTTCCGTCGAACGGAGCAATGCATTATTCCCTACGCTACGCAAGAGGGCGAGATTTCGTTCTGCGCTTACAACACGGGCGTAGGCTGGCGGAACATCATTGAGAAGATGCACATGACGGCCACGCTCACCAAGTGGTATGAAGAGCACGGGCGGCACGAGATTTTTGCGGGCGGCAAAAAAGTGAAGATGGAGGATGAGACTCATTCCCTGCTGCTCCGCGAAAATATCGTGACCAACGAATTGCAGCACGATCTGGATAAGCTGGGCATCGCGAAGAATGCGCGTGAGGAGAAGAAGCGGGCGAGAGATGCGAAGGCGGCTTTGGCTTCCCCACTTCTCGCAAAAGACGCGAGAAATGGGGCACCCTCTATCGATGTGGTCTCAGGCGAGCGTCGTGGGCCGCAGAAAAATGATGAGGCGTACAACGCGCGCATGGCTTCGCTGTACCGTGAAGTCGTGTTGAAAGAAAAGCCGGCGGTGGCGGAGAACGGATTTATTCCGCTAGGGGCACTGAGTAACCCCAACGGCAATGGCAACGGAGCCCACGCTGCGAAGCCGGAAGTTGCCGAGCCGGTGGCAGGAGACTAGAGTTGGCTTCGGGCTTTCGGGTTCCGCTTTTTTCGGGCCGCTCTCGGGCGGCCCGATTTATTTTGCCGCGTTTAACTGATTTACTTCTTGCCTGTTCCCTTCAGCGCGACAGACTGCGGTGAATTGGGAAGGGGCTGAGATATGTCCTGTGCAACTTCCGCAACGCTGAAGGTTGCGCTTTCTGCTCCACTAACCGAGGGTTTGAAGGCGATGACGTACGTGCAGCTCGAATTCGCCGGGAGGGTGCCAGAGATTGGACAAGTGCTCGAGGCTCTAACCGGAAAGTCGTTCGGGTTGCCGCCGCTAAACGACGCAGATACAGTTACGGGCGTGAGCAGATAGTTGGCCAGCGTGACTGCCTTTCCGACGCTGGTGGATCCGACGGCGACGGACCCAAACGACTCCGTTCCAGGGGACAACTTGGCCCCTCCGCCCGTAACCATCTCGTAGAGTTGCTCGAAAGTTGTGTTGTCGATCGGAAAGTTGAGACTCATGAACTCTGCACGCAGATCCTGAGAAAATGCGTACGAAAGCGAAGAGACCATTAGGGTGGAACGAAAAGTGGCTGCGGTTTGGGTGTTTTCCGTAGGAGCGTAGCTCGCCAGCATGGAGGAATCGAATAGCTGCAGCAATTTCATCATGCGCTGAGTCGGGACCTGATATCCCTGGCCCTGCTGCTCGGCGTGCTCGATGAACTTCCAGGCAAGCGTCGAGATCGTTCCGAGGGTTGGATCGAGCTCGCCATTATTAGGATTCCACGAACTGAAGGGCGCGCCGTCGGCGACGTAGCTGTTGTATGTTTGTTGGAGGTTCGTGGCGCCGATTAACAAAGAATTTTGGATGTCGGTAACGACCAAGGAACTCAATCCGTAGGTTGAGGGGTTGCTGACCAGTTGGCATCCAGACGCATAGCTGAAGATGTCGCCCATCGTCTCGGAATAAATCTCGCTGGCATCTCCGTTCGTATTTCCGCCGTACGTTAGGCTGGTAGGAGTGTTTAGGGTCGTATCTTTTCCAATTTCGTTGAAGAGGATGTACCACTGAATCGGTGGGCCCAGCACGGGTGCGCCGTAACCTACTGACATCGGTGTCGTGTACCAGTACGAAGAACCACTGCCGAAATCGGTGCCTTCCAGCATGTCGATTGAGAATTTTCCGTTTAGCAGAAAGCTGTTTTTGTTCGCGAAGGTATAGTCGATAGACGAAAGACCATTCAGAATGTCGGTCATCGTAGATCGGGAATACGAGGGGAATGAGCTATTCCCGAACTCCGTAACGTCTGTGGGTGGCGTGGAGCCTGGCCAGTGCGATTGAAACTGCACGGGCGTCGAAGGGATTTGAAAGGAGATGTTGGGAAAGGACTTCTTGGTGGCGGAAGGAGCGAGGAAGAAAACTGGGAGTGGGAATGTCTGAGTGGACCCATTGTTTTCTGTCGCGGTTATCGTGATTAGATAGTTTTCGCTAGGATTTGTATAGACGTGCTGCTGTGGAAAAAAACCCGAAGTCGTGGAACCGTCACCCCAAGCAAATTCGAATGGCGTGGTCGGCTTTTGTGTGTCGACACCGTTCACCTCAACGGTGCCATTGGCATTGGTGCTCTCGATGTAAGCAGAGAGCGTCTGTCCGGCCCCGGAAAGGAGCGAACTGTAACAAGAGGCGCCGTTAGTCTCGCTCTTTGACTCCCCTCGCAAAGTCGGCGTCGCCATTATCGCAAGAACAACGATTGAGAAGACCGTCACTAGGCTGCGGATTTTCATTTCTATCTCCTTACGGGTGACTGGGACAATCGCGATCACATAAGACGCCTAAAGAGTGCGTTGCTTCCCTAGCACTGCGAGCGCGTCCCGCTTCCGCGCTAAATTAATGCATTATTCCGCTACGTCAACGAAGTTCCGAATGAGCAATCAATGAGGCCGGAAGTCCCTGTTAAGAAGGGGGTTGACGCCTGAGATGAGTTGTCGTAACTTGTTTGGCCAGTCGTGAAAAGGAGCCCACACGACGACCCCGGGGTTTGCCAGGAGGAAGTTATGGCGACCGAAGGAAAGGGTGGTTTACCGTTTTTGGGATCAGGGATCCGGTTCGACCTGTTCGAACTGGATGTGGAAGGCGGTCAACTTCGCCGGAATGGTTTTCCGGTGGACTTGTCACCGCAGGCGCTTAAAGTTCTCTTGTTGCTGGCGGAGCGTCCCGACAAACTGGTCACCCGCAAGAAAATTATAGAGGCTTTGTGGCCTGGACAATCTTATGGCGACTTTGACAGCCGATTAAACTTCACCATTAAGAAACTCCGAGAAGGGCTTGGCGACGATGCGGATCAGCCGCGCTATATCCAGACGGTGCGCAACGCGGGATACAGGTTCATCGCTCCGTTACGTGAGCCAGCGCCACCTCCCTTGGCGGCAATTCCTAAATCAGATGACAACCTGTTGCCGAGCACAAGCGGCACTCGACCGAACCCGCCGCAAGGAGCGCTGCTGACCGACAACGATGTTCGCCTCGCCGTGAATCGCGTTTCGATCCCGGTGCTGACCGTTGTCCTGCTAGCGGTCACCGTTATGACTGCTCTGTTCAGGGAATGGTCTTGGGGCTCTGGAGGGGCAAAACCGGACTCGGCACCGGAGATCTCGTCGGTGACCCCGATCCTGCCACAGGAGCGCCAGCGAATCGTGATTCGAGGCCGAGGTTTTGGGCTTCATGTTCCATACTTTCGTACCGATTCACCTCAATTGGCGATTCGGGACTTAACCTCGCACTGGGCGGCCGGGCGCATTATCCCGCAGAACTGGGACGAAGTGATGGTGGATGTGGAAAGCTGGACGGACACCGAGATTGTGCTGGGCGGCTTCAGCGGCGATTATGGCGCGAATGGATGGAAGCTGACCACTGGCGACAATTTGGAAGTGGCAGTATGGAATCCGCAAAGCGGAATTGGTCCAGGCCTGTACCACCTCAGCGTGACGGGGAACGAACTGCCGCAATGAAGGCGGTATCTGGCTAACGATATCTTTACTTTCTAAGGTTGGTGCGTGGGCTGTTCCAGCCGTCACGCGCTGTCATCACTGTTCATACGATTCCCTTCGGATGCGCCGCTGGGGTCAGTCACATTGATTGTCGCCGCTCCCTCTGGGGCGGAGCCATCTTTGCCAGTCGTCAGCAATTTATCCAGAACCGGGATATTCATGCGTTGCGTTTCCACGAAGTCCACGCCGTCGACGGTTAGTGTGAACTCTGAGTTGTCCGCCCGATTGATGTATCCCTTGTTTCGCAGATACCAGACCGTGAATTCCAAATACTCGCGGGGAAACCCCATGCAACTTTCGATGTCGACAAGTGAAACTTCCGGCTTGTAAGGGTTGGTGCGGCGCTGAAAATATAGCACTGCCAGCAACGCCAACCGCCGGTTCAACTCTCCCTCCATCTTGTCCATAAAATCAACCCACGTTGATAGGGGGGCTGGGGAGGAAACCTCGGTTTTGCGACTCGCATCGTATTCGGCGCGTTGCTCTGGATCGGACAAGATGTCATAGGCTGCCTTCAGCAGGAAGAATTTTTGAGCATCGCCGGTGTCCGGGTTGTCTGGGTGAAATCGGCCCGCCAGAAATCGATAAACGCGGTGGATTGTGTCGGGGTCCGCATTGGGGCTGATTTGAAGGAACTCGTAGTAATCCGGAATTTTCATGATTCCCTCAGGAACGCTTTTCTCCTAAACGCTTTTCTCCTATTAACGATAATAGCGCGGAAAATCGGCTAAACGGCAAGTTCCGTGGATCTTTTGCCCCCTCTGGTAATGGATGTCTATCCCTGATTTCGTCGAAAGTCGGCGCCATATCAATGGTGCGGTCAGCCGAGCTTATCCACCGTTAGCAATCTAAGCTCCCTAGGTGATGCGCTGTATTGCTGTGTCCATTCACCCGCGTTAGCTTGAAAGGGCGTAAACCTTTCGGAACAAACACTTTGGCGGCATAGTGAGGGATCGTCTTATGCGGATTCTCAATGGCACTTTTTCTTTGATGCTGGTGGCAATTGCCCTATGCGGGGCAATGTTGGCTCAGAATAACGCGGCGCCGCTCTATCCGACCAATCCACATCCGGCGCAAGTACCCAACACCGATCAAGACCAGGCTCCGCAGGAGATGAATCAGAACACGGGGCAGAACGATCAGATGCCCGTGTTTCGCGTGACGGTCGCCGAGAGGACGACGAAGGCGGTGAATTACCGGAACCGTGGCGGATCAACGACAGTGGACTTTAAGGGCACGGAATTGATGCCCGATGTAAGTGGCCAAGCCAAAGTAGAAGGTAAAGGCGGACGCCTCGCCATCGATGTTGAACTAAAACACCTGTCTCCCGCGAATCGCTTCGGCGGGCAATATCTTACTTATGTGCTGTGGGCAATCACTCCGGATGGCCGCGCGGTAAATCTCGGGGAAATCCTGCCAGGAAACAATGGCAAGGACAAGATCGATGTCACGACTGACCTGCAGGCCTTCGGGATGATCATTACCGCGGAGCCTTATTATGCGGTGACGCACCCGAGCAATAAGGTGATCGCGGAAAATATTATCCGCAAGGGTACAAAGGGATTTGAAGAGCCAATCGAGGCAAAGTTCGACGTGCTCGAAGGCAGACAGTACACCATTGACGTGCCGGCGGATCAGTTGCCGTCGAGTGTGGCGAGCATCAAGGTGCCTTTGGATCTGCTGGAAGCGCGGAACGCAGTGGTGATCGCCAAGGCGGCCGGGGCGCAGCAATATGCTCCAGACAGCCTGACCAAAGCGGAAGACATGTTGCAGCGGGCCGAAGATTATTACCAGCGCAAGCAGGGACAGACTCCGATTGGCACGGCGGCGCGCGGAGCGACGCAGATGGCGGAAGATGCGCGGGTGCTGACGCTGCAGCGCAAGGAGCAGGCAAGAATCGACGCCGAGCGGCGCGCGCATGAGGAGGCACAGGCCAAGGCTGAGGCGGACGCGGCGGCGGCGCAGCAGCAGGCGGCGCAGTCGCAGGCGCAGGCAGAGGAAGATGCGCGGCGACGAGC
>JBAVZU010000016.1:0-4051 GCA_049588915.1 Candidatus Sulfotelmatobacter sp.
CGGCACATCTCACCGTCCGAGGATCGTTGGGGGAAACGCCGGCTTCACCGAGAGTGAATACAGCATAGGCCGTATCCTACACGGGAGACATGCAGGGCTGCATGCGGAACGTGTCCCCTTCCTCGATGCCCAGCTTTTCAAACTCATCGAGAGCGCGGATCACCTGAGGATCGTCGAGGGAATATCCCTGGCAGCGTAGAGCGATGATGGCGTTCATCATCGAGGGATAGATTGCGCCGAGGCCGTCGCTCATCTCGAAACGGGCGAGCATCCACTTCTCGGCTTGTTTCAAGGCGATGGAGCGGAGAGGCCGAATGTGTACACGCTCAAACCAGTGCGTCAGCCGATCAAGGCAAAGAAAGAAATTGCGCCAGGAAACCAACTTTTTCGCCCAGCGCAGGTGCATGCGCGACTTCTGCATGCCTCCCACGAATAACTCTTCAACGCCCATTTCGCGGGGAATTTTCTTGAAGGGTTTCTTGGCGTAGGCGATGGACAATGGGACCAGGATGGCGCGCGACCAGGATGAAATCTCGTAGATGTTGAACCAGAACCAGTTGGGGAACAGAACGATTTCCGGAGGAATGGCCGGGACGGCGTCGTAGTCGTACTGGCCGAAGAAACATAGATAGATCTTGGTAAATGTATTGACTTCGGTGACGCCGCCAAGTTCGAGAATCTTCTTGCGGGCGCGCTGGAGGACGGGATGATCCGCGCCATATCCTGCCAGCTTTAGTCCGAAATATGCTTTCACGGACGCACTGATGTTCGATGGGCCTGCGGCGTAGATGCTCCAGCCACCATCTTCGTTCTGGTGACGGACAATCCAATTGGCGGCGCGCTGGAAGCGGTCCGGATCGCCGGTGCCGAGCAGTGTGTGAAGCAGAATGTAGTCGGACTCGAGAGTGGTATCGGCTTCGAGTTCTCCGCACCAGTAGCCCTCGGGATGTTGACCCGCAAAAAGACGTTTCCGAGCAGCCTGGATGGCGGCGGAGACGCGGCCGACAAGGCCGTCGATCCTGCCAAAGCGAAGTTGCGGCTCGGAGGCTAGCTTTACGTCGGGGGAGTTAGTATCCATGCAATATGCGGCTCCGTTAATCCGCGGTGACGCTGGCCGGAGCGGCGGCAATCGCTTCGACAATCTCCGGCGGCAGCCCGAAGCGAACGTTTTCCGGCATCACTTCGAGTTCCTGCACGTTGTCGAAACCTTTGCTGGCGAGAAACGTGATGGTTTCTTCCACCAGGCACTCCGGCGCGGATGCTCCGGCCGTGAGTGCGATCGTCTTCACTTCCACTAACCATTCAGACTCAATATCACGGTAGCTGTCGATCAGATGCGCGTTGGTTCCCAAGTTGCGCGCTACTTCGACCAGACGATTGGAATTTGAACTATTTTCCGAACCAACGACCAGTAGCAGATCGGATTCCGAAGCGACCTGCTTCACTGCGACCTGGCGGTTCTCCGTGGCGTAGCAGATATCCTGCGCAGCGGGGCCTTTGATGTTGGGAAATTTTTGCTTCAGCGCGGCGATGATGTCTTTGGTTTCGTCAAGGCTGAGGGTGGTCTGGGTCAAGTAGGCCACGCGATTGGGGTCCGGCACGGAGAGGGCTTTGACCTGCTCGGGGTTGCCCACGACCTGGGTGACAAGAGGCGCTTCGCCAAGCGTGCCGACGACTTCATCGTGGTCATGATGGCCGATAAGAATGAGCGAATAGCCTTCCTTGGCAAACTTTACGGCCTCAACGTGGACCTTGGTCACCAGGGGACAGGTGGCATCGATGACGCGCAGGCCTCGGCGGGCGCTGTGCTCGCGCACTTCGGGAGAAACGCCATGAGCGCTGTAGATGACGCGCTCGCCGTTGGGCACTTCATCTTCGCTGTCAACGAAGATGGCACCCTTGCCGCGCAGTTCGTCGACGACAAAGCTGTTGTGCACGATCTCCTTGCGAACATAGATGGGCGGACCAAACGCTTCGAGTGCAATGCGGACAACGTCAATGGCCCGCACCACGCCGGCGCAGAACCCGCGAGGCTTCAATAAAAGCAATGTCTTTCCCTGGTTGTTTGTCAACATCCAACTCCCACTCTAATGATCTCGCCCAGATCCTCTACGATGCAAAAAGGGGCTCAAAAGAGGTACGGTCAGGTTACACGATGCCTCTTTAGCCGGTACTAGTAAATTACCGGAAAGCATCCACTTGGTCAATGTAAGCGACAGAAACGGCAGGAATTAGCAGTAAAAGGGGAGAACTCCCGGTCGAACGGCACTGGCACTGCTTCAGTCTACCAGAGCCTTTTCACGCCGTAGCCATCCAACGCCCGATCATTGCTGATGATCGGTATGTTCTCGGCTAACGCCTGGGCAATTAGCATGCGATCGAAAGGACCTTTGTGAGGACCTGGTAGCGAACCGGCACGAATGCCGTGGTCGGCATTCACGTCGAGAATTTGTATCCGCTCCCGTGCTAAGTCAGCGATGAAGTCCTGTATCATGTCTGCCGCTGCAGGCAGTCTTCCCAAGCGAACTTTCGTGGCGATCTCCCAGGCAGAAACAGCACTCACCAAGGAAGTATTCTCTTCGTGTTTGATGAGGTTATTGGCAAACTTGGACAGATGCGAATCACTCGTCATCCACCAAATCAGGGTGTGAGTATCAAGCAGGCAGCGCATCGGGTGGTGTCCTAATTTGTTTGTGAGTCTAGTTTGCTGTCTTTCCTATGGGACTGGTTCGCGCGGGCCAATTACCACTCTAAAAACTCCTTCATCGAGGGACGGGTCTTTCTTAAACATTCCTGTGCCGATTCCCACTATTAGAATCGCTAGCCTGGGGTCCACTTTTCTGCCACCCGCTTCGAGAAACTTAACAACTATTGCCGGGTCGGTCGGAGGAAATGGGAAAAATCCTTCCACGTCTTTGTTGAAGACTATGCAGCCCGCGATCTGCAGGTCTTTCCCGTCAAAACGCTTAGGCTCAACAGGGATGGAGTTTATTGTTTTCCACTTTGCTGCTGCTGTGACCTGCAAAATATCGAGAGAAAATCTCCATGCTTCGGGGTCCTCAGCCCGATACCAGACCTCGATACTGCCAGGAGGGAAAGATTTTAATGTTTCACGCAGATTTCCGCGAAATTGGCGAGCGAGTGTGTGGGCTATCAAAAATTCATTCAACTGTCGCTGTGCATCCGCCGCCGCCTTCTGGGCTTCTGCCGTCTTTCGCTGCTCCACTTCTAATTCGGTTTGCTTTTGGCGAGATTCCGCCGTTGCGTGCTCAAGATCGGTTCTTAAGGAGAGATTGGCGGATTCTAGCTTTCCCGCCCGCTCATTCGCTAGCCCAGCTCGTTCGTTGGCGGACCCTGCCGCGCTTAGAGCGGCTGCTATTTTCAGGTCTTTGTCTTTGGAATCCGCAGAAGATTGGCGGTCCTTTTCCGTGATCAGATCGGACTGTGCCACAGCCAATAGTTTGCTTTTCCTAATGACCACGAATTGGGCGATGAATACTCCCGCAGCGAGCACAACCGTAATTGCGACCAAGACTATGTACGCGGTGTTCCAGTTGTCTACGGAGCGACCTAAGTCTTGGGCGCGAGCGGTAAGGGTCTGGATCAATGACGCCTTTTCCCCCCTTTCCTTAGTTTGCTCACTCATAATGCTAGGCGGTTCCGCAGCGGTTGTGATCGCCGCCTATCGCAGCACGCGCCAAGACCAGCAAGCAGAACGTTTCAGAGTGGATTCGGAGCACGATTCATGCCAGTCTCGAAGCGTGAAAAGTTCAAATTAGGACACTACCGCGCACGGCTTACTCCCAACCTTCCAACTCCTCCGGGGGCAGAGGCTCAAAAAACTCAGGTCCAATCCTGATCTTTCCCTTCCATGCGCCAGGCTTACGATCGCGGCTGGTCTTAGTAATCGCCACCAGCTTGACTACGGGCTGCTTTCCTCGGGCAATGATGATCTCCTCACCCCGGCAAGCTTTTTCGATGAGGCGGGAAAGTTGAGTCTTGGCTTTGTGAATGGTGATGGTTTCCATGTTGTTATGACGTTAGCTAAGAT
>JBAVZU010000017.1:0-15494 GCA_049588915.1 Candidatus Sulfotelmatobacter sp.
ATTCTGCAGCGAAGTGCGACGTTGGAACGGGCCCTGCGCGACAGCGAGGAACTTTACCGGACCACCTTCGAATTGGCGGCGGTGGGCGTTGCCAATGTGGGCCCGGATGGTCGCTTCCTGAGCGTGAACGACAAACTCTGCGAGATTACCGGCTACAGCAAAGACGAATTGCTAAAGATGACTTTTCAGGACATCACCTATCCGGATGACCTTGCAGAGGATCTGGCTCAAGGCGAAAGAGTGAGGAGTGGCGCTCTGGATGCCTATGCGATGGAAAAGCGTTACATCCGAAAAGACGGGTCCATTTTGTGGGTACGCCTGTCCGTATCCGGGGCCCGGGACGCAACTGGAAAACTGAAGCATTTCGTATCTGTAGTCGAAGACATTGGTGATCGCTGGGAAGCTGAAGAAGCACGATACAGACTGGCTGCAATTGTGGAATCTTCCGACGACGCCATCATCTCGAAGAACCTCAACGGGATCATCCAAACCTGGAATGAGGGAGCGCAACGGATTTTCGGATTCACCGCCGAAGAAGCAATCGGACAACCCATCACCATCCTAATTCCTCCCGAGCTCTATGCGGAAGAAAAGAGCATCATCAGCCGGCTGCGCAGGGGCGAACGCATTGAGCACTACGAAACTGTGCGGAGAACCAAGTCTGGGCAGAGGCTGAACATTTCACTCACCGTTTCTCCGGTCAAGAATTCGGAAGGCAAGATCGTGGGCGCCTCGAAAATTGCACGCGACATCACTGAGAAGAAGAGCATCGAGAAGACGCTCAAAGAAGGGGAAGCGCGCCTGCGGGCCGCATTCAGCCAAACCTATTCCTTTCTTATCTTGCTGACGGCGGACGGAACTATCATCGAGGCAAATCGAGCTGCGCTCGAGGCCGCCGGCCTTCCGCGGGAACAGGTAGTCGGCCGCAAGTTCTGGGAGCCGTGGTGGTCGCCTCTGCCCAACGAAGTCGCGGTCCTGAAAAATAGCGTGGTCAGAGCCGCGCGCGGCGAGCTGGTTCGGGAAGAATGCTACTTTTGCGTGGCGGACGGAACCACCCGCTTCGCCCATCGGACCCTAAGTCCAGTTCTCGAGCAAGACGGAACTCTGGTGATGATTGTCGCCACGGCGCTAGACATCACTGAGCAAAAAGAACTGCGTGAAAAGCTGGAAGCGCGCGTCAAGCTGCGTACTCAGGAACTTGAGGAGAAGAATCAAGCCTTACTGGAACAGGCAGAAACCGTGCGGGACCTTTCCGGCCGCCTGCTTCGTGCCCAGGACGAGGAACGCCGCCGCATCGCCCGCGATTTACATGACAGCTCGGGCCAGATCCTGGTTGCGGTGCAACTGAACCTGGCGCCTTTGGAAGCTGAGGCACATAAGGTGAACGCTGACTTCGCGAAAGGAATTCGGCAGAGCATGGATCTGGTGGAACAGCTTTCCAAGGAGTTACGCACGGTTTCGTACCTGCTTCATCCACCGTTGCTGGATGAAGTGGGTTTACCGTCGGCCCTGCGCTGGTACGTGGAGGGCTTTGCCGAGCGCAGTAAAATCGCCATCGAGCTTGACGTTTCACCCGACCTTGGCCGTCTGCCCCGCGATATGGAGATGACCATCTTCCGAATTGTGCAGGAGTGCCTCACCAACATTCATCGCCACTCCGGCAGCAAGAGCGCAAGAATTGGAATAAGCGTTTCCGGGGGAGAATTTTGTCTCAGGATTCAGGATAACGGCCGCGGCATGCCTGTCCCGCGCAACGGCGACTCCTCTACGAAAACGGGCAGAGCCGGCGTGGGAATTCAAGGTATGCGCGAACGAATAAAGCAGGTCGGCGGCCATTTCGAAATCCATTCAAATGGAACCGGCACCTGCGTCACTGTCACCTTTCCCTTCCCTGCGCCCGTCGCGTAAATGTTTCCGGTCCAATTGTTCCCACGTATAGCGTTTCGGAGTAAGGCCGACCTTCGTAAGGGCGACCACCGCGTGCCTCGCGTCCAAACATTGTTTAGAATCAAGTTGGGCCTTCGGCCGTAACTTATATAGTCCGCTTGGTCCTTCCGGGTAAGGTTTGCTTTTATGAAAGCCATACGACCTGCAATATTCGCGCTGGTGATAGCCGGCGCGTTCTTCTACTTCACAACCTGGCGCTCGAACTCTCGGTCGAGCATGCTTCATCCCACGGACTGGTTGCCTCATCCCGCGCAAGTGGAGATTACGGAAGCTGCCGGCAACGACGGGCTCGACAGCGAAGAGCAGAATAATATCCTCGTATATCGCAAAAACATTCCATCGGTCGTGAATGTCACCTCGCGTGCCATGACCTTCGACTTCTTCTATGGACTCGTTCCGCAGGAAGGTCAAGGCTCGGGCTTCGTGATCGACAAAGATGGACATATTCTGACCAACTATCACGTGGTTGCCAAAGCGCGTCAGGTGGAAGTCACGCTACACAACCGCAAGAAGTACATAGCGACGGTGGTGGGCACGGACCCGGCACACGATCTGGCGGTGATCCAGATCAAGGCGCCCGATTTGATTCCCGCGGTACTGGGTGACTCACGCAATCTGCAGGTAGGGCAAAAGGTCTACGCCATCGGCAACCCCTTTGGACTCGCGGGAACGATGACGCGCGGCATCGTGAGTTCGATTCGTCCTGTGCGCGAGCCCAATGGCGCGAACATCGACGAAGCCATTCAAACCGATGCGGCCATCAACCCAGGAAATTCTGGCGGTCCCCTGATGAACTGGCATGGTGAAGTGATTGGCATCAACACGATGATTCTTTCCAGTGTCAATCAGAACGCCGGCATCGGCTTCGCAATTCCCATCAACACAGCCAAGGCTGTGCTCAACGATCTCATGACGCTGGGCCGGGTTCGCCGTCCAGCTCTCGGAGTGCGCACGATTCCGATTAGTTCCGAGCTGGCTAATGAAATAGGGCTGCCCGCTGACTACGGTTTGCTGATCGTGCAAGTAATTCCGGGCGGCTCGGCGGATCGGGCGGGTCTGCGCGCCGGCTCCGAACGCGCCTATCTCGGTAATACTCCGATCATGTTGGGAGGAGATTTGATCGTCGCGATCGACGGCGAAAGAGTTGAGGACGAGGACGCTCTCTCGCAGATGATGAATAACCATCGGGCAGGAGATACGGTGAAGGTAACCATCTACCGAAACAAGAAAAAGCTTGATGTGAACGTGTCCCTGGGCGAAGCCCGCGAACAAGTGTAAAAGCCTCACCCGCTGCTAAATTGCGACCAGGAACGCACAAGATCAGAATGCGTAAAGCAGCGACTCGGTCAGTGTGGTGGCGTGAAAATACCGTGGCGCAGTAGGTCCGACGAAGGACCCCTCGTTGTACTGGTAATAATTCCAGCCCGTATTCCACGCCACTTTATGGCCTAAGTCCACGCGCAAGTACACGACCGGCTGGTAATATTTGTATTGCGCGGAGCCCTGCGGCTGCAGGATGTTGAACTGCGGAACCCCGCCTTCGACATTTGTGACGCTGCCCCCCACGTTCGCCGATGTTCGCTGATCGAACCTGAATCTCACCGTGGCCATTCCGAAGGTCGTGTTGCTGGTGTAGAACGAATTTGTCAATAAAGGATTCGTCGCGACGGTAGCGGGAGGAACGATTGGGCCCGAACAAGCGGTGGCATTGGCCACAAAGGGAAGATTCACCCCAGTGGGCGGAGTGTCGTCGAAGCAGATCAGGGTATTCTGAATCACGTCGTTGTAGTTGTAGGCCAGGTCGATTCCAAAATGTTCGCGCGGCGTAAGCGAGGCGCTGAGTCCGTAGTTGCGGTTGTGTCCCACGTAATTGGTGAGTGAGTCTGCGTTGGCGTCTTCGAGAACGTTGATTGAGCCGCCCAGAACCGCCCATTGCCAGGGCGTGTAGTTTGTCTGGAAGCGATAGCGCGATTCTTTGCGGGGAGCCATGCGAACGATCACATTGTCGTAATTCGTGTGTTCCAGGTCGAAATTCAGGCGAAGGTTGTGGGTTGGACGGGCCCATAACCCTAATAAAGCGGTGTATTCGTCAACTACCAAATGGTCTTCGCCGGTCGTTGAGTAAGCATTGACGGTCTCGGTCCCGGAAAAGTCATTGAATAGGTTGAAGACTCGGTCTCCGTAACGGAACCCGACGCGGGCTCCCACTTTCTTCGAAATGTCCCAAGCCAATTCGGTTTGATTTCTTTTCAAACTTTGGTCGAAAGAGGACTGCGCCAGAGTAGGTGTCGTCGTAGGCGCGGTTGCGCTTAGCGGAGTGAGCAACGTGCAGGCTTTGGTATTTACGCAGGTGCTGTCAACCTCGCTAAAATCGCCATTTTGCGGGATGCGGTAGGCCCAGAAATAAAATTTGTCGATCAAGCGTAGATGTTTGTTGAGATGAATCGTGGCTCCGAGATCGAGATTATCAGAGATGCGGCTGGCGTCGGCAATCCCTGTGCCGAGGAAGGCACGAGTGCTGGTACGCGTGATCAAGCCATCGAAAGATTCATCCATTGGAGTGGTCATCTCCGCGTCACTGTAAGAAAAAGAAGCGATGAGATCGATCCTTGGGAAGAAATTGCTGCGAAAGCCGAGACGCTCCGTGGGCGTGGAAGTGCGAATTCGTTGGTTCCGTTGATAGCTGAAGTAGGCGCTGCAGTTGACGTTAGTTAAGGTGCCAGTGGAACTGATCAGACTGGTTGCCGGAGGCTTTACGGCGCAAGGTTCCTTGTTCGCGGTGTCGATTGACAGTCCCAGCTCAACCGTGCCTCCACCCGGCAAAAGCGCGGGCGCGAAGGAAGCCAGCTGCGTATCCGTGTCCCCTCTGTAGTAGTCGAAGAATTGATCGTAGCTCAGAACTGTTCGTGGCGCCATCTTCCAGTCCGCACCCAACCGGTAGGAATTCATCGTTGCGTTCCAAGGCTGCAGCAGCAGTCCTTCGGTGCCCTCGTGAATGCTGGTGTATACCGGACCGGTCATGTTGTTATGCGAATACCCCAGACGAAGGCTCACGCGCGACTGGGGAAGCAGAGTCAGGTCGACATCGGTCATGCGGCGCGTCGTGTCGAATGCGTTGGGCGAGTTCAGAACCGGAATCGAAGGAGTCGAGGTGGGAGGATTTAGTGGATTCGCCAACAAGTCGTAGTCAGAGAAATACTGATCGCGGCGGAAGCTGCCTTGCAGGGTATACCACTTGTCTTTGTCCGCTCGTAGCCGCAGTGCGTTGTTCGGGTCGCCGCCCCAACCGAAGCTGTTGACAAAAAGATCGTCAAATAACAAGCCTTGGTGATCGAGAGACTGCATGGACAGCGTCTGGTCCAGAATCCGCGGCCCGGTCTGCAGGTTTACCAGTGTGTCGTACATATCGCCGCTGCCTGAGACTGTAACCGCTCTGCCGCCCAATTCGACCGACGAGTGAATCTGGTAACCGCCGCCGGTGACGCCATCGGGCTCGGCGGGCGCGTTCTGGCCAGTGTCGGGAGCTTGTGCAAAAATCAATCCGCTTGAAAGTACGAGTAACACGGGACCGAGCATCGTGATGAGGAGCCTCATGCCGCATGATTTACTCGCCAAGCCTCGTCTCAACCTCACGTTTTGGGTTGCAGTACAGCCCAGGGATTGCTGGCTGATTCTTCTTGGCAACGTCATTGTTATTCCCCTCACTTGAAAAAGACACTGCTGAAGTTCGATCCGTGAATCTGGCTGTGACACAGCGTGCACGCCTGGTACTTCGCCGATTGGTTGTGAACTGGGCCGCTGGGACCCACCGTGGGGAAGGTGTGGCACTGCAGGCAGAGCATGTTCACGATGCTCACCCTAAGGAGCCGGGCATTGGTGGAACCATGGGGCGTGTGGCAACTGCTGCAGCCTTCGGCTTTTACCGGCACATGCTCGTAAACGAAAGGGCCTTGCTTGTCGACGTGGCACTTGTAGCAGATTGCGTCGCCACTGGGCAGGCTCCGCAGCTGTTTCACAGTGGCCGTCCCGTGCGGGTTATGGCAGTCGCCGCATTGCACTAGCCCTTCATTCACCCGGTGGTGAAACGGCTTGGCAAAATCCGCTTTAGCCGCAGTGTGGCACCCGTAGCAGAGCTGGGGCTGATCCCGAACCAGAAGATGCTGCTTTTCCACAGCGTGATGCGGCGAGTGGCAATCCAGACATCCAACTGCGCTACTGGCGTGGGCGGACTCCGAAAAATGTGACTGCTCGTGCCCTTCGCCATGGCAAGTAAGACAGCGAGCGCTTGTCTCCTCGCGCGAATGATCCTTGAAGATGAATATTTTTGTCTTGTCGCCGCCGCCGGCGACGTGGTCGGCACCAGGGCCGTGGCAGCTCTCGCAACCCTGCTTCGAGGGGCCTCCCGCTTTATTCAGCGTGGTTTTGCAATGGGGCGTTTTTTCCCATGTGTTGTAAACCTCCTCGTGACAGGTCTTGCAGGTTTCCGATCCGAGATAAGCGGAAGCGGGAGCGACGGCGGGGGCAGGCTTGTCCTTATGTATATCTGTTCCAGTACTGCCGGCCACCACCTTCGGCACCGACGAAAACACAATCGCCGCCGCGAGCATAACTATTGCCATGCCCATCTGGAATTTGAGTTTTGTCATGGGTCACACGCTCTCTCGCGACTTTTGCTTCTTGCGATGTCGGCCACAATTTGTGACAGGCTTCGTGCATTATCGGCATCCCGCTCCGCAGTGCTCGTGATACTTGTCACAACGGTATTTCTTTTAGGACGTAGCGTGTTTATTATGGGAAAATTGGCTCGTTTCGGGACCGGGGTCGGTTGTCAGTCTTCCTGGCAGTCCAGATTGGACTGTTTGGCTCCGGAAAAGAGTTGAAAGAAAGCGGTGTCCGAGATAGTCTGCAGTCCTGCCTATGACTGCCATTCGCTAAAATCTGCAAGCTGGCAAGGGGAGCGAAGCGTGCCGAGGTGTGTGCGCTTCCTTTCTCGTTTTTCGTGTTTTGCCCAACTTAGAAAAGGATTACCGACATGCAATTTGTGGATAAGGCGTTGGCGCGCCGTTTTGAAGCCTGCGAGGAGATGCCGCAGGTTTTGTACGCGCGAGTGTTCATGAAAACTCGTCCCGAGATAGGTGCCGCCGAGGAAAAAATCTGCGGGGGCCATATGATATTCGCCGGCTTAGGGTCGCCCATCGGACGAGCGACCGGCCTGGGGTTAGATCGGGCCTTCACTGCTCAGGATTTGGATCGCGTAGAAAAGTTTTATCGTTCTCATCGCGCCCCATCGCAGGTGGATCTCTGTCCCCTGCACGATGCCACTGTATTTGAGATGTTCAAGGAGCGCCGGTATGGCATTGCCGAGTTGAATAATGTGCTTTACCGCAAGCTCGATACGGCGGAGCAATTTCCAGCTCGACCGGCCACTTGCGAGATTCGTCGCGGACGACCGGAAGAGGCGCAGGAATTGGGAGGCATCGTTGAGCGCGCGTTTTTTCCTGATGGTGCGCCCGAGGCGTTCAAGGGTCTCCTGACGCCGCTCTATCAGATGGACGGTGCGATGACGTTCGCTGCCAGTCTGGAAGGTAAAATCGTAGCGTGCGGGGCAGGGCTCGTAATTCCGGTGCATCGGGTCTTCGCGCTGTGCGGAGCCGGAACCGCTTTGGAATATCGAGGACGTGGACTCCAGACAGCACTTTTGCGTACGCGTCTCGCGGCGGCCGCGGAGGCGGGATGCGAATATGCCGTTGTGGTGACGCAGGGCGGGTCTGCTTCGCAACGGAACTGCGAGCGGCTCGGCTTCCAAGTGGCTTACAGCAAGGTAACATTAATTAAAGAGTTGGGTGAGGCCTGATCGGCCAGTGGCACGGGAGCCGGCCGGCGCTTTCGCGCGGATGCGAATGACTCGGAATGACAATGCTGACTTGATAAGTCTGCGGTGATCGTTAAGCCGCCTCGGCGAGGAATTCCTCGATTTCGCTCACTTCTTTGTCGTTGAGTTGCAGGTCGCCGGCGCGCATCACGCCTTCGACCTGCATGGCGTTGCGGGCTCCGACAATGGCTCCGGTGACGGCAGGATGGCGCAGGGTCCAGGCGATGGCGACTTCGCCAACTGAGCAATTGTGACGCTTGGCAATTTCGCGCAAGCGGTCGACTAACTCCAGATTGCGAGTGAGATTCGGCTCCGTGAAATCAGGGTGGCCCTTGCGCCAGTCGTCCTGGGGCAGCCGGGCTGCGCGCTCGCGAGTCATCGCACCGGTAAGCAGGCCGGAGGCCATTGGGGAGTAGACAATCACGCCAATGTTTTCCCGCAAGCAGTAGGACAGAATGTCTTCTTCTACCTCGCGATGCACGAGCGAATAGGGAGGCTGCAGCGAAGTGACGGGAGCAATGGCCTTGGCGCGCTTCAGTTGTTGTACATTGAAGTTGGAGACGCCGATCCAGCGCACTTTACCTTCTCGCTTGAGGTCGGCTAGCGTCGACCAAGCCTCCTCCAGCGCGGGCGAGTCGGGCTCCGGAGGCCAGTGAATCTGGTAGAGATCGATTACGTTCGTGGAGAGGCGGCGGAGGCTGTCTTCAACTTCGCCGCGGATCGAATCGGCACTATGGACTTTGCGAATCTGACCATGGGAATCCCAGCGCAACGAGCACTTTGTAAATACGTAAGGTTTGGCGCCGAGCCAGTGTTTGAGGGCGCGAGCCACGACTTCCTCGGAATGCCCCAACCCGTAAACAGCAGCGGTGTCGATCCAGTTCACGCCAAGTTCCAGGGCGCGATGAATGGCGGCGATGGAGTCGTTGTCGTCCTGCGATCCCCAGGCAAATTCCCAGCCGGAACCGCCGACGGCCCAGGCTCCATAGCCGACCGGAGTGATGTGCAGATCGGAGTTGCCAAGTTTACGAGTTTGCATTTCAATTTCCTCAATAGGTTTGATTTTTTGCCTGTGCAATTCGATTCAGAATGAAACGTCATGGATGTCGACACGATTCGCGAATATTGCCTGAACTTTTCCCAAGCCAAAGAAAATTTGCAGTGGGGTGATGAGCTTTGCTTTAAGGTTGGGGGGAAGATTTTTCTGATGCTCGGGCTGGATAATCCGAGGCTTTGTTTCAAATGCACACCCGAAACTTTTGCCGAACTGATTGAGCGCGAGGATGTTCGTCCGGCGCCTTACGTGGGGCGCTACAAATGGGTAATGCTGGATCGACTGGATGCGGTGCGGTGGGATGAATTGCGCGAACTGATTCAGTCGTCTTATCAGATGGTGGCGTCGAAGACGCCTGGGAAGAAGGTCGGTAAGACAGGGAAAATGGTCAGTAAGACAGGTAAGAAGGTAAGTAAGAAAAGAGGCGCGCCGAAGCGGGCACATCCGAAGGGTAAGAAGAGGGTGTGACGTTTTCCCGTCTTGGATAGAGCTGAAGACGAGAGTACTCGTATGACGCTTTCCTTGATTTGACTCTGCTTGCCGCCGTCGGCTAGCCTCAGGAGTCCGCATTCCTGGACGCCTTCGATCTTGATGCGATTCCGACACAAGATATTGATTTGGCTGCTGATGACGGCGGTGATGGGCGGGACTTCGTCGCCGGCTTTCGCCTCCACTGAGCCGGTGCATGCGCGGCACGGGATTGTGGTCAGCGTTCACGAGCTCGCCTCGCAAGCCGGCGTCGATATCATGCAGGCCGGCGGCAATGCAGTAGATGCCGCGGTGGCTACGGGATTTGCGTTGGCAGTCGTGCATTCGGCGGCGGGGAACATCGGCGGCGGCGGCTTCATGCTGGTCCGCATGGCCGATGGTAAGGTTCACTTTTTGGACTATCGCGAGAAAGCTCCCGCGGCGGCAACCCGCGACATGTTTCTCGATGCGCAGGGCAACGTAATCGAAGGCGCCAGCGAGTATGGATACAAGGCGATCGGCGTGCCCGGCTCAGTTGCGGGTATGGCTTATGCCGAGCAGAAATACGGGAAGCTGACGCTGAAGCAGGTAATGGCCCCCGCGATTCGGCTGGCCCGCGAGGGGTATTCGCTGAGCTGGGTTGAAGCGCGTGACATGCATGACAAGTACTTGGCCCAGTTTGCGGAGTCGCGCCGGATTTTTCAGCGGGATGGAAAGTTCTACCAGCCAGGCGAGATTTTTCGCCAGCCAGAGTTAGCGCGCACGCTCGAGCGGATCGCAGCGAAGCCCGATGATTTTTATCACGGCGCGCTCGCGCGGGAACTGGCAACTGCAATGCAGAAAGGCGGAGGCCTTATCACCGCGGATGACCTGGCGCATTATGAAGTCAAGGAGCGCGAGCCAATTCGCGGGACTTATCGCGGGTATGACGTGATCAGTGCACCGCCGCCTTCTTCAGGTGGAACGGTTTTGATTGAATCGTTGAATATTCTGGAAGGCTACGATCTGGCTAAACTTGGTAACCGGTCGGCCGAGTCCATTCACTTTACGACGGAGGCATTTCGGCGGGCATTCTTTGATCGCGCCGAGTTCCTGGGAGATCCGGACTTTGCCAAGATTCCCGTGGCACAACTGATCGATAAGAAATACGGCGCGGCGTGGCGGGAGTCGATTGATAATGCAAAGGCCAGCGCCAGCAAGGATTTGAAGCGGCCAGCAATTTTCAGCGAACTGGAACAATATGCCGCGACACATCCCCAACCGCTGGGGAATCACGAGTCGCAACACACCACACATTACTCAGTGGTCGATGCGGATGGCAACGCTGTCGCAGTGACGACCACGATCAACGATTGGTTCGGATCGCGGGTGACGGCCGATGGCCTCGGATTCTTGCTGAACGACGAAATGGACGATTTTTCCGCCAAGCCAGGTGTGCCGAACTCAGATGGATTGATTCAGGGCGCAGCCAATGCCATTGGCCCGGGTAAACGGCCTCTCTCTTCGATGACCCCGACCATTGTGGTGCACGACGGGAAAACCGTAATGGTGCTGGGATCGCCCGGAAGTTCGAAGATTATTACCACAGTGGCGAATGTGCTGATGGGCGTTGTGGATTATGGAATGAATATTCAGGAGGCAGTGGATGCTCCACGCTTTCATAACCAGTGGCTGCCAGATGTCCTCAATATGGAACAGTGGTTTTCGCCGGATACTGTGAAGTTGTTGCAAACGATGGGATACAACGTGGAGTTCGGTGTCAACGATGGGGACAAAGTCTTTCCCTATTGGAGTGACGCGGAATGCATCTTGTTGGATGCGAAGACGGGCGACCGGTTGGGCGCCAGCGATTATCGGAACTATGGGAAAGCTGTAGGCTATTAGTAACCATGGTTGATTGTTATGTTTTTGACTGCTGATTGAAAATCAAAAAGACAGATTTTGTTTTTATCAACAATCATTAATCAACCATCAGCAATATCTTGGTAAGGATCCGGCATGTTGAAGGCAGTATCAACTTATTTGTACGTGAAAGAGCGTTTGCATCCGGGAATTCTCGACGGGCTGACTCGCAGCGGAGTGCAGGCGATCGAAGTCTTCGCGGCGCGGCAGCATCTGGATTACGCCAACCGCAAGGCCCACGTGAAAGAGATTGCGGAGTGGTTTCGCGGAAGCGGAGTGCCGCTGAACTCCGTCCACTCGCCCCTTTATGCGGATTATGAGTGGGGACGGACTGGAGCGCCACCGATCAACCTGGCATCGACCGATCGCGCGGGGCTGGTGGTGGCGATGGACGAAGTGAAACGGGCCCTGGAAATTGCGGAGCAGATTCCATTTCGCTTCCTGGTGCAGCACTTGGGGGTGCCCAACGAAAGTTTCAGCGAAAAAAAGTTCGAGTCGGCAATGACGTCGATCGAGCACTTGCGGGCTTTTGCCAAGCCGTTAGGCGTACGAATTTTGCTGGAAAATATTCCCAACGAACTTTCGACGCCAGATCGACTGACGGAGATGATTCAAAGCGCTCATTTTGACGATGTCGGAATATGTTTTGATTTCGGACATGCCCATATCATGGGGTCAGTCGGTGAGGCTTTCCAGACTTTGCGGAAACAAATATTCTCCACGCACGTGCACGACAATGCGAAAGTCCAGGATTCTCATTTGTGGCCCGGACAGGGCACCATCGACTGGAAGGAAGCGATGCAACTCCTGCGATCGGCGCCGCAAACGCCGCCCTTAATGCTGGAGCTAGGGGAGGACGAGAAAGTGAATCCGCTGGAAAAACTGAAGGAGACATTCGAGAAGCTGGAAGCGGCGTAGCAGATTTAGTAACGGGTAATTTTGAGAATGGGCAATTCGAGAACCACCCGGGTTTGACCTCAATTACAACTAAAATCACATAATCTATGTCACCTGTAACAACGATTGCGGAAATCGGGAAACATGAAGGCCAGGCGGTCACCCTGCGGGGCTGGCTCTATAACTTGCGCGAGAGTGGAAAGCTTTTGTTCCCGCAATTCCGCGACGGCTCCGGCGTGATTCAGGGTGTGGTGCCGAAGAATGCGGTGACCCCAGAAGTGTTCGAGGCGGTCAAGACGCTGACCCAGGAGTCGAGCGTGATCGTCGAAGGGAAAGTTCGCGCTGACAAACGTGCCCCGGGCGGGTACGAACTCGATGTGATTAATGTGCAGGTGATTCAGCGTGTGCCCGAGGCCGATCCCTATCCGATCACTCCCAAAGAGCATGGCACCGAATTCTTAATGGAGCACCGCCATTTGTGGGTGCGGTCGCAGCGGCAAGCGTCCATTCTGCGAGTGCGTGCGGAGATCGTAAAAGCGGTGCGCGATTTCTTTGACGAGCGTGGCTTCACACTCACCGATCCGCCCATTCTTACTCCCGCGGCTTGTGAAGGCACCAGTACGCTTTTCCCAGTCGATTATTTTGAAGAGCAAGCCTATCTCACGCAATCTGGCCAGCTTTACATCGAAGCCACGGCCATGGCGCTGGGTAAGGTGTATTCGTTTGGTCCAACGTTTCGCGCGGAGAAGTCGAAGACGCGGCGTCACCTCACCGAATTCTGGATGGTCGAGCCCGAAGTTGCTTATGCCGAACTCGACGACCTGATGGATCTTTCTGAGGGGTTGATCAGCTTCGTCGTAAAGCGTTGTCTTGAAAAACGACGGGCCGACCTGCAGGCGATCGGCCGCGATATTTCGAAACTGGAAAAGATTGAGCCTCCGTTTCCACGAATCACTTACGACGATGCCGTGAAGAATCTGCAGGAAGGCTATGCCAAGGGCGCGCTGGAAGCGAAGTTCGAATGGGGCGGCGATCTGGGCTCGCCCGATGAAACCTACCTCTCTGCGCAATTTGATAAACCTGTGATGGTGCATCGCTACCCGGCGAAGGTAAAAGCTTTTTACATGGAGCCGGATCCGCAGCGTCCGGAGTTGGCCTTGTGCGTCGATGTGTTGGCGCCGGAAGGCTACGGAGAAATCATTGGCGGGTCGCAGCGTATGGCGTCGCATGAATTGCTGTTGCAGCGCATCCACGAGCATGGTTTACCGGAAGAAGCCTTCAATTGGTATCTGGATTTACGCAAGTATGGTAGCGTACCGCACGGCGGGTTCGGCATGGGCATTGAGCGGGCTGTCGCCTGGATCTGCGGCCTCGAGCATGTACGCGAGACGATTCCATTCCCAAGAATGTTGAATCGGCTGTACCCATAGAGGAATTTGGCAATTGAGTAATTTTGTAAACGAATAACTTAAGAACAGCTACTGTTAGGTTCAACTTACAAATTATCCGATTGCCCAATCACAAATCCTATGACCACAACCATCAGCACCACCAACATTACTCCTAAGAAGATCCGTGTGATTGGAGTACCGCTCGACTTGGGCCAATCCCGCCGCGGCGTCGACATGGGGCCTTCGGCCGTGCGCGTGGCGGGGTTGGAGGCCCGGTTGGAAGCCTTGGGGCACCAAGTCGAAGATGGCGGCAATATTGCTGTTGCGATTCCAGAGCAGAAAAAAGAAGGCGACACTCACGCCAAGTACTTGAAGGAAATTACCGCCACATGTACGAAGCACGCGGACTTAGTAGTGAAGACGCTCGAAGCAGGGCAAATTCCCCTGGCGCTGGGTGGAGATCACTCCATGGCAGCGGGAACGGTATCAGGCGTAGCGGAATTCTATCGCCGGCAAAATCAGCGCATCGGGCTGATCTGGATCGACGCTCACACCGACATCAATACACCGGAAAGCTCGCCAACCGGCAATGTTCACGGGATGCCGCTTGCAGCGTTGATGGGACTAGGTCCGCAGGAACTGAGCAACATCTACGATTTTTGTCCCAAGGTTAAGCCGGAGAACTGTGTGCTGGTAGGCGTGCGCGACATAGACGCGATCGAAAAAGAAAACGTTCGTCGCGCCGGCATTGGCGTTTTTACCATGCGTGATATCGACGAGCGAGGGATGCGCACGGTGATGGAAGAGGCCTTGCGCATGGCTGGCCGCGGAACCGCCGGCTATCACATTTCTCTCGATATGGACTGGATCGATCCCGAGGACGCGCCGGGCGTGGGCACTCCGGTGCGTGGCGGCGCGACCTATCGCGAAGCTCATCTGGCGATGGAAATCATTGCCGATCACGGACGCATGCTAAGTTTCGAGATCGTGGAAGTGAATCCGGTGATCGACGAGCACAACCAGACTGCGGACTTGGCCGTGGAGTTGGCGCTCTCGGCGTTTGGAAAAAAGATTCTGTAAAACTTATGCAAAAACTTCGGGTCGGAGTTCTTTTCGGCGGGCGCAGCGGAGAGCATGAAGTTTCACTGCTTTCTGCTGCATCCGTTCTGCAGGCGATCGACAAGAACAAATATGAAGTTGTTCCGATCGGCATCACCAAAGATGGCCGATGGTTGACTGCGGCGGACGCGGAGAAATTATTAGCTGGCAAACTCGTGTTGGAAGCGCGGCATTTGCGGGCAGGCGACCCGGATATCACCGAACCCGCGGCGGTGCTGGCTCGCGGCGAAGCCGTGGTAGTACCGCCCGAACCGGTTCATCGGGAGAGCGGACTCGTTCCCTTTCAGACGGATGGCGCGCTCACGCGGCGCGCCAGTGATCGCGCCATCAATGTAGATGTGATTTTCCCTGTGCTCCATGGCACTTTTGGCGAGGACGGAACGATCCAGGGGCTGCTCGAACTGGCTGACATGGCGTACGTGGGAGCAGGCGTACTGGGTTCGGCCGCGGGTATGGACAAGGACATTATGAAGTCTTTGTTTCTTGCCGCCGGAATACCGATTGTCAAACACGTCACCATTCTGCGCAGTGCCTGGGAGAAGGATCCGAAGAGGGTTCAAAAATTCGTAGAGAGCAGGCTGAAATATCCCGTGTTTGTGAAGCCCGCGAATTTAGGCTCGTCGGTGGGGATCAGCAAGGTGCACGATCGCAAGGAACTCGGACCAGCCATTGAAGAGGCCGCGAAATTTGATCGCAAGATCGTCATCGAGCAAGGCGTAGGCGGGAAGAAACATAAGGCGCGGGAGATCGAGTGTTCGGTGCTGGGCAATGATGAGCCGGTTGCCTCAGTTCCCGGCGAGATTGTTCCCATCAAAGAATTCTACGACTACAACGCCAAGTATCT
>JBAVZU010000018.1:0-2073 GCA_049588915.1 Candidatus Sulfotelmatobacter sp.
GTACGATCACAAAAAGCGATCGAGAAATTAGGGGGCGTTCGTGTCGGCTCAAGACCCGACACCGCCGGACGGGATTCTTACGTCTACGAAATCACATACGGTGCCGGTCTGATTATTGAATAATATAGTGGCATTCTTGGATTTCTATGCTAAGTGCGGGCTTTGAACCCCCCAAGAGCATGCTAGGCGCCACTCGTTCTATGGTGAGCACGTCTGACTATTCTTTGAACTTCAACGAGTGAAGTTCGAGGGCTCGCTGCAAATCCCGATCATCGGGTCGAATGAGCTCGGGTTCCTGCACTTTGATTTGAAAGGGTTCGAACAGAGCCCAGTTCTCAATGTCGTGCCCGTACTTTGAGCAGTAATAGATTCCCGCAAAGCCGCCACTAAAACGTAAGAATCCTTGGAGCCGTTTGTTGCAGGACCGACGCGTCGAACTCCTCGACTCCAAACTTCTTCAAATGGCTTGCCAATAACTTTCGCAAGCGGCTGATCCACTCGCTGCTGCAAATATCGGCGTACTCTTTGTCGGTCGTGGCAAGTCCCATGATCCGCTTCTCGACCCACTCGGTCGGCACTTCCCCAAGCGGACAGTAGTCATTTGCTCCCTCGATCTTAGCCAACTCTGCCAGCAGTGTGGGATCGATGCGGAATCGAGCCAGGGTTTCGACGAAGCACCCAAGTCTCTGCGAGGAGGCGTAGAGAACACGGTAGGTCGCATCAGGGTCGTCAAAGCGGTTGCCGAAGGTTCCGTCAGACCCCGCTGAGGCCCAGTCGGGGGGAGCCCACGGATCAGGTTTCCTCCCTAGCCTGTAAACGCGCCGGGGGCTCTCACGAATTGCTATCCTCCGGCTAAGAAGGCGCGGGCGGGGCCAAGTATCTCTGGACCTACGGTCTCCATAATGCCGATTCTTTCAGCCATTCGCACGGCCCCTGCCTTCATAGCCCGCACAGTCATCGGGATATCTCCATGGCCGGTAATAAAGATGATAGGAATGTGGATCTTTGCCTCGGCCAACCGGCGGTGGAAATCACGCCCACTCATTCCTGGCAACCTGATGTCGAGGATCATGCAGGTGGGTATGTTTGGGCGATCCCTCTCCAGAAATTCGTGGGCCGAGCCGAAAAGCTCGACCCGCAAACCAACAGAGCGGATCAATCGCTGCAGGGCTCTGCGGACTGAACCATCGTCATCGATGACGAACACGATACTAAGCGGCTCGTTCATCCGAAGTGTCTGCTATTGGTACAGTGAATTGAAAACCCGCCCCATATAATTCCCCTGGCGCGGCCCATAGGCGGCCACCATGGGACTCGACAATCGAGCGGCTGATCGATAGTCCCATTCCTACCCCCTGAGGCTTGCTGGTAAAGAATGGCTCGAAAATACGATCAGCCTGTTCCGGCCGGACTCCGAGTCCAGAATCTTCAACCTGAACCAAAATGCCTTCTGGGTTCTTTGCTGACCGAATCAGAATTTCTCGCGGACGGTCCGCGGACGCCCGAAGTGACTCAATGGCGTTCATGATCAGGTTGATTAGGACCTGCTGCAACTGCACCGGATCGCCCTGCACCGGTGGCAGGTCAGACGCAAGCTCCGTGCGTAAGGAAATACGGTTCCGGTTCAGCTCGTAGCGCAGCAGAAGGAGTACGTCTTGAATGATCTGGTTGATGTCTACCTCGGTCGCTTTCGGGGCGCCCCTCGTCAGCAAGCCACGAATTCGCGAAATAACCGCGGCGGCACGCGTGCCGTCGTTCACAATCTCGGTAATTGCCCCTCGTAATTCATCGGTATCCGGAGTCGCACTGTTTAGCTGGCGCAAGGAGAAGTTGGCGTTAGTTACGATCGCAGTAAGGGGTTGATTCACTTCATGGGCGATGGCGGCGGCCAGTTCGCCCATCGCCACTACGCGGGTCACGCGGGCGAGATCCTCCTGCGCCTGGCGCAGTTGTTCCTCGGCCCGCCTGCGGTCTTCGATATCGGTAGCGGAACCGTACCACTTAAGAATATTTTCCGCTTCGTCGCGCAGCGGCACTTCGCGAAGAAGCATCAGGCGGTATTCTCCATCAGCC
>JBAVZU010000019.1:0-4658 GCA_049588915.1 Candidatus Sulfotelmatobacter sp.
GTATAGCGCGCGCCGGGGAGAACAAAGGCGCCTTTGGCAACTGGCAGATAGAGAGAACCTTCGTTGCTTTTATCGTAGTGCAGGCCGTGAGGATGAATATCGTGAGCGCGACGGCTGCGATTCAGAAACTCGACGACTATTTCGTCTCCAACCTCGGCACGAATCAGCGGGCCAAGAATTCCCAGCCACTCCGGTTGCCGCTTCGGAGTAGTAAAACTATCGTCTGTATATTCGATGTAGCGAGTTTTCGGCCATTGCACTTTGTCGCGCCACGGCAGAGGGATGGGATTTCCATTCAGTAGATTGAAGCCGCTGGGAGCGTAATTCCAGGTGACGTCTTCCGCCGCAATATAGTAATGACGGGTCGTTGCCAGACAAGAGGAAGCGCAGGACAAGACAAACAATATACCCAACCCGAGCGCTCGCTGGACTTTCACCGAATTCATTATCCCATTGCCGGGATAGTTCTGTAATGATCCCGGGCCGCATTCCGTCCGCTGGGAAGAATCCTTTAACGGCCACATGCAGCGGGCTTTACGGTACTGGGGCAGCCAGGGAACATGGTTCGTTCGTCAACTGCTGGGGCACTGACGACTGTGGGGGAGGCGTAGCCCAGGGAACGTTTACAAAATCGAAGAAATCATTGGCGCTCATGTCGGCTTGAGCAGCGTCGCGATTGGTGAGCGCAGGGAGACCGAACCGCTCTTCGATCAGGTGCAAAATGGCGGTGTGATCGTAGACGGTGTGGGAAACGTAGTTCTTCTTGGCAAATGGGGAAATCAGGATCATTGGCACGCGGTAACCGGTGTAGCCGAAAGTGCAGATGGCAGGCTCCGGGCTGAGGCCGTCGCAAGCATCGTTTACCTTAAGATCTATCGGGGATTGATCCGCCGGGTTCGTATCGGGAGGCGTTGCTACCTGCGGCGGAACGTGGTCGTAGAAACCACCGGGCTCGTCATAGGTAAAAATAATGGCGGAATCTTTCCAGCTGGGGCTGTACATAAGAGCCTCAATCACGCCCTCGGCGTACTGTGCTCCGGCCTGAATATTGACGCCACCGGTGGCGTCGTCATCGGTGGGATGCTCATCCAGTCCGGCATCCGAGGCAGGCTCGATCAGAGCGACTTGAGGCAGTTGGCCAGCCGCGGCATCCTTCTCAAATTGCGCGACGGAAGCTATGTGCGGCAACAGGTCGTTCGCGGTGCCGCCGCTGTTGTAGATCGTCGAATAATAGGTAAACATGTTGATGTAGGAGTACTGAATGAGACACTGAGAGTTGGCGTCGGTGTAGGCATCCGTACAGCCGTTTGTGTCCTTGGAGTTGATGTAAATCTTCCAGCTGATCCCCGCGTTCTGCAGTGCCTGAAAAATAGTCTCGTTTGCAAGGGGCCCATACGGTGGGGCCAGGGGATAGGCGTGTCCCGATGAAGTAGCCGCCATCATGAACATGCGGTTCAGTTGGGTGCGGCTCATCATGGGAGCGAACCAGCGGTCCGAGGTGGCGAAGGTGCTGGCCATGTAGTAGTAAAAAGGCAAATCAGCATCGGTAAAGTAACCCATGGTCCGGTAGCCATTGGTGTCGTTCACCGGATTGCCGCCGTTCGAACTTAATGGATATTGCCGGGCATCATTAGCGCCGGCTACGACGAATCCGTCAAGCGCCGGTGTGGCTGAAGTTGGATCGTTTACGTTCCAATCCGTGTGGGCCTCATTCCAGAATGGACTCAGTTCCTCTGTGCAAATGGAGGCCATGTGAAACGAAGGGACCTGAACGCTGGGATCCGGAGTACAGACATCGGGTCCGTTGGGGTTTGAGGGATCACAGCCGGGGACGGTCGGAATGGCTCCGGGAGTCGGGTTAAACTGCGGCAAGCCGTCGAAGGTCTGACCGTTGGTGCCGAATCCATGTTGTGCCCAGTATTGCTCCATGTATCCGAAGTAGTGATCCAGCGAACGATTTTCCTGGGCAAAAATAATAATGTGATTCAAGCTTTGCAGGCTACCGGTCACTCCTACCGACCCATTGAAGGTGGCAGTGACATTCGTTCCCGAAGTGACCGTCAGGCTGCAAGCCGCAGTTCCTGTGCATGCGCCGGACCAGCCCACGAAGGTGTTGTTGGCTCCCGGAGTCTCAGTGAGAGTGACTTGACTATTCTGGGGAAAGCTCGCAGAGCAGGTGGTTGGGCAATTGATTCCTGCCGGGCTGCTGGTGACGGTTCCACTGCCAGTTCCAGCCATGGCTACGCTCACGCCCTCACCCGCACTGAAGGCGGCGCTAACGCTCGCCGCGGCATTGATGGTTAAGGTACACGTGCCGGTGCCCGAACAACTGCCTGTCCATCCTCCGAAAAAGTAGTTTGTGCCTGGGGTTGCGGTAAGTGTGACCTTTGTGCCCGCCGCAAAGCTTGCGCTGCAGGTGCCGGGACAACTAATGCCGGCAGGACTGCTGGTTATGGTTCCCGCTCCGGCGGGGGGAGCGGCGACCGACAACTGGTAGGATGAAGCAGTCGGCGAGCCCGAGGTTGAGCCTACTCCTCCGCATCCGGCTAAAAGCAGAGTGCATACGAGAGTACATACCGCAGATAAAGGCATCAACCAACGCGTATACGAAGACTGCATGATGGTGCACTCCCCAAAAACGGAGATTGGATGACGGTTGTCAGGCCATGGTTGTTTCTGTCCGGTCTGCGGCCCGGAGCGTAGCGGATGGGACAAGCAGCTGATTCAATTGATGTTTAGGTGAGCGTGTCCTGAGATGTTTGCCCGGATCGTTGGAAGTTATGGGACTCTCTTACCGTTTTCTCGATTTGGCGAATGTACGCCAGGCGGTTGGAATAGGTGTTGCAGGCGGATTCGGACGCCATCTCCTTTGATCTAAATTGCCGCCGTACGGACGCTCCAGTTGATGGGCAATAATTTCGCCGAGCGCATTTAGTCGTTCTTCCACAAACAACACCAGCGAGGCGGACAACGCCGTCAACCAAAGCGGGCAGCGAGACTTCATGGCGCGGCCTCTCCAGCGAACCGGGACGTTGGATGACATTCTCTTCAAGCCGGTTGTTGCGTGTAGCGCGAGGGCTCAGGCGACGAGCGGAGCATTCGCGACTCCCGCACTTCCGAACACTCGCCGGTAGCGTTCGATTTCGTCGGGCGGACCGAGCGCTTTCGCGTAATTGTCGGAGAGCTTCACTGCAGGTCTGCCCTCGACGGTGGATACCTTGCAGATCAAACTGACGGGATCAAAGCCGCTGCCGCCAGTGGGATCGCAGCCGCGGAAATCGTTAGTGAGCAACGTGCCCCAGCCTGCACTGAAACGAATACGGCGGCCCGCTTTCCACTTTTGTGGGTCTTGAAAGTCGGCCGCATTGCGGAAGTCTGCGGCAGTTGTGCCAGGCTGAATGACTCCTCCGAAATAAGCGTGCAGACCGATGATTTCGTCAACGTCGAGTGCGTCGGAAGCGATGATGAGTTTGTTTTGAGGCTTCCGACCACGCATTTCAAGCCACTTGATGAACTCGTCACCGGCCACGTAGGGATTCTTGCTGTCGATGCGCTGGCCGGTCCAATCTGCTGTCCACTCGGGTGCGCCTTCCAGGAATTGAGTGGTGCCGAAGGTGTCAGGCAGCATGATTCGAAGCGCGCCTTCATAGGTTTGTTGCCACAGATCGAGAACGTGATACTGCGAGGCTTTGAGGGCCTCGTCGTCCGGGGCTAAAGCGGCAAGAACCATGGGGATCTCATGGGCGTTCGTGCCGATTGCTTCCAGATCGTGCTTGTGGGCGAGGAAAGCATTCGAGGTTCCGATAAAGCCGCAGCCTAGATTGGAAGACATGGCCTTGACGACATATTCCTGCCACAGAAAGCTGTGGCGACGTCGAGTTCCGAAATCCGCAACACTAAGGTTCGGAACCCCGCGCAGGCGTTCAATCTTGCCCCATAGCTTGGTCTTGGCTGTGGCATAGAGGATGTCGAGATGAAACTCGCTCAGTCTTTTCAAATTGGCCCGGGTTCTCAACTCATCCAGAATGGAGAGCGCGTAAAGCTCCCACATCGTTGTGTCCGTCCACAATCCATCGAAGGAGAGATGAAACTGACCATCCTTGACCGACAGCGCATACTGCGACAGCTTGAAATCTTGTTCTAACCACTCCAGGAACGCGGGCTCAAAAATTCCGCGCCGGCCGTAGAACGTGTTACCTGCCAACCAGACTAGTTCAGATTTTCGAAATCGAAGCTTGCGAACGTGTTCCATCTGCTGCGCGATGTCATGGATCGAAAACTCGTCAGCCAGACGCACCGACGACGAACGATTGAAGAGCGAGAATGAGGCTTGGGTTTGCGGAAAATGCTTCCAGATAAACTGCAACATCAGCAGTTTGTAGAAATCTGTATCGAGCAATGAGCGGATGACCGGGTCAAGTTCCCAGTTGTGGTTGTGCGCCCTTTCAGCGAAATTGACGATCATCGGGCGGAAGTGTCTCTAGAATCGAGTGATCCCTTTACACGCACGTGGTTCATTGAAACGGAAGTCGGAAGAACTGTCAATGACGCAGGGTTGCCGGTGACGTCAAGCTGCTTGTGTAAATAGGTTGAGGGTGCGGGTTTTCCACTCCAGGTTGAATCTGTGGAAGATGGAGTAGATGATGCGGTCGACGCTT
>JBAVZU010000020.1:0-31940 GCA_049588915.1 Candidatus Sulfotelmatobacter sp.
GGCGCGATCCATTCTCACGCAGGCGGGAGCGGAACTCGCTAGACTCGCCAGCCTGGTTGTGCGGTGGCTCTTTTCTGGCTCGCAATTTGCTGTCCCAGTGGCCATGGTGGGCGGCGTCTTTCGTTATGCGCCGAGGGTTCGCGAGATTTTCTACAATCAACTTCGTACGGCCCACCCCCAAGTCATCTTGAATCCGGAAGTAGTCGAACCGGTTCACGGCGCATTGCAATTGGCGCGAAGGTCCGGTTCATTGGCGGCATCGTCGACAAAAAGTTCATTCTGATGCAAGAGGGAAGCCAAGCTAACCAAACGCACCCGCCCATTCCGCAAAGTGAAGAAGGAAGGCCATGGGCGCTGAAGCTCGCTTGTGCTCTACCTCCACCGCTCCTCTGCGATATTCTGCGTTCCTCCCACTTGCGCGAGAAAATCAGGGCTTACTTAGGCCGGAGTTCGAGAGAAAAAATAAATCCGCTTTCGATTAGCGCCCGCCGCCAATTTCCAAAATAGCGCCCGTTGTATAAGAGGCCGCCGGCGAGAGCAACCAGAGCACGCCTTCGGCAACTTCCAGCGGCGTGCCGGGCCGTTGCATGGGAATCGTTGCGGCCAGCCGTTGCAACCGGTCGGGAGCGCCGTTTGCGGCATGCAATCCGGTTTCGATCAGCCCTGGAGCCACTGCGTTCACGCGGATCCCTTCGGTCGCAACCTCCCGCGACAGCCCAATCGTGAAGCTATCGATCGCGCCCTTCGATGCCGCGTAATGAACCCATTCACCAGCCGAGCCGGTGCGTGCGGCGCGGGAAGAAATATTCACAATAGCGCCGCCCGTTCCTCCGTGCCGGGTTGACATGCGGCGCACGGCTTCGCGCGCGCACAAAAACGCTCCCGCTACGTTGACCGCCATCACTCGATCAAGTGCCTTCACTGTGACCGAGTCCACACGGGAAAATCCGCCGGTAATGGCCGCATTGTTCACCAGCGCCTTAATTGGCCCAAGGTGGCGCTCGGCAGTTTCGAAGAGCCGGATTACATCATCATCACGAGATACGTCCGCCTGAATTGCACGGGCGCGCGAGCCAGCGGACTCGATTTGTTCTGCGATCGCCCGCGCCTCGGCTTCTCCGGTCGCAAAATTCACGGCAACGGAATATCCTCGCGCCGCCGCTAGTTTGGCGATGGCCGCGCCGATTCCTCGGCTCGCGCCAGTCACGACGAGAGTTCCAAAGTTTCCTTCGGTTGACATGAAGTCGAAGTCCGCAGGGCTAAGGCAGAATATCTATTTTCATCTATCGATGGGGGGTGCGTCCATCCTTGGGTCGCTATCGCAATACTTCTTCGCGCCTGCCATGCATCAACTGCAGCAAGGCTTCGTATAGCCGTTTCCTGGTTTCATGTCGTTCGTAAGCACGCGTGATGTAGCGAAGGCGGATTTCCACCGCCGACCCAGTCGGACGAACACTGATGGCGGGCTGGGCAGAGAAGCCTTGCACGTGGTAACGCGTCTTCGTATTTTGCCATTCAGCCTCAGCTTTCATGGCGTTCGCTTCGGTTTCCCTGGCAACGAGCTTCTGTAGTTCGTCGATTACAGCGTAGGGATCCTGATTGTCGGCAACGGTAAGTTGCAGTTCGTCCCACATCCATTGGCCGGAAGTCGAGAAATTAAAATAGTGGCCTTCGATAGCGAAGCTGTTCACGAAAGAAACCTGCCGGCCCGTGGGATGACCAGCGTCTGACCAATTTCCGGTTTCGAGCAGGACAGTTTTCAACAATCCAATCTCGATGACTTCTCCACCAACTCCCTCGATCTCCACCCAATCGCCCACGCGGATGCCATTGCGTCCCATCAGCAGGAACCATCCAAAAAATGCCATGATTACATCTTTGCTGGCGACCGTTAGCCCCGCGCCCGCCAAGCCGAGAATCGTGGTTGTCTGGCTGGGCATGCCAATGACGATAAACAGGACCACGATTGCGCCCGCTATTTCCGCTGCTACCTTGGCGATGGCGCGGAGCGTGTTAATACGTTTGTTTTCCGCATTCATGCCGGCGAAAAGCCGGTCGATCACGCGGCCCATCACGTATACGGCAAGTGCTAACAGGAGAATCCAAAGAAAACATTCAATCTGGTTGTGCAGAGCTACTCGTTCCCGCGTTTCGACCAATGAGATCCAGGCCGTGTAAATGTCACCCAGTTCCTTTTGGTCTTGAACCCGGCGGCCCAAGTCGGCCAGATTCTTCTGATCGCGGCTGTATTGTTTAAGCGCGATGAGCGCGGTCTGTGCCGCCGCCTTCGACTCTTCACGGCTGCCTGCCTTGGCGTTCGTGGCAAAGCCCCGAGCCTGCTGTTTGGCGGCCTCCCGATCTTCCTTTTCCTTTTCCACTTGCACAGCCAGAGTGTCGTGGCGGTGGCTGAGTCGGTTTGCCTTGGCGCTGGTTTCCTGCAGCGCCTCTTCGAGCTGCGTCCTTTTTTCTCGCAGGGCCTTCCACGCGCGGAGAGCAGTCAGCATCGTGTGCGCCTGGTAGTCAAGTTCGTAAGCGTTCACCGCGGATGCTGTCTGCGTCGCGCTATGGTCACTCGTATCGTGCTCCGCTTTTAATCGCTTGATCTTCGACTGCAGATCACCGCCGGCACGCTCCAATTCCTCCGAGGCATCATCGAACTCGTCCTGATCGAGATCCATTTGCGCTTTGGCGACATCGATCTGATCCTGCAGATTGTCTTTTTGCGAATCTGGAGCGGCGGCCAGCTTGCGCGTCAAAAGCGAAATGTTTTCCTGGTCCTCCTTTAGAGTGAATGCGGCTTTGCTTTTTCGATCCGCAAGCAGCGCGGCTTCCGGACTTAGCTTTGGAGGATTTTCTTCCGCTGAGCGCAGCGCGTCGAAGAAAGCCAGGTCGACCTCGTGGTCCGCAACTTTTTCGGCCTGATGGGCCAGAACTTGTTCCTCTGGAGTCGAAGCCGTGGCCGCCATGCGGCGAGCGGTCTGCAACGGTCGCTGATCTACCAGCGGACGCGGAACTGTTGCGCTCCCCGCCACAAGCTGTTTGGCGGAGGTTTTGGCGAAGTCCTCGGATTCAGGAAGCGGAGTGCTCGGGCGCGTGCGCAGCAATCCCACGCCGGCTGCAACCGTCAGCAGCACGAACAAGAAAGCGGTAATCCATTCGCGAAGTGTCATTTGGATAGGATTTAAGCATCTTCTCAGCGAAGCGCGAACTGTTCCAAGATGCCGTGGGTACACCTTCATGGGCATGGCCCATCGGAACCGAGGGATAAAGAGATAGAAAACAACCGGTTGTTGATTAAGTTGTGAGACCAGTCGCTCAGGGGCAACCTCAGCGATTCGCTCGGTCGCGCCCAGGCGCGTAGAATGCTCGCTGCATTTTTAGGAGGAATTGTGAAGATATTTCTGCTGGTTCTTACGGTCACTTTGCTTGCTGTCGTAGTAGAGCCAAGGACGCATCCCTTCGCAAAGGCGTCGGACAAAGCCACTGCGGACACGCTGCGGCAGTTGGAAGGCGAGTTTATGAAGGCGGCAGCTGAACGCGGCTCGGCGGGTTACATGTCCTACTACGCGGACGATGCGGTCGAGGTACCCAACGGCGCTGCCATCATCACGGGGAAAATAAACATTGCCAAGACCATGGGATTTCTCGACGACAAGAATAACCATCTCACGTGGAGGCCGGTTGGCGCCGATATTTCCGCCGGAGGCGATCTCGGTTATACCTACGGTACCTTCGAGTTCCGTGCAATTGGCAAAGATGGCAAGCCTGTCGTGGAGAACGGAAAGTACACCAGCATCTGGAAAAAACAGCGTGACGGAAGCTGGAAAGTTGTTCTGGACATGGGGAACGCTTCGAGCCCCACCAGCCCTTAAGACGCGCCGGTCGCAAAGAAAGGGCCGTGGAGATTGCCGAGAAAACTCTGATTTGTCTGCAAGCTCCGCCGAAGACCTAAGCGATCTCTGCCAATCAGGATTTTTCGCCGCCCCGAAAGTGATTGCTGATCGCTTCGGCTTGCACCCGTGTAACGACAGCCGAAAGTGCCGCCGCGTCTGCTTTCTTGACCGCCTGCAGGCTGCCGAAATGCTCAAGTAAACGCCGTGTTGTGCTCTCGCCTACGCCAGGTATCTCTCTTAACTCGGTGGAGCGGTCGCGCATCTGGCGGCGCTTGCGATGGAAGGTTACGGCGAACCGATGGGCCTCGTCCCGAATCTGCTGAATCAGATGCAGCACGGGAGAATGGCGATCGAGGACAACTGGATCTTTCTCTTGGCCGTAGACGTAGAGTATTTCTTCCCGCTTCGCGATTGAAGCGAGTGGCTGGTTGATAATCTCCAACGCTTCCAAGGCTTCGGCGGCGGCATGCAACTGACCCAGGCCGCCATCGATCATCACGAGGCTGGGCATGGCCTTCTCTTCCTGTTGCAGGCGTTTGTATCGCCGAGTGACCACTTCGCGCATGGAAGCGAAATCATCCACACCTTCAACTGTGCGAATGATAAATTTTCGGTAGTCCGATTTCTTCATCTTGCCATCTTCCCAGACCACCATGGAAGCCACGGTTTCGGCACCCTGGATATGCGAGATGTCGAAACACTCGATGCGCTTCGGCAACTCGGGGAGGCTGAGAACTTCCTGCAACTCCTCCTGAATCGCTTTGGCGTTAGGTTTGAGTACGCGGCAGCGCGGATCATAAGACTGCTTGGCATTGGTTCCGGCGAGATCGAGGAGAGCGCGCTTGTCGCCTCGTTGCGGCACCAGAATGTGGACTCGCGCCGCCCGCGGATCGGAGCTCGCGATCTGCTCCGAGAGCAAGTCTTCGAGAGCCTCTCGATCCTCAAACTCGACCGGCACGTACAAATTCCGCGGCACGTAGGGCTGGCTGATATAGAGTTGCTTGAGCAGGGCAGAGAAGAATTCACCGGGATTAAAGGCGTCGCAGGGAGGAGCAGCGACCGAGCTTTGCTCGGCCGGACAGCCGGAAGCCTGCCCGGAGCCTGCCGACGGAGCAGCTGTACCTATATGAGTCATGGCAGGCTCCGCCTCTGCGGGCACTGCGACCTCCGGCAAGTCTTCCCAAAAGAACTCGCGGCGGTCGACCACGCGGCCTCCGCGCATATGAAACAGATTTACGGCGAGCATGCCGTTTTCACAGTGATAACCGAAGACATCGGTGTCGTCGCCTTCGGCGGCCGCGATGCGTTGTCGCTCCTGCAATTGCTCGAGCGTGGAGATGAGATCACGGTAGCGTGCGGCACGTTCGTACTCTTCTGCCGCGGCAGCCTGCTCCATCCGGTCGTGCAACGAGCGAGCTAAGTCCGTAGGCCGGCCTTCAAGAAAAAGTTTCACGTCGCGCACCGCCTCCTGATAACTCTCAGGCGTGGTCAAGCTTTGTACGCACGGACCCAGGCAACGCTTGATGTAATACTGCAGGCAGGGGCGCGCATGAAAGCGGGTTAGATCCACCTTGCAAGAAGGGATCAGAAAGTTGCGGTGGATGAGATCGACGATGCGATAAGCCAGGTTCGCGGGAAAGTACGGCCCGTAATACGCGCTTCCATCCTTGCGCAAACGGCGCGTTACATAGACCCTCGGGGTCCGCTCGGCCAGAGTAAGCTTTACGTAAGGATAGGTTTTGTCGTCGCGAAGCAGAATATTAAAACGCGGCTTGCGCTGCTTGATGAGATTATTTTCGAGCGCAAGCGCTTCCTTGTTGTTGCGGACGACGATGTAATCGACGTCGACGGCTTCGCGAACCAGCGTGCCCGTCTTCGAGTCTTCCCACCGGCCTTCGTGAAAATAACTCGCCACACGGCTGCGCAGATTCTTGGCCTTACCTACGTAAATGACTTCGCCTTCGGCGTTTTTGTACAGGTAAACGCCGGGTTCGGTTGGGATGGTGCGGATTTTTTGCAGCAGATCCATGCGATCGTATTTGTATTCTATTAGATGAGATGAGGTGCCATTTGTTTCAGGGATGCCCCAGGCAAGCCGAGTTTAACGATCGTTTAAAGTGTTGCGGGGTCTTGGTTCTTGCTGCATTGGCTGCGGTTGCAACTCTGCTGCGCGCTGCCCCGGCGGTGGTGTCGGCACAATCGGACAAACGGAGGCTGCAAAATCCCAAGAGCAAAAGGTGGATAATGCTGCTGCCGCGGACGCGAAATCCAGCGCCCACCACTTTGACCGGGTCGTCATCATAGTGCTCGAAAACGGCGATTACGAAGTCGCTGTGAAAGATCAAAATTTGGCTGATCTCGCCGCCCGTGGGGCCAGTTTCTCGAACTTTCATGCGCTGTTCCATCCTTCCTATCCGAATTATCTGGCGATGATTGCGGGAACAGATTTTGGAGTTCATCGACGGGGCCGGTTGCTCGCCGACCGGCAAATCAACTTTCCAAATAACGCAGCACACGAAACCATTGCGAATCGCCTGATCGCCAGCGGCCTCGACTTCAAAAATTATGCCGAGGAATTGCCGGATGGGAATTGTCCATACCGGATTGACAGCCAACACGCGGCCAAGGGCAAGAAAGGCGATTATGTGCGGCGGCACGTGCCCTTTCTCAGCTTTAAAGAAGTGCAGGAAAAATGGTGCGATCGCGTGGTCAGAGTCGATTCCGCTAAGGCGAATAATATTTTAGGGGGCGATAACTTCTTCGGGAGAGACGCGAAAGCGGGGCTGGTGGCCTATTCGTTCTACTCGCCCGACATGAACAACGACGGCCACAACACGAACGTGCACGTGGCGGCGGAATGGCTGCATAAGTTTCTGGACAAAACTTTTCCGGAAAAGCTGCGGAAAGGTACGCTAATAATCGTGACCTTTGACGAGTCCGACCACAATGCCGACAACCGGATTTTCACATTGTTTCTCGGGGACATGGTGAAGGAAGCCAATCAACAGGATCCGAAAGTGCTGGATCGCCACTACACGCACTACAACGTCCTGCGAACGATCGAAGATAACTTCGGTCTGGAGCCATTGGCTGACGGTGATCGCAATGCCGCTCCGATCACGGACATCTGGAAATAATTGGATATACGACATCCCTAATGGGTCTCACGCCGGGGAAGCTCATAGATACCGCTCGAGCACCTGGTGAATCACCGTATAAAATTTCCATTCCTCATGTGGGGTTTTCGCGGCTGATAGCTCGTCCAGGTCACGGTAATTCGCCGTGACACTCCCCCAAACCATTGAAACCTAATATACTTGTAAGTGACAGCACGGATGCGGGAAACTGGCATGTCTCGTGCACAAGTAGCAGTGGAAATAGCAGGCAGTAGAGATGCACCAAGGGCCGGAACGCAGGTGAGCGCACGGGAGTTTTCCCAGGACGCGCTAAGACAGCTAATCAAGGAGCCTCTTCCAATATGAACCGCACTTCGTTGACACTTTTACTCGCAGCCAGCATGGCAGCCACCATCGGCTGTAGCAGCAAGAACTACGTTAAGCAGCAGACAACGCCGTTGATTAACAAGACCAATGAACTCGACGATATGACGGCGAAAAACAGCAGGGATATCAAAGATGTCGACGCCCGGGCCCAAGCCGGAATTCAAGCCGTGAATACCAAGACTGCAGAAGCTGATCAGAAAGCGCTGGCAGCTGGTCAGAATGCAACCTCGGCGCAGCAAATGGCCGATGCAGCCAACGGACGTGTGGGCGTTTTGACCAACACTGTGGCCAATCTTGATAACTATCGCCCGGTGGCCGAAACATCGGTGAAATTCGGATTCAACAAAGATAATCTGACGCCCGAGTCGAAGACTGCGCTCGATCAAATGGCGGGTAACATCGCCTCGACCAAGGGATACATTATTACCTTGGAAGGCGGCACCGATTCCATCGGTTCGGCAGAGTACAACTACGATCTCAGCCAGCGGCGGGCGAACTCGGTCATTCAGTATCTGGCGACGAAATACAATGTTCCGGCCCACAAGATCTATGTAATCGGTTTGGGCAAGGATAAGCCGGTGGAGACGAATAAGACCAAACAGGGCCGCGCTGATAATCGCCGAGTGGATGTTCGTCTGATGACCAACACGGTGGGAGATACGAACCAGCCGGCTACTACACCATCGAGTCAGAACAATCCGTCATCGATGTAAGAAATCGTAAGAAATCGATGTAAGAATTCGAGATCAGTTTTCCTCCCCCCAGAGGACTTGCAAGGGGCCGCTCTTCCCCCAGAGCGGCCCATTTTTTGGCACGATATTCTTAGGTGAGATTTATTGCGCGAGGCGCGTTAAGATAAAGGCCATGCGAAGTTGGTTCTGCGTAGGAGTATTGTTAGGCTTAAGTGCATTTGCATTGGGGCAGCAAGATACGTCGAAGCCTTCGCCCCCATCTCCCCCGTCTTCTCAAGGTGGAAAACCGGCAACCAGTTCCGCGGAAAGAAATCCTTTCCCGGAGGATCCTCCGGCCACTTCAGCCCGGGAAAACAGTTCCGCTACGAAGGAAAGTACGCCGAACCTTGAGCCCCCGCGCTCCGATCGGGTGCGCGCAGATGATTTGGGAGCTGACATCGGGCAGAGTTCGAGTAAAGATACGCAAGTGGATCTGACTCCTCCGGAGGATGACGTCATAAAACATCCGCAGAGTTCAAATGCCGTGGCTGAGGCTGAGGCTGGAATTTCGGGTGGGGGCAGCGGCATCACGGAGTTCCACACCTGGGATCCACATAAGGCCGCCAAAAGTATTGAAGTCGGCGACTTTTATTTCAAGCGAAAGAACTATAGAGCAGCGGAGGAGCGCTACCGGGAGGCGCTCCGCTATAAGGAGAATGACGCTGCAGCGACCTTCCGGCTGGCGGTCTCTCTGGAGAAGTTAGGCGTGCTGGACGATGCCCGCAGCGAGTACGAAAGCTACTTGAAAATTCTTCCGCACGGCCCCGAGGCGGAGCAAGCGCAGAAGGCCGTCGATCGATTGAAAGCCAAAGCAGTCGACACAAAGGCGCAGTAGCAATCGTGGGAAAGAATTCATTTAGATTCGTAAGCGCCCAGTGAAGACGGCCTCCGTTTCGCTTTTGCGTTCCTGCCGGACATTTGAGCCGAAGCTTTTTCGCTGCCGTAATCTTCGCGGGAAACTTTGCTTTCCATTTCTTCCCCTAGAATAAGATTTGTCGGCCATTTGGGGCCCGAGTGCACTTTACCCTTCGTGCGCGCGGCTTGTGCGACTACTGCTTCAACGGCGTCCAGGCAGGCGTGCACCATCTGCGTGCGCAGCGAACCGATTGCTTCTCCGCGAATCAAAAGCATGGCGGTGCCGTGGATCAGCGCCCATAGCGAAAGCATAAGCCGGGTATGCTTTCGCGGAGTTCCCCCCAGCCGGCGCGTCAGACGTTCACGCAACAGATTGAAGGTTGGCCAAGGCTCGTTCAGCGACGGGGGCTGCGCAAACCGGTCGAAAAGGACCTCGTAAGCATAAGGGTGCTGGATGGCAAATTCGAGATAGGACTCGCATGCTCGGCCCAGGGTGCGGGAGCCGCGAAGCATCTCGAAAAGTTCGATGCGAGTTTGCAGACGTAGTGCGCGAAGAATGTCGTTTCGATCACGGTAACGCTCGTAAACGGTGGGGGTCGTGGTGCCGGCAGCTTTCGCAACCGCCCGCATGGTAAGGGCTTTTTCGCCACCTTTGGCGTGCAGCCGGCTGGCAGCCTCCAGAATGCGCTGCTCCAGTTCAGGATCTGCTTGTCTGGGCACGGGGTTAGACTCCAAACGAAAAAATAATGCAGGGCCCAGGAAATAATTTTAACGGTGTTCAAATAACGGTGTAGTATTTATCAGCAAGCGCAAAGTGTGCGATGCCGCACGCGGCGTTCTGCCGGCGCCAAATTTCAGTTGCAGCCTTCCCCCGGTTCGAGCGGCTTCGGCAGGACGCGTCAATCCAAAACAAAAAAGGCAACCAGGGATTCTTGAAGTCGCACCACGAAGCGAGAAACCGGCCGGAAGTCTCTACCGCTGCTTTTCTTGCATCTTTGGAATACAGAGGAATTGCTGTTCTTGCGATCATAATCCACCACCCTACAGTTACAGACTAGTCTATTTTTCCACTCGAATAAACTCGCCGGTACTGGCATTCACCGCGACCGTAAGCTTGGATTGGTCCCGATCAGAACCGTAGATGACGTGCCAGACCAGTTGATTAGTATTGTGGTTCCAGTCGCAAATGTAAATCACAGGCGTAGCAGGATCTTTTTCCAGAACCTTCTCTCCGCCATGCTTCTGGGCAACGCTGAAAGCTTGATCGGAGTCGACCTTCAGGAAGGCGACGTCGAAAACCTCAGTGGAAGCGTTGCCCGGGTTGTAGACATCTTCGTTGCCGGGAGAAACTCCTCGAGAAGGCGCGTCGGGCGCGTTACTGCCGGACCATATGAAAGGTTTGGCGCCGTGTTGCGCGGCTGAAGCGAAGCTGGCTCGCCATACCGCGGACTTGCCATCGTGGCCATTCCCATCGCTCGTGGGTGTGGATTCAATGCGGAACGGTTTCGCGTCCACCGCATAGTTGCGGGCGGCGATAAACACCTTCTGGAAGGCGGAGCGGGCGGTGAGCAACTCAGGGCCTTTGGGCTCGGGCTTGGCCTCCGGTGGCTTGGGAGTGTTGGACTCGCAAGCGACAAGCAGGGCGACCAACGAGAACAGAATGGCCGAACAAACCTTCCCGGCCGCGACGCTTCGAAGTCGAAAATTCTTAATTGTGATCCCAGCGACACCAGCTTCTGCCGGCACGACCTTCTCCTCTTTCATGACGACCTTCCTGTTATAAATGGGATGATTCATCGCCGCGCACATTCTACCTGAAGCGCACAGAGACGCGGGATAACGCCATGGATTCCTTGCTTAGAGAGTTGAAAGAAGCGTTAGATTCATCGATAGAAGACATGTCGAACGAACAGATGAAGTGGCATCCGCAGGGCAAGTGGAGTGCGGCAGAAGTGCTCGAACATCTTTACCTGACCTACACCGGAACCATCAAGGGATTCGAGCGAGTCATGCACGCGGGCACACCGCTCGCGGCCCGGGCCTCGCTGCGACAACGATGCCGGACACTGGTGGTTTTCGGGTTCAACTACTTGCCGGAAGGGCGAAAGGCTCCAAGCGTGACTCTACCGCGAGGATTGCTGGCGGAGCAGGTGAGAAACGAAGTCGCACTGAAAATTGCGGCGATGGATGAGATCATCGCCCGTTGCGAAGCTCGCTTCGGCGGCGCGAAACTTCTCGACCATCCGATCCTCGGTCCGTTAACCGGCAAGCAGTGGAGAAGGTTTCATCTGATTCACGGCCGGCATCACGCCAAGCAGATTGCAAGGCTGCGCGAACAGAGCCAGGACCGGCCATGAGCAGCGATAAAGCAGGGGTAAAGCAAGCAATTGAAAACGGCGGCCAGTAGCCGCCGTTTTTGTAGCCTTCAACTGGATAGCAGGTTGTCACTGGGCGAGAATTGCCCTCTACGGTTCGCGCATGGCGCTGGGAACGCCGGCTTTTCTTGCGTCTTCCTCCAGATCGATGAGTTTCTGTTTAGCGTCTTCGACGGCCTTCTGCTTGTCCGCGATCTTCTGTTTGTAATCCGCGTCTTCCTTGTCCCATTGCGTTTGGTTGCGCAATCGGTTTCCTACATCGGCGTACATGACGGCGGCACGTAGCTCATATTCCCTTTGCAGCACGTCGAGTTCGCGCTGGGCGAGGTCGATCGCATTTTTCTGCTCTACCAGTCTTTCCTGCCAGGATTTCCATTCTGCCTGCTTCTTCGCCTGTTGGTCCTCGGGCGTTGCTGCAGGGGGCGTCGCGGCTGGCTTCGAAGCTGAGGCTGGCGCGGCATCCTTCCCACCGGCGGGTGCGGCCGCTTTCGAACTCGAGTCGGCCGAGGTGTTATCCGCAGCCGGGGCCGGCTCCGCCGCAGGCTCGCCAACAACGGAGATTTTGTCGTCCTTCGGAAGGTTGTCGTTGTCGAAGACCTTCGCCTTGGCCTTCGTGGTTGGATCTTTGTGAACCTTACGGGCATAGTCTCCAAGCGAGGTCTGATCCGGCGCTTGAGTCGTGCTTTGAGCCGCGCTCTGCGCCGCACCGGTTGAACCGCTTAGGAGAACAATCCCCGTGAGTACGAATCCGAAAAATCCAACATACGTGATGCGCTTCATAGCATTCCATCCTTTGACTGCGTTCATCGTGGTACCTTGCTTAAAGTTTCATGTGGAGCGACCAGCCGTAGCGGCACGAGAGCCAGCCTCTGCAAGGGAATGTTTCTGTGCCAAAAATCCACCGATGCGGCGGTCCAGATTGGCGGCCTCTTCGACAATGTCAACCGCCAGTTGACGAGACAGATCAGGATTGCGATTCTGCGCCAAATTCTGAGCGTTCCCCGCGATGGTGTTCAGCGAGGTGCGTAGCTCCAAGGCCATCTCTGCGGAAATCTCGCAGTGCAACTGTTCTTGCCGGCGAATCTGCTCGAATTCGCTGCGATCGTTGATTAAGCAGGCTGCCCCCAGCAGGCTGCCATCGGCCGCGGGGATAGCGGAAATCGTAATCGCCACGTGAACCTGTTTACCCGCGGGTGTGATGTAGTCGGCTTGCAGTTGGCGCCGTTTGCTGCCCTCCGACAGAACCGCATGAACTTCCTCAACCAGAAGACTGGACGAACCAGACACGCGATCGGATTCGATGGCGGACGCAGTCGAACAAACGGCAGCTTCTCGGAAAATATCCTCCGCACTCATACCCGAGAGCGCGCCAAAACCCAGAATCTCCTTGGCTGCGGGATTGGCCTGCTTCGCTAATCCGCTGGGACCGAACACCAGCACTCCGCAGGGCAGATTGGAAAGCACGGTCTGGCTGAAGTTTTCGGTGGTGCGTGCTCGCCGTTGCTCCGCCAGCGACTGAACCTGCAACTCGTGCTTCTGCTGTTTTAGCTGCTGGATCACCGTGTTGTACAGATGGACTGGCAAACCTTCCAGAGTAGGAGCGGCGACCGACTCTAGATCGGCCTCGGCAGCGATGTTCCGCCGCAAGCGGCGCATCACGGAGATGACGAAGACGAACGAGCATGCAGCCGCAAACAGCACAAGAAGGCCCCGCAGCGCAAGCGGATTCGCGAGCAACCTTACCACCAGAACCTCCCATACCAGCGCAAGAACTGGTTGCCGCCGAACAGCGCGATCAGTGCCATGCTGCCCAGAAATACGCCGAAGGGCATCTGGTAATAGCGGTAGACCATTTGCGCTGATCGCCATCCCCGGCGGCGCGCGGCCTTCAGGTTGGCAAGTGGCCCCATAAAGCGATGCGTGCGTTTGACCCAAACCATCAGCACCGTGCCAAGGCCGAACATCGACCCGACCAGCGACGCCGTGAAGATGGTAAAGATCGTGAGCTTGACGCCGAGAAACGCCCCCACCATGGCCATCAACTTGACATCGCCAAAACCCATGCCTTCCGTCCCGCGCCATCGCAAATACGCCGCGCCAGCGCCGTAAATAAAAGACGCGCCCACTGCGGCGCCCAATAGTGAGTCCAGCAGAGAAAGAAGTCTGCCGGAGAGAACGGCGCTTAAGGGCAGATTCACAACTCCCGGCAAGAACTGCGAAGCCAGGTCATTCACCGGAACCAGCAAGCTGAATAGGATTCCAAGGGCGAGACCGGGAAGCGTCAGCTTGTCGGGCAGCAGCTTGGTCTCGGCGTCAGTAAAGATTAGGCCGAGGATAAGAAATCCAAAAACGCAATATTTCAAAGTGGCTGGCGTGAGCCCAAAGCGGGCGTAACAACCCAGAAACAGAGCCCCTGCAAGCAGCTCGATAAACAGATACCGCGGTGAAATCTTGACCTTGCAACTTCGGCATCGGCCCCGCAGAAGCAACCAGCTGATCACCGGAATATTGTCATAAAAAGCGATGGGCTGCTTGCAACGCGGACAAGCGGAACGCGGCGTTACCACGGACAAGCCCTGCGGCAACCGGTAGATACACACGTTCAGAAAGCTGCCAAAGGACAGCCCGAGGAAGAAAATCGCCGATGCGTAAAAAGGATCCACTGAGTTTATGGCGTTCTGTAATCCAATCAAAACCCTGCGAACGCAGGTCTTCCTGAGAACGCGGACAATGCCGAACCTTGACTGGATTATAAGGGGATTGATGTGGTCAGGACTAAGGTACTGAAGTCACTGTCCCACGGGACCTTCGAGTTCTAGCCTCGAGTTCAAGCCTGGGGTTCAAGTCTAGGGTTCAAGCCTAGGGGGTTCAAGGCCAACGGCGGGGAAGGGAGACGGTCAAGGAAAAGCAATTCTCAACAACTCGCCCTCCAGCGTCGTGGACGACCCTTCGTGCGCGGGAAGCCATCCCTTCCAAAGATTCCAATCTCGCGGAACTAAACGGGTTTGCGGCTCCGAGTGCCGCTGCCAGGTGCCTTCCATTTGTTCGCGCACAAACATGCAGAAAGCTTTTGCGTAAATGCTCGTGCCGGGTAGGGAACTCCACTCCAGCAGACTGGCTTGCAGTGCTTCGGTAATAGACTCGGAAGGGTGCAAACAAAAGATCCAATCGTAGTTTGCATGGCCGAGGTAATGTTGCATCGGGGCACCATTCTCGGCCCACAAAATTCGCGCTCCATACTCGCGCGCGATACGTCTCGAGGAGTCGGCGGAGGAATGGTCTACGATGAGTATTTCAGCGCAAGGGAAAAGTGTCTCCAGGGCGCGGCCCAGGCGCGGAGCGTCATTCGCGGTATGGATCAGTGCCGTAATACGAGGCATAAGGCTAATCAACTTCTCCGAGTGTACGCCGCAGCAGCACCGGCGGACGAGAGACAATTTTTTCCATTCTGCTATAACCCTGCCTGAATTCGCCCGTCGAATAAAAGCAAGGCGCAGTGCAGGACTTCAGTGTCACAATCGCCTACAATCCGTGAGTGGTCCAGCGTGCGTTTTTTTTAAATTATCCGCCCTTGTCGAGACCCGGGGCGCCCTGCGGAGTCTGAATGAATTTTATATCTCAATGTTCAAAGATCGTTGTTGCGCTTCCACTGACTTGTGTTCTCGCGATTGCCGTGCTCGCTTGCCCGCAAGATGCGGCAGCTCCAGAAGCGCACGGCATCAACGTTGCCAGCCTGGATCGCTCGGTCAAGCCGGGCGACAATTTCTACGAATATGCCAACGGCGGTTGGATCAAACACACCGAGATTCCACCGGATCGCGCCTCCGTCGGCGTTTTTTCGACGTTGGCCGACCTGAGCAATAAACGCACCGCCGGATTAATCGAAGAGATCGCCAAGTCCAACCCGGCGCAAGGTTCCCCCGCACGCAAAGTAGCTGACCTCTACAACTCTTACATGGACGAGGCAGCCATCGACGCAAAGGGCCTCGCGCCTCTGCGTCCGCATCTCGATGCGATCGCAGCCATCCATGATAAACGCGAGTTGGCACACGCGCTCGGTGAGACCTTGCGCGCCGACGTGGACGCTCTGAACAACACCAACTTTCATACCGCCAATCTTTTTGGGTTGTGGGTTGCGCCCGACTTCAACGATTCGGAGCGCTACACCGCTTACCTGTTGCAGGGCGGATTGCAACTGCCGGATCGCGAGTATTATGTCGGTGAAAGCGAGCATATGCGCGGCCTTCGCGCGGAGTATCGGGGCCACATCTCCGGCATGCTCAAGCTGGCGGGCTTTACTGACAACGACGCCCGCGCCGCACGCATTCTCGAGCTCGAGCACGGCATCGCGCAGGTCCATCGCAGCCTGGCGGAGAACGAAGACATCCACAAGGCTAATAACACCTGGACGCAGGCTGACTTTCCAGCGAAGGCTCCCGGCCTGGACTGGGCCGAGTATTTTCGCGGAGCCGGAATCACCCAGCAGGATAGCTTTATCGTATGGCAGCCCGAAGCCTTCCGCGGCGAGTCCGCACTGGTCGCCTCCACCCCTCTGGAAACATGGAAAGACTGGCTCGCTTTCCACCTGATCGAGGCTTACGGCGGAGTGCTTCCAAAGGCTGTGGCAGAAGAACGCTTTGCTTTTTTCGGTAAGGCACTTTCCGGTACGACCGAGCAGCGTCCCCGCTGGCAACGCGGGGTGTTCGTGGTGAACGGACTTCTGGGCGACACCGTCGGCCAAATCTACGCACAGCGGTATTTCTCGCCGGAGGCCAAGGCGCAGGCAGAGGCCATGGTGGCTAATCTGATCGCCGCTTATCGCAAGCGTATCGAAGCGCTTTCTTGGATGGCACCGGCGACCAAGGCCGAGGCCGAGGCCAAGCTTACTACTTTGTATGTCGGAATCGGCTATCCAGAAACCTGGCACGATTACTCAAACTTCGAAGTAAAGCCGGACGATATTTTTGGCAACATTTGGCGAGGCAACCTGTCTTATTATCAGCGCGAGGTCGCGCGACTCGGCAAGCCCGTGGACCGTAAAGAATGGTCGATGACGCCGCAGACGGTAAATGCGGTGAATCTGCCGCTACAGAACGCTCTCAATTTCCCGGCAGCGATTTTGCAACCGCCCTTCTTCGATCCACTTGCTCCGGCGGCCGCCAACTACGGCGCCATCGGCTCCATTATGGGCCACGAGATCAGCCATACCTTCGACACCGAAGGCAGCACTTTTGACTCGAAAGGTCGCTTGCGTAATTGGTGGACTCCCGCCGATTTCAAGCATTTTGAGGCCACGACGGCTCAACTCGCCGCCCAATATGATACCTACAAGCCCTTTCCCGACCTTTCGGTAAACGGCAAGCAGACTCTTGCGGAGAACATCGCCGACGTGGCTGGCATCTCTGCAGCTTACGACAGCTATAAAGCTTCGCTTGAGGGCAAGCCCGCGCCCATGCAGGATGGTTTTTCTGGGGACGAGCAATTCTTCATCGCTTTTGGCCAGAACTGGGGATCGAAGACTCGGGGGGCCGCTCTACGCCAGCAAGTAATGACGGATCCACACGCCCCGGCGGAGTACCGCGCCGCGACGGTGCGCAATATCGACGCCTGGTATCCAGCTTTTGATGTGCAACCGGGAGAGAAGCTATATCTCGCCCCACCGGACCGAGTCCGCATCTGGTGACAGGAGGGGGGCGGGGTCGAACCCGAATCAGAGCCTGAACGGACAGGGCGCAGCCTCGCCGGTTCGATCCCGCATTGTGCCGGGCGAACTAGCGAATGAACTTGTAGTCAACGATCGAAGCGGCCAAGGCTCCCTTAGGCGCTTGCCCCTGATCCCGGTCCTGATCCTTCGCGGCTGGGGCACTACCACGGATAATGCGGCCCTGGCATACCACGTCGCGGTTTTTCTGGCCGGAAATCTCTTCCGGCATCTCGAAGATCAACTCGACAAGCGTGTTAACCGGCAAAAGTTGCGGCCCATGGAACAGAAGCCCCGTCTGGCTGATGTTTTCGAGTGTTCCGTCATACCATGTGCTGGTGCTGTTTACCCGGTACCGCAGCGCCAGATCGAGTTTCAGGCGCCGCGCACGCGGGACCCAGGACGGCCGTTTTTCGCGGTTATGGCTGCGCCTCATCGCGGTCTCAGGCTTGGCGTGTTCCATCCGCTCGATTCGGCGCATGGTGGTCCAGTCATACTTGTATTCGGCTGCGCACAACATGCAAATCTGATAATAATCCCCACCGGGGCCTCGCCGGGGCCAGGAAAACTCGTGAGAGCAGCGCCCAAGCATAAGAACATCCATGATTTTTTGCGGCATGGTGGTTACTTACGGATCCCACTTCGAATCCGCACTTCGGTCCTCGCGTAGAGGTTCGAAGACAATTTGATCATCGTCGTTTGCCGACTTGTTGGGTAGGTTACTTTGGGGCTGAAAGTAATCGAAGCAGAGCCGATTCTAGCTGGTTTTCGCCGCGTTATCGGATACTCGAATCGAGAAGTTTACGGTGATTGTGGCTTTGGTTTCAACGGCTTGCCCGTTGAGAATGTAGGGCTTGAAGTGCCACTCCCGAACCGCTTGCTGCGCCGCTGCGGTCAGGATCGCTGGGCCGCTTACCACGCGCAGGTTTTGAATGGTGCCGTCGACGCCGACCACCGCCTGCAATATCACGGACCCCTGTACCTTCATGTGCTGTCCCAGCAAGGGATAGAGCGAACCCACCGAGGTCAAAGGCTCGCGGACGGCAGCATTCGTAGGCTGAGGCGCTATCGAGTTCGCCGACGCCGGTATCCGGGCTGAATCGCTCGGAATCTCTACGTTCGTGACGTTGCTTCCGGCATGAACTGTGCTGTGCTTGTCTCCCGCGACCACTTCGATGTCCAGCGGAGGAAGCACCGCCCGATTCGTTACCACCGCGGGAGCTTCTGGGTTCGAAGCATTTTTATCGGTTGTTTCAGGAACGGCCGGGGTGGTCGCAGTCTTCGTTGCAGGATGGTTCTTGGAAGCTAACGCCTTGGCAACCGTCGATTTCTCAGTCTTTGCAGGAGCAGCGGCTTTCTTCGCCTGATGTACGCCTTCCGACTGGGTGGCGTCCGATTCGAACTCTTCGTCCGATCCGAACCAGAAGTCATGGTCTTTCACAATGACCACTGCCAACGCGACCAGCAGAAGCCCAAGAGCGATCAGCTCGCGTCGATGTCCCTTCGCGGTCTGCGTTCGATTTTGCTCCGGGGTTGTGTTCGTGTTGAACATTTGTCTCAGCTGCCGTCCAGAACTGCAAATCATCAGGCACCAACAGCTTGAGGCCAATCGCCGTAACTGACAATGGCACGATCCGGGAAACTATGGCCCGACAGTGCCACCGGGCTACTCAGAAGGCACTTGCAATGAAGCATTGCATTGGAGTGGTAGTCCCGAGCCCTGGGAACCGTCCAGCCTGGGTTCGCAGCCCGGCGTGATCTGGATCACAGCCTTACGCCCGCCGATTTCGCTAGATTATGGTCACGCATGGAAAGTTTTTCCATTCTGACGAACCGGAAACGAGCCATTGTGGCTCTGGCCCATTCGGTTGTGTTCCTGCTAGTCGCCCTCGGACAGATCGTCGCCGCTAACCCTGTGCCGGGCATCTGGTTACCGTCCACCGTCTCAATGGGCACCTGGATCCTTTGTGGAATCTTCGCCATTGTCTCCTCGATCCTGCTATGGCTCCTCTTGATCTCCCGTGGATGGATGGAAAAGTTCTATTTCGGCTTCTGTACCATCAGCGCCATCTCAGGCCTGCTGCGAACCGCCGTCGGCGATCAGACCTTCCATGTCGTTCTTTACATTAGGGTTATCATGCTGGTCAGCGCCGTTCTGGTTGGAGTCCTGATCGTCCGGACGCACTCGCGCGAACCCTCCGGGTTTGCCGAAACCAGTTCATAAACTTTTCTTAGGCTCTAACCGCCATTTCGACGCCCGACTGCCCGCAGGGCTTAGCCCGGCAGCGGCAAAGTGTATGATCGCGGCATGGCATCCGCCCCCGCACTCGACGCGACCGCCTTCATCCTCGCGGGAGGCAAAAGCACCCGTATGGGCATGGACAAAGCCTTTGTAGAGCTCAACGGACGAACCTTGCTAGCCCGCGCCCTCGACCTGGTGCGTTCCGTTCCTCTCGATGTCCGCATCGTAGGAAGCCGCGAGAAGTTTGCCCACTTTGCACCGGTCGTCGAAGATGTCTTCCCTGACCGCGGCCCCCTCGCTGGAATTCATGCCGCATTGCGGGCTTCGAACGCAGAACTGAACCTGATGCTGGCAGTCGACACGCCTTTCGTCTCTTCCGCATTCTTGCAATACTTGATCAAACAGATACGCTCTGCTCCGGGAACAACCGTGGTTGTGCCCCGCCCTGAGGGACTCTGGCAACCCCTCTGCGCCATCTACCGGCGGGAGTTCGCCGATGCCGCTGAGACTGCCTTGCTGGCTGGCCGGAACCGGATCGACTCGCTCTTTGCCGTTGCCGCGGTTCAAACTCGTACCCTTGACGAAGATGAGTTAAAAAGCAATGGATTCTCAATCGCGATGGTCCGTAAGATGTTCCGCAATCTGAATACTCTTGAGGAGTTGAAGTCGGAAGAGCGAGTCGAAGAGGTGAAATAGCGGAGCAGGAGAGCACATAACGCGCAGGAGAGAGCAAAGCAGTATCTGAACACTTCGCTCTAGCCAAATTCCGGAGAGCCAACCGAATGCCTGAAACTGAGGTCCATCCATACATTGAGTTCCGCGAGGTCTCTAAATCGTTTGGCGAAAACGTCGTTCTTGACCGTGTCACTTTTACTGTCATGCCCGCGGAAACGGTCTGCATCCTCGGCCGCAGCGGCGTTGGCAAATCGGTTTCCCTTCAACTTCTCATGGGATTTCTTAAGGCGGATAGCGGGCGCGTGATCGTTGCCGGCGAAGACATCACCGACTTTTCCGAGGAACAACTGGAGGCGATCCGCAAGAAAGTAACCATGGTTTTCCAGAACGGAGCCCTCTTTGATTCCCTAACCGTCGGCGAGAATGTGGCGTTTCCCTTGCGCGAGACTCGCGACCTCTCAGAGGAGCAGATCTACCAGATTGTCGATGGTCTGCTGCAGATGGTGGGTGTAAAGGAAATGCGGGACCTGCTTCCCTCCGATCTTTCGACGGGAATGAAACGGTCCGTCGCCATTGCCCGCGCCCTGGCAGCGCGCCCGGAATGTGTTCTCTACGACGAGCCCACGACGATGGTCGACCCGCTCATGGCCCAACTGCTAGGCGACCTCATCAAGCGGCTAAAGCTTCAGTTAAGCCTGACCAGCATTGTCGTCACTCACGATATGCGCCTCGCCAAGAAGTTGGCCGACCGTGTGGTCTTCCTGCATGAAGGACGCTCGATTTTTTTCGGTACCTACGAAGCGATGGAAAAGTCAACCGAGCCCATCGTTCAGGAGTTCCTGGATTTGGATGAACTGAGATTGGATGAACTGAAAATGGAGTGTTAGAGGCATCGAGACGTTTTGTTCAGGTGGCCGCCGAGTCCGCTTTGCAGGGAGAATATCTCAGGGTCCAGCTTCCCTCTGCGCGTATCCGCTGCAGATACGAACTGGCAGCCTGGGGTATTTCGCGAAACGTGGATCGCTGAACGAAATCTGGCACTGCAGAAAAGACGAACCCCTGTCGGTTTCAATGATCCGGGCGTTGACGCAATCGGCGCATAGCCCCGCATCGCTTGATCGCAGATCGTTCTTGCTTATCACTGATTACGGATCGCTGCCCACTGGCCGCTGCTCAAAATCCTTGCCGCACCAGTTCTTCCACGCTCAGTGAGCTTTCCACCATTTCACTACTCATCATCTTTTCTACGTATTTCGCAATCAAATCCGCTTCCAGGTTTACCGGATCTCCGGGTTTGAGTGAATTGAGGTTGCTCATTTCCACGGTGTGGGGAATGATCGCAATGGTGCACTTGTTGCCTTCAAGTTTGGCAACGGTCAGGCTGAGTCCCTCAATCGAAATCGACCCTTTGTAGACGGTGTATTTCTCGATCGCACGCGGCATTTCAATGTGCAGCCAATAATTTTCCGAGTCCGCGATGCGCTCCAGGCTGATCAGCTTTCCCACTCCATCCACGTGGCCCTGAACAATGTGTCCGCCGAACCTTCCATCAGCTTTCATCGGCAGCTCCAGGTTGACCAGCGCCCCTTCATGCATGCGCGAAAAGGAAGTGAGCACCCAGGTCTCGGGCGCGAGGTCGGCGCAGAACGCCCCCGGCTTGATATCGAGCGCCGTCAGGCAAACGCCGCTTACCGCGACACTGTTGCCGGGCTGCAGTTCCTTCGGCGTGTTGCTGGCTGTAATCGTGATGCGCCGATTCTCGCCGTGCTGCTCGATGCTCGAAACGCGTCCAACTTCTTCCACGATGCCGGTAAACATAGGGACCTCTTCAACAGTGACCAAACATCATAAACCCACCACGAAGACACGGAGAGAACGAGAAGAACATTTCTAAAACTGTTTTATGCGTGACTCTGCGCCTCTATGGTGAAAAACATTACTCCTCGTACGGATTACGCAAATACCCTTCCACGGCAAAGTCTTCTCCAAAGCGGTGAAGACGGGAATGCTTCAAGTGCAACGCTGCATTCAGATGGGAAAAGTCCGCGCCAGCAAGCGGGACCGATGCCGCGCCCATAATCTTCGGAGCATAGTAGAAGAAAACTTTGTCAACGATTCCCGAGGCCAGCGCCATCCCATTTACTGTTGATCCACCTTCGATCATTAAACTCGTGATCCCCAGGTCGCCGAGCCGACGCAGAATGGCATTTATATCGGGACGTCGGTCGGCGGCGGCTGCTGGAAGTTGCTCGACCCGAATGCCACGCGTTTCCAGTTTTTCCTTTTTCTTCTCGTCGCCGTCACAACAAAAAAGCAGCACATCTTTTTCGCCGGCGCTCGCGTTCGTCGCGCTCTGGACTAGGCGCGACTGCAGCGGGAGCCGCAAATGCGAGTCCAAAATCACACGCAACAGCGGACGGCGCCGAGGATGCCCGCTACGATCGGTGAGCAGCGGATCGTCAGCCAGAATAGTACCCACCCCGACGAGGATGGCATCGCTCTGATGACGCTGTTCGTGCACGTGAGCTCGCGCGGCTTGGCCGGTTATCCAGCCACCGCCAGGAGTTCCTGGCTCCTTCTTCGACTCTGCGGTCGGTGCCGGAGCGATTTTCCCATCCAGCGTCATTGCGGCCTTCAGCGTTACCAATGGAATGCCGTGTCGAATATAACGGGCGAAGGCTTCATTCACTCTACGGGCTTCCGCTTCGAGGCCTCCAACTTCTACATGCACGCCGGCCGCGCGCAACTTCTCGAATCCGCGTCCACTCACTTTGGGATTGGGATCGGCCATGCAGGCTACAACACGACAGATTCCTGCGGCAATCAAGGCGTCGGTACAGGGAGGCGTGCGGCCCTGATGCGAGTGCGGTTCAAGATTAATATAGAGTGTTCCGCCGCGCGCCTTTTCGCCTGCCTCTTCGAGCGCGAGAACCTCGGCATGTTTCACGCCATCGTAGGTATAAACTCCCGAACCCACGATGTTTCCACGCGCGTCAACGATGACCGCGCCGACTTGAGGATTGGGGGACGCCAAGCCCACGCCCTGCCGTGCGAGATCCAGAGCGCGGCGCAGAAACTGCTCGTCAGTCGAGTGCTCGGGCATGAAGCTGACATTCACCACGGATAAAAACAAGTCAACGCAGCGGCAGTCTACAGCTCGCGTGGAGGGAAGGCATCAGTTGGATCGTTCTCCTCCGGTTCTTCGAGTGCGATGGCACCGGATTTTCCCTTTGGCCTCATTCCGCGTGGCGCCGGAACGAACGAGAGCGGATCCTCAGCGGCATCGGCGGGCGCTCTCGGGCGAAGAAGCGTGCGCAACAACCACCAAAGCAGGTAAAGAGTCGCGATTGCTGCCAGGACTTCGAGAAACGTGGTCATGCCAAAGTTCTCTCCGTGCCTCGGTGTCTCCGTGGTGAGAAAACCTTCTATTCAAACAAGGAATCCACAAACTCTTTCGGGTCAAACGGCAGTAGATCGCCAACTTTCTCCCCGACACCGACGAAGCGAACCGGCAGACCCAACTCTCGCGAGATGGCGACTACTACGCCACCCTTCGCCGTACCGTCGAGCTTAGTCAGAACGATGCCGGTGACCCCCGCCGATTGCGTGAACAGGCGCGCCTGCTGCAAGCCATTCTGGCCAGTGGTTGCATCCATCACCAGAAGAGTTTCATGCGGCGCTCCGGGGATGATGCGCTGCGCCGTGCGGCGCATTTTTTCCAGTTCGGACATGAGGCTCGTTTTGGTATGCAGGCGGCCAGCGGTGTCGACGATTACGTAATCGGTTTTCCGCGCGGTTGCGGCCTGCAGCGCGTCGAAGAGCACAGCCGAAGGGTCGCCGCCAGGCTTGGTTTTGATCACTTCGGTTCCGGTTCGCTCTCCCCAAATTTCCAGTTGTTCGATGGCAGCGGCGCGAAAAGTGTCTGCCGCGCACATCAACACATTCTTGCCCTGCGAGCGAAATACTTGGGATAACTTTCCTATCGTAGTGGTCTTGCCCGTGCCATTCACGCCGACCACCAAAATCACTTCCGGAGTGCCGTCCACTTTTTGAACGGGCCGGGAGTTCGCCGCATTCAGAATTGCCAGCAATTCTTCTTTGAGAAGGCGTTTCAGCTCCTGTACATCCTTGATCTGTTTCCGGTCCGCTTTGTCGCGAAGCTTGCCCAGAATTTCCTGCGTTGTGGTCGTCCCCAGATCGGCGCCAATCAGAGTAGCTTCCAGATCGTCCAGCGTGGTGCGGTCGATTTCCTTGCCAAAGGAGACAACTTCCTCGATCCGCTCAGCTAGGTTCTCACGCGTGCGCGTGACCGCCTGCTTCATGCGTTCGAAAAGACCAGTTTTCTTTTCTTCAGTACTGCCGAACAGAGTTTGAATCATGAGGAAATTCCAAGCTTTGATTATAGCGGTCAGGGTGGCCGCGTTGCTTTGGCACTGATACAACGCGCAGGAACTAGACGGGGGTTCTTTCGAGACTGGCTGTTGGCTGGGCAGGCACGGCGGCGGGAGGCGTTGAAGCTAAAGTAAGCTGAGGCACGACAGAGGCAGGCTCAGATACTACCGGCCGCTTGATCGAAACGCGCTGAATGCGAATTTCGCCACGCGCGTATACCGCCATCAGTGCGGCAGCCGGTGCCGGATCGAGCCGTTTCCCAACCAGACTCTGAATGATTTTCAGCGCTTCTTCCGGAGAGTGCGCGTGCTGGTATGGACGATTGGTGGTCAATGCATCGAAAGTATCCGCCACAGCGATCACGCGAGCCAGCAGCGGAATCTGATCGCCCTGCAATCCGTAGGGATAACCGCGGCCGTCAAGCGCCTCGTGATGGAGTTCAATGCCAGCCAGCATCTCGGCGAGCTGCACCACGGGCCGCAAAATGTTGGCGCCCTTCGTAGTGTGGGTTTTCATTACCTCAAACTCTTCGGCCGTAAGTGCGCCCGGCTTCTTGAGAATACGGTCTTCAATGCCGATCTTGCCCACATCATGAAGCTGGGCTGATATCTGCAAGGTTTCCATGAAATCGGGGGACAGACGCAGCTCCTTGCCGATCAACATGGAGTAACGGGTAACGCGATCGGAGTGACCGCGAGTGTAAGGATCTTTCTCGTCGACCGCGCCCGCGAGCATCTGGATCGATCCCAGGAACAGTGCACGGTTTTCCTCGGCTGCTCTCTTCAGGTCTTCAACGAAGTGTTCGAGCTCCTGCGACATCGTGTTGAAGGTTTCAGCCAGCTCGCCAATTTCAGTCCTGCTCCACAGATGAACCCGCTGGGAAAAGTCGCCACGCGCCAGTGCGCGGCTGGATTGCGTAAGGATTTGCAATGGATTCGTGATGCGTCGGGCGGCGAAGATACTAACGCCAATACTTGCCAGGACAGCCAACAACGCTAGCAAACGGGCCGTGCGCTGCATCTCGTAAACTCCGCGGTAGGCCTCCCGTTGCGGCTTCTGCACAACTACAGCCCAATCGAGCGAGGTCACCGGGCTATAAGTGCCCAGCATTTCCACGCTGTTTCCGCCTTCCTGGACAGCGAACTCCTTAGTGGCAGCCAACTGTGCCTTGTTACCTTCGTCCACAAAGTTGCGGACGATCTCAAGGCTCTTCATGTCCTGCCCCGTTACATATTGCGGAGTGCCGGCGGCCACCAGCCGTCCCTGGGCGTCCACGACATAAGGGATGAGGCCGCCGCCGCTGACTTCGTGGAGGCGGCGAATCAGGAATTTCAGATCAACCACCGTGCCCACCATGCCCAGAAAACGTCCACCATAGCTGACTGGGCTGCTCACCAGCAGCACGGTCCGCGCGGACTTGCGATCTTCCACCTGCAGTACTTGGCCGTTGTAGGCGCGGCCATCGCGGGCTGCCTCAAAAGCATGTTGTAATTCGCGTTGCAGGAAAGCATCGGGAGCGATTCGGCCGGCGGAAATGCCTTTCGCGTCCGAATTCAGTAGGGTGACATAGGCAAGTTCGTCGGAGGAGGAAACAAAGTTCTCCAGCAGTGCCCGAAGCTCCGGGACTTCGATGTTCTTGCTGCCGATGTCTCCGCCGCTTGCTACTTGAATGGACGATGAAAGATTCGCCAGCATCATTCTCAGCGCGCGCTCGTGCTGGGACAGATCGTCAGCCAGAGACCGCGTCACCGTATTCTGAAGCAGCATTTCGTTGGTTTTAAGTCGGTCCCGGTTGATGGCCTCCACCTGCGCGGAGTAGAAGTACATTGGGACGATGCTGATCACCAGCAGCACGCCAAGAATCACATAAAGAATGGGAATGCGTGCAGGAGTGGGCATGGTGGAATGTGAGCCGCTCCCTGGAGTCAACTTTGGAGCGCCGTCGATCGAAGTGGCGGCGGATTTCACGTGTATCTACAGAGTTTAATGTAGGTCGATTTGGTTGGCGGCGAAAACCGATGGTTTTGCCATTACCAAAGTGTCGTGGAGAACGCCCTGGGCGAGCGGATTTGGCAACAGAATGTACGGATACCGTCTATGTTGTTACCGTTTCACTCTTTCCGCTACGTGTCATCAGATCGTAAATTGCCTCACGGGGAGATTTGTTGTGCCGCAGAATGGCATGCATCTGCTCCGTGATTGGCATTTCAACACCGCGGGTATGTGCCAGATCCACGGCTGCTGCCGTGGTAGAAATTCCTTCTGCAACCATGCCATGCATGCCGGCGATAATTTCCGGCAACTTGCGTCCACGACCAAGCTCAACCCCTACACTGCGATTGCGCGAAAGACCGCCAGTGCAAGTAAGCACCAGGTCGCCGAGACCGGCAAGACCGGCCATGGTTTCCGCCTTGCCTCCGCACGCAACCACCAGCCGGGTCATCTCCGCCAGGCCCCGCGTGATGAGCGCCGCTGTGGAATTGTGTCCCAGATCCAGGCCGGCACTTACGCCGGCGGCAATTGCGATAATGTTTTTTAATGCCCCACCCAGTTCGACGCCAACCACGTCTTCATTCGTATACACGCGAAAAGTCGGGCCGCTGAATTCGCGCTGCACGATACGCGCCAGGTCCGCATCTTCCGAAGCGATAGTGATCGCCGTAGGATCGCCGCGAGCGACCTCGAGCGCAAACGAAGGTCCGCTCAGTGCGCCCAGGCGGGGGGCGAATCCCATCGTATCTCTTACGACATCGCCAATGATCGCGGTCATGCACATTTGCGTGTGGTTCTCGATGCCCTTCGTGGCGCTCACCAGCAACATCTCTGGCGTCAGGTGAACATGAAGCTCTTCGAAAACGGATCGGCAATGATGAGATGGCATCACGCTGACGACGATTTCAGCGCCGCTGAGAGCTTGCTTCCAATCAGTGGTCGCACTCACGCTCTCAGGAAGAGTACAGCCGGGAAGAAACTTCTCATTCACGCGCTGCTGGGTCATCGCGTCGCAAACTTCTCTTTCATGGGCCCACAGCCGAATGCGATGATTCTCTTTGCGTCCCAGAATGATCGAAAGGGCGGTCCCCCAGGCTCCTGCGCCAATGATTGCGATTTCGCTCATGCGCGCTTCGCTCCCATCCGGCTTTCCGTTCCCCTCAGCAAGCGATCGATGTTTTGATGGTGCCTGAAAATTATGAGAAGAGAAGTCGCGCCAATGAAGGAAAAAGCTAGCGGCGTGTCACCATAGGCGTGCATTTCATAGACCAGAAGCGGAAAGGATGCGACGGCGAGGACTGACCCCAAAGATACATAACGGAAGATCGCCACCACCGCTATAAAAATGCCCGCCGCCACCAGGACTGCTTTTGGAGCGATGACGAGAAAAGATCCTAATCCGGTCGCGACGCCCTTGCCGCCGCGAAATCCCAGCCATACGGGAAACATGTGCCCGACAACCGCAAGAAACGCCGCCATTGTCATCTCTTGATAGACCGCAACAGTTCCAGAGCTTTGCCCGGCGAGGGAATGTGCGAGGCCAACAGCGGCGCTTCCTTTGAGAGCGTCAAGCAGCAAGGTTAAAATCCCCAGCATCGGGGATTTACGGGAAACGTTCGTTGCACCGATATTACCGCTTCCGCTTTGGCGTACATCTTCGCCCCGAAAAATGCGAACCAACAGATATCCGAAGGGAATCGATCCCAACAGATAGCTCAGAGCGGCGATCATGAAGAAAGTTGACAAAGCTCGTCAGCGCAACCCGAATTTCGCCAGCTTTGTGTATTTTGAACCGCCGGAGGAAAGCTGGCTCTGGTACAGAGAAAATTCGCGGCTCGTCATCTTACCAAACTCAAGCGCAGGTGATGCCACCAGCTTCTCCTGCAGGCGTTGAAAGGAGCGGTTAGAGCGATCCCCTTTTCGCCAGCGCGGTGAACCGGACCCTCGCCCCCGTCGTGCGAGCGTGAGATGCGGATTGAAAGCATGTTGCTCCTTGGGAATGTTGAGCGTCGCGAGTTTCTCGTCCACGATTTCCGCTAAAGCAGCCAGTTCCGAGTTTGCCCTGATGCCTATCCAGAAAACTCGCGGCGCACGCGATTCAGGAAAAAATCCAAAACCGCCAAAGTTCATTTCTATGGATGCGCCAGAGATCGTTCCGAGGACCTCCTTGATCTTCTCGGCCTCATCTTCCGATTTCTCTCCGATGAATTTCAACGTGACGTGCAGCGATTCCGGCCGGACCCAACGCGCGTCTGGAGCAAGCTCATGGATCTCTTTGAGAAAGCGAGTGATACGGTCGCGGATGGTGTCATCGATATCAAGTGCGACAAAGAGGCGCATAAACGAAGCTGTTAGCTGCCTTTACTACATCAGTTTCTTGCGTACCATGTCCAGCGCGAGGGTAGTGGCAAACCAGCGGATGCGTTTGCGATCGCCCGGGAAGTTTCGTTCGATCACATCAGTACCGCTGGCGCTAGCCAAAGCGTGGAAAACCAATCCTACAGGCTTCTCGGGCGTGCCTCCGGTGGGACCGGCCACACCGGTGATGCCAACACCGAGCGTCGATTCGCAACGATAGCGGATGCCCTCGGCCAATGCTGCTGCCACTTCGCGGCTCACGGCGCCATGGCGCTCAATCATGTCAGCGGGGACACCTGCGAGTTCCGTCTTTACGGCGTTGGCATAGACGATGGCACCTCCCGCAAAATAGCGCGAACTCCCCCCGACTGAAGTAATTCTCTCGCTGAGCAAACCGCCGGTGCACGATTCCGCGACCGCCACCGTAGCGTTGCGCATCTGCAGCCAGTAGCCGACGATTTGCTCGAGGGATTGGCCGTCGCTCGAGTACACGGCATCGTCGAGTTCTTCTTCGACGGCATCAGCCGCCTCGTCCACACGCTCTTGGGCCGCCTCCATTGTCTGGCCGCGCGCTGTGAAATGCAGCTGAATCTCTCCTGCTCCCGCGAGGATCGTTGTCTGCACGTCGGAGAACCGTTTATAGATAGGCGCCACGCGAGCATCCACGTGAGATTCCCCCAGCATCGCGACTTTCAGCACGCGGGTTGCGATGGCTGCAATGGGCAATGTTGCTCGCAGCCATTCACGGCATTCTGCCTCGAAGAGCGCCTTCAATTCGTGCGGGGGGCCAGGCAGCAGGATCACAATGCGCTCGCGTCCATCGAACTTTCCGCTCAACCGTTGGCCGGGTGCGGTTCCATTGCGATTGGGAAGCACGGTTGCGCCCTCAAGAATATCCGCCTGCTTGGCATTGTTGGGGGACATTTTCCAGCCGCGCGCCGCGAAACGGCTCTCGATGCCGGCGAGAACCTGTTCGTTACGCTTTAGAGAAACGCCTAACGCTTCTGCGACGGCTTCACGAGTGAGGTCGTCCTCGGTAGGGCCCAGTCCACCGCTGAAAATCACAATGTCCGAGCGGAAAATCGCGTGTTGCGCGGCCGCAGCCAGGTGCCGTAGATCATCGCCTACCACGCTCTTGAAAATTACTTCCACGCCGAGCTGATTGAGTTGTTCCGTTAAGTAGAGCGAATTAGTATCGGTGCGGAAAGGCGTCAAGAGCTCTGAGCCAACCGCGATGATCTCGGCGTTCACGGGTAGAGTGTAAACGAAACGGCGCACGAAGCGCTCGGACGAAATCGGAGTAACTAAGTGCTCAGACCTCACTCCGGTAGCAGCGGTAAACCCTGAATGTTCCAGGAAAGATGATGCACCGCGTCGGTGGTGGCCAGGATTACGCTGCGTCCGGGTGCAAAGGCGAGGCCGACCAGGCCGTGGCCTGAGACCTCCAGACTGGCGTTGCCCTCCGGAGTGATTTTCACAATCCCACGCTTACCCGAGAGCGAGGCTGCCACGTACAGATTTCCCGCGGAGTCAAAAGCCAAGCCCTGCGGGCGACCCAGGCCTCGGAAAAATTTGCGAACAGTTCCATGCGGATCGATTCTATGCACGCAGTCAAAGCTCGACGTGGTGGGCCCGGTTACAAATAAATCTCCTTGCGGACTAAAAGCCAGGTGATAGGCGGAAACGCTCGGTTCCAGCGTGGCGAAGACGAACACCTGCTGATCGCGTCCGATCTTGAAGATGGTGCCGCTGCGGTCGCCGACGTAGAGATTCTGGTTTCGATCAAAGGCGATGCCGGTAGCGATCCCCATGCCTTCTGCGTAGGTGGTTATCGTTCCGTTGGGTGCGACTCGATAGACGGCGCCATCGTGGCGCGAGGAAACGTACATCTGTCCCTGGCGATCGAAAGCGATGGCGGTGGCATTCATCATCTCCGCCACAAAGGGTTTGATCGTGTAATTTGTATCAATCTTGAAGACTGCAACCGGAACTTTTTGGCCGCGCGATCCGGAGAACGTGGCATAGATGTTGCCTTGCGCGTCAATCGCCGGATTGGTTACAGGATGCAGGTTCTCGGCGATGGATACAGCCACCTTAACCGTTTGGGCATTGCTTACATGACCATCGGTGGCCACCACCACAGGACCGGACGTCGCTCCTTCGGGAACGCGGGCGACCAGGAACGAGTCGGAACTGATTACGATTCCCCCCTCCACTTCTCCAAATTGCACACGCGGACGCTGCCACTGCTGCGGACGCAATCCAGAACCCGCGATGCGAACTTCTCCTCCCGCCAGCGCCAGGACCGGCGAGACCGATTCGATGTGCGGTCCGCCGTTCACGTTTTTCTTCCCCAGAATACGATCCGAAAATCCCATGTGGAAACTCGCACTACCTTAGAAGACCAAACTGCAGAAAGAGATGCACTACAATCAGGGCCAGCAAACCGGCGGCAATGTCATCCAGAACGATTCCTGTTCCCTCCGGAATTGCCTCCAATTGCCGTACCGGAGGCGGCTTCACAATATCAAACGCACGGAAAAGTATAAAGCTCGCCAGGAAACATTTCCACGTGAGCGGCACGCCAATCAGCGCCACCAATTGACCCGCTACCTCATCGATGACCACGAATTGCGGATCCTTTTTCCCGGCGCTTCGAGCGACCCGCGTTGCGGCGGGAATGCCAATCATCGTGATCAGCACCGCCAGAGCGATTGCCAGCGGTGTTCGCAGCGCAGGTGAAATGGCCCTGGCCAGCGCGACCCATAGCAATACGGTTGCCACGGATCCCCAAGTCCCCGGTCCGGGCCGTAAGCGTCCGATGCCGAAGAAAGTGGCTATCAGCGTGGCCCATCGAGGGGTCGGGGGAGATGCCCCCGCGACAGCCAGCGGGAGGCCGGCGCTACTATCACGGAAGTCTTTCACAACTCTTCGTCCGTATCTTCGTCCCTATCTTCCGGAGTGCTTTCGCGGATTTGCTCTTCTGCGTCTGTAACCGGCGATGGGATCACATACGCGCCGCTCGCCCACTTTCCTAAATCAATCGTTCTGCAGCGCTCACTGCAAAAGGGAAACTCCGGATCGCTGCTCTTGACGACTTTCTTGCAGATCGGACAACGGAGTTTGACGGTGCGCTTGCGGGGCATGACGAATTACGTGAAGGCTAACTCATTCAAACAAAAATCCATCGTATATGCTTACAGAATTTTCGCTACCAGATCAT
>JBAVZU010000021.1:0-23188 GCA_049588915.1 Candidatus Sulfotelmatobacter sp.
CTTCATCGTCCGCTCCATCGCGGCCTGTGTGTAAGAGAGCATGCCCTCCATGCTCTCCTACCCTCGCCGCCTGCAAAGCGGACAGATCACTTGCTATCTCAACCGGACATATCATGTGCTAACGACATCGCGTCATCGCGATAACTCGGAAAAGCATCTAAGGCTGCTAACATGATTCCTGTGTTCCCCGTAACGAGTGATCTTGGACCTAAGCAGGCTCAACTGCGCGACAGTCTGGGCAGGCTGGGACGCGTCCTTGTTGCTTACTCTGGCGGCGTCGATTCCGCCTATCTGGCTTGGGCGGCTCACGAGTCACTAGGGGATAAGATGTTGGCCATCATCGCCGACTCTCCGAGCCTGGCTCGCACACACCTCTCCGATGCAATCTCGTTTGCCAAAGAGCAGGCGATCCCATTGGAGGTGGTCGTAACCTCCGAACTTGATCGCCCGGAGTACGTCCGCAACGACTCGCAACGCTGCTTCTTTTGCAAGGATGAACTCTTCACCCTGATGGAGGAACTTCGCCAGAGGCGCGGATTCGACGCGATCGCCTACGGCGTGAACGTGAACGATCAGGGCGACTTCCGGCCCGGCCAGAAGGCCGCGGTTGATCACCACGTTGTCGCGCCGCTTCTCGACGCTGGACTCAGCAAGGATGAGATTCGAGCATTGGCTCGTGATGCTGGGCTGCGCATCTGGGACAAGCCCGCGTCCGCTTGCCTTTCATCCCGCATCGAATATGGCCGCCCGGTTACGCTCGAGGCGCTCGCTGTCGTGGAAAAGGGCGAAGACGCGCTTCGTGCTCTGGGTTTTCGCCAGCTCCGCGTGCGTCATCATGGAGAGATCGTGCGTATCGAAATCTCCCGCGACGAGTTGTCCCGGGCACTCGACCCCACCATGACCGATCAGTTCACCAAAATATTCAAAGCTTTGGGCTTCAAGTTTGTCACCTTAGACCTCGAGGGCTTTCGCTCTGGCTCGATGAACAACTTACTCGCCCCCGAGGATTTGCTTCGACGAACAGGGTGACACTATGCGCCCCCCAATTTCACGCCTAATAGCTGGCGATGCGCACGTCTGCTTACCTCGTCTTCTTGCCCCGCCTCCGTTGGGGCTGTGAGATAATCAACGTTTAACTCGCATGTTCAGGCGGTTCTTGGTGACTCTATTCCGGCGTTCGCTTCTTCTGCTGCTCACAGTTTGTCTCGGCTGCGCGGCTCAATCCCTTTCTCCTGAGTTGACTCAAAAAATCGAGCGCCAGGTCCGCTCTTACTACAAGGTTCCGGCTGAGCTCAAAGTTCTAGTCGGGCCTGCCTCACCAAGTTCCGACTTCCCCAACTATGACTCCGTGGTGGTGACCATCGACAACGGAGATAAAAAACAGGATTTGAAGTTTTTGATTTCCAAGGATCATTCTTCCATGATGCGCATGGTCAAGTTTGATCTGAACAAAGACCCCTACGCCGACACGATGAGCAAGATCGACATCAATGGCCGGCCCACGCGCGGAGCGAAGTCATCCAAGGTAGTCGTGGTCAACTTCGATGACTTCGAATGCCCATTCTGTTCGCGCATGCATCAGGAACTGTTTCCGGAAGTGCTGAAAGAATATGGCGACCGCGTCACTTTCGTTTACAAGGATTACCCCCTCGTGGAAATTCATCCCTGGGCGACCCACGCGGCCGTGGATGCGAACTGTCTGGCCGCGCAGAACGTCGACGCCTACTGGGATTTCGCCGACTACATTCACGCCAACCAGCACGAGGTAAGCAACGAAAAAACTCCCGCCGCGCGCCTGGATGCGCTCGATCGCCTAACTCTGTTGCAGGGACAGAAGCACAACCTTGACATTGTCAAGTTGCAGTCCTGCATCAAGGCACAGGATGATAGCGCGGTGAAGGCATCTATGAAAGAAGCGGAAGGCGTTGGCGTCGAAGCCACTCCAACACTATTCGTTAACGGCGAAAAAGTTGACGGCGCTGTGCCTGTGAATGAGCTGCGCGCCGCATTGGATCGCGCCCTGAAAGATGCCAACCTGCCTGTACCCAATCATGCGTCGGCATCGGCGGCACCAGCCTCAAAGTGATCCCGAAGTCTCGATTAACTTAGTTGGCAGTGCGACCAAAGCTTAGGAGAAAACATATTTTGAAAAGAACTTCCGAATATGCCCGGCTCGCGGCACTACTGAGTGCTGCTTTTTTTCTGGCGTCTCTGCTGGGCTGCAAGTCCCAAGTCAGTGGAGACGTGATGGCCACGGTGGATGGCCGCAAAATCTTCCGCTCCGATGTCGACAAGTACTACGATAATCAAGTAGCCAGCGCCCAGCAGGCGCCGGCGGGAGAGCAGGCAACTATCCTGCGCCTGAACATCCTGCGGCAGTTGATCGACGACGAGATGGTGATGCGCCGCGCAGAAAAGCTAGGCCTGCTGGCAACCGAAGAAGAAGTGGATCGAAAGCTCAACGCGATCAAGTCTCCTTACACTCAAGAGGAATTTGACCAGCGCCTGAAGGAAAAGAAGATCACACTGGAGGACTTCAAGCGTGACATCCGGCGCTCCATCACCGTTGAAAAAGTGATGAACAAAGAAGTGTCATCGAAAATCAACGTTACGGACCAGGACATCAACAACTATTTCGCAGCGCACAAGTCTGAATTTAACCTCATCGAACCGCAATACCACCTCGCCCAGATTTTCGTTACTCCCACGCCTAACCCGCAGGTCCACAACCAGAACAACAAAGCGCAAAATGAGGCCGACGCGCGCAAAAAAATCCAGATGCTTGCGAACCGGCTCGATAGTGGCGACGATTTCGCAACGCTTGCTATGAATTATTCGGAGGACCCGGAAACATCCGGGAACGGCGGCGACTTGGGAACCGTTCCCGAATCCTCTCTGCGCAACACTGATCCAACCACCCGCGACACCGTGCTGAAGCTAAAGCCCGGGCAGTACAGTCCCATCATCACCCTCACGAATCCTGCGAATAAGCAACCCGCGGGATTTCGCATCGTCAAGCTGGTGTCGAAGGAACCGGCGGGGCAACGGGATTTGTCCGATCCTCGCGTACAGCAGGCGATTCGGTCGCAGTTGCATGATCGGCGCGAGCAGTTGCTGAAGGCCGCGTATTATGAGGTGCTGCGCGACTCCGCCAAGGTGGAGAATTACTACGCAAAGAAAATACTTGATAGCAATGGTCTGGTCCAGTAGGTCTGGTCCAGTAGGTCTGATCTAGTCGGTCTGATCTAGTAGAAATATGAGGCTGGAATTTCTGGGAAACACGGGGGGATTCTCCAGAATTTTTATTCCACAATCTCATTCGACAATCCCGAGCACATCGCCCGCATTCACAGCCGCTCCTTCCGTCACCAGGATTTTCTGAATAGTACCTTTCTTCGGCGATTTGATTTCGTTCTGCATTTTCATCGCCTCCACCACGGCCACAGGCGCACCCAGCTCCACTTCGTCTCCGTCATGCAACAGCACGCGGACTACCTTGCCGGGCATTGGAGCGACAATTTTCTTCGGACCCTTGTCGTCCCCTGCCCTCGAACGGCCGCGTAGGGAGCGGGGATCTCGAACCTCCGCAACAAACCGGGTGCTGCCCACCCATAAATGCAGATCGTTCGCAACTCTTTCCGACTTAACTTCATATGTGCTGTTCCCTATGCGAAGCGAAAGCACATCGGGTCGCGCGAGAACCGCATCCACTTCAACTTCTAATCCATCGAGTCGACAGGTCCAGCTAGCCTCGGCCCGGTTGAGATCAAGCCGGTACTTCTTGCCATCGATGGTTACTTCGTAAAGCATAAGCATCAGTTGCGAGGCACGCGCAGACCTAGCGAAGTCCTTCCCGCCGGCTCGCTGTTTTCCAATTCGAAGCAGCCTTGTCGTTCGCCGAAACGCACCCAGCCGCGCCCTCACCCGCGGCTGCTGCCGTCACGCCAAGCGCGGCAAAGATTCCGGCGGCAATGGCGGCTACCTCCGCAGCCTTCGAATCCAACTTCTTATCTTCTGGCCGCTTCAACATGCGGTCAAGAAAGCCGGTATCAAGTTTGGCGTTGCAAAAATCCGCGTCACGCAGGATCCGCCGGAATAACGAAATGTTGGTCTTGATCCCGCCCACAAAGTACTCGTTGAGAGCTCGCGTCAGTCGCGAAATAGCCTGATTGCGATCGGTACCATATCCGATCAGTTTGGCCAACAGCGGATCGTAATCAATTGGCACGTTCCATCCTTCATACATCCCGCTATCGCGCCGTATCCCCGGTCCCGATGGCGCGAGGAGAAGAGTAATCTTGCCGGGGCTGGGAAAATAATTGTTGTCGGGATCCTCGGCATAGATACGACATTCGATCGCATGTCCGCGAATGTGCACATCGTCTTGCTTGAAAGGTAACTCCTCGCCCGCCGCAATCCGAATCTGCAGATGAACAAGGTCCAGCCCGGTGATAAGTTCCGTCACGGGATGCTCCACTTGCAAGCGCGTATTCATCTCCAGGAAATAAAAATTCTTCTGCTGATCGACCAGGAACTCCACCGTTCCCGCATTCGTGTAAGCCGCGCCTTGCGCAACGCGAACCGCAACCTCTCCCATCCGGCGGCGCATGTCCAAGTCGATGATTGGCGAAGGCGCTTCCTCTAACACTTTTTGATGGCGACGCTGCAGCGAGCACTCCCGCTCACCGAGATAAACTGTATTGCCGTGCTCGTCGGCCAATACCTGCATCTCAATGTGTCGCGGATTGACGATGGCCTTCTCGATATAAACTTCGTTGTCCGCGAATGAGCGTTCGGCCTCGCTCCGGGCCCCCTCCAGCGACGACTTCAGCTGCTCCGCGGCGTGCACCAGCCGCATCCCTTTGCCGCCACCGCCGGCTGCGGCTTTCAACATCACCGGATAGCCAATTCTTGCCGCCACCTGTTCGGCCTCCTCCAACGACTCCACGCCCCGGGACGTTCCCGGAACGAAAGGCACGCCAGCCTTTTCCATGGCCCGCCGCGCCCGCGTCTTCGATCCCATCGCATCCATGGCGGCCGCGGTTGGGCCAATGAATTTCACTCCCGCATCGGCGCAAGCCTGCGCGAACTTCGCGTTCTCAGAAAGAAATCCGTATCCGGGATGAATCGCGTCCGCCCCCGAACGCCGCGCGACATCGAGAATCTTGGGAATGTTGAGATAGGATTCGGAGGCTGCGGCCGGTCCGATGGGATATGCCTCATCCGCTTTGCGCACATGCAGCGCTGCCCGGTCCACGTCCGAGTAAACTACTACCGCGGCAATTCCCATCTCGTGGCACGCACGCAGCACGCGTACTGCGATCTCACCTCGATTGGCGATCAGTATTTTTTTGAACATCATTCCTTGAACGTCTTGTTAATCAAGGCCGCCATGCAATGGGTTCGAACGAACTCACGATTTTACCGGAGAACTCACGCCGAGAGCGTACTCAGTTCTCCGCCTTTAGCAGCACACATAAGTGTGACCTGCATCATCTTCAAGAAGCTCTTTGAGGGGTAGCCCGCTTTCCGATTTGCAGGAGCAAGAAAATGGTTAGGATAGTCAGCTCCGGCTCCAGGGGGTGACGGTAGCGAGCGTGCGGATAGACGAAATAATAAGTGGCCGGATAGGTCAGGAGCAGCCCGGCGAATAGCCATGCCCCTCGCACCTTTTGGCGCACCGCGCGACCCACCCCCCAGATGGCCAACACCGACCATGTAAGGAACAGCGAGCTGCGAAAATCCCATGGAGCAGCGCTGTCAGTTGGTTTGGGAACTCCATTCCAGTAATAGAAAAATCGCTTCAAGCTGATCAGCGCGAAGCGCCCGCGATTTTCGCGTACCCATGTGAAAGCCAATCGTTTGCAATCGTCTGCATACGCCAGTTCCCCCATGCGCTGGAACTTCTCCAGCTCCAGCTTGTTGAGATTGGGTTGAAGAGTCGCGATCAGCATACCGTCAGCCATGTTGTTGTTGCCCAGGCGAAACTGAAGTCCAAAGTCGTCGCGCAGAAAAACAAATCGCCCAAAGACCTCATAATTTCGGATGACCCATGGGGAAAGTATGAGAAAGAAAATCGCGGAGGCCAGGACGACGCCAGAGAACGAAGACAAACCGCTCTTAAACCGCTGCCGCCACACCCACAGCCCGCAGAATGGAAGAAATGCCAGCATCGTCGGATTAGCGAGCGCTCCTAATCCCCAAAGAGCGGCAAAGATGACCCAGCCCTGGAAGCCCTGCCACTCCTGCAGTTCCAATGCAACCAGAAAAATCAGACTTAAGATAAGCGGAGTAAATGTGGTATCCCAAATCCAGTGAATCGACCAGTACCAAATGTAAGGACTGAATGCCCATCCCCGAGCGGACCAAATCGCAACACGCTCGCCGAAAGTTCGATGTGCGATCAGAAAAATCGGTACTGTCGTAAGTGCCGCGAAAAGGCAGTTGATCGTCAGCAAAACCCATGCTGACGCATAGGTATAAATACCAAAAATCCTGAAGACTCCCGCCATCAGATACGGATAGAGCGGAGGCTCCCACGCCGTTGGCCCGGTGTTGCCTCCATACGGATTGCTGAAGCCTTGTCCCAGGGCAATCGAACGGGCGACACGCCCCATTTCCCAGCCAAAGCCAAAGTGATCTTCCTGTGGCCGCGTGCGATATTCGTGGAACACGCCGATCATGACGACCTGGAGAACGAAAGACCACAAAACCATCCAGAGCACAGACTTGGGAATCGGCGGGAGAGGCGGTTTGTCTTTATCCATCGAGCGGAAGTGTATCAGCGAGCTGAAGACAGTGGGCTTGAGTTGCTCATTATTATTCTGGCAGACGAACGGAACTCACCGGAAATGGAGGTCGGGGTTCGGTTTCAGCAAACTTTCTCCATTGAGAGGCGTGGGAGATGCGATATCGAAGAAGAGTCCAAATGGCCAGCCATCCATCCGAATGCCGTATCTTCTTGCCTTCTCCGGCGGACCGCGGCGAGTACTTAACGGGCACTTCAGCGATCTTCTCGCCCATCCTGGAAAGCTTCGCAGTCACTTCGGGGCAAAACTCGAAACGACGGCACTCCAGACGAACTTGAGCAATCACCGATCGCCGAAACACTTTGTAGCACGTGGCTTCGTCGTGGATGCCGGCCCGGTAAAGTAGATTGGCAAGATGAGTCAAAAGTTTTGCACCAAGAAAGAATCGCAGTCCACGTGCCGGACGATCGGGACGCACGCCATAGACCACGTTCGCACGGCCAAGCTCCAAGGGGCGCAGCAGCGAAGGATAATCCTGCGGATCGTACTCTAGATCGGAATCCTGAATCAAAACAAACTCACCACGGGCGTACTCGAGGGCGGTGCGAATGGCTGCGCCTTTGCCGAAATTTTTTTGATGGAAAATTACCGTGACATCGTCGGCCAGTGACATAGATTGAAGTCTCTCGCGTGTGCCATCGGTGGAGCCATCATCCACAATGATGATTTCCTTCCTCACCGGCGAAGCGTGGATTGCCTTCATTAACTCGTCGAGGTGCGCTGCCTCGTTATACACGGGGACGATCACGGACACGCACCCGGCCCACGGGTCACTGATTGTGTGCGCGGCGATACGTGGAGATGCTTCCAATGAGGCTACACTCATCATGCGAAAGCGAGGCATGCCGGATGCCCGCCTAACTGTCGGTGTCCTTTCTCTTAGCATATTATCATCTGGATTCCGCACGGCTGCGCGACGACTCATGTTGCCTGTGACTGTTCTTACAAACGAAGACGCAAGCGACTCACCGACACAAGCGCAGCCGCGTCCAACTTGGACAACTGTTTCAGTGGCCACGTTGGCATTCATGATGGTAGGTGCTGCGGTGCTGCGTTTCCTGTTTCTCGGGCGAAAAACTTTCTGGTTCGATGAGTGCTTCAGCGTGGAAGTCGCCCGTCTTCGCTGGAATGACTTCGGGCATTTATTGTGGCGCCGCGAAGCCAACATGTCGCTGTACTACCTGCTGTTGCGCGGGTGGTTGCACTTTGGCTCGAGTCCATTTTTTATTCGCAGCTTGTCAGTAATTTTTTCCGTCGCGACGTTGCCGGCAATTTTCTGGCTGGCCTGCAGGCTGTTTGACCGGCGAGTGGGATTGATCGCGGTCGCACTCATCAGTTGCAACGCATATCACGTTCGCTATGCGCAGGAGGCGCGCAGCTACTCACTTTTTGTGCTGTTAGCCACGCTATCCAGCGGATTCTTCGTCGCCGCTTTGAGCGATCCATCGCGGCGCATCCGCCTTGCTTACGTTCTTAGCAGCGTTCTCGCAGTCTATGCTCATCTGTATTCATTGTTGTTGCTGGCGGCTCAGTGGTTATCGCTACGCGGGTACGGTGTACAGCGGTTATCGGTAACAAGCGCGCCGTCCCATGTCCTGCGTCGGGCGTGGATATGGATTGGAGCTGCGTCATTGCCTCTCGTCATCTTCGCAGCCAAGACAGGCGCCGGACCAATTCGATGGATTCAACGGCCCGGGCTTCATGACATGATCGATTTTGCACAGTGTATTTCAGGGAGCGACGGATTCGTCCTCTTGTTGATCTACGTGGCTGCTTGTGGAACTGCGATTGCGCCAGCAAGACGAGCCCTGTTGATGTTCCGCAACGAGGTAAGCTGGGACATCTGGCGTTTTCGCTTCTTATTGATCTGGCTTGTGTTTCCGGTGGCGCTTACTCTAGCGCTGTCGCTCATTCGTCCCATTTTTTTAGGACGCTATTTCATCTTCTGCCTGCCTGCGCTGGTGATTCTGGCCGCTGCCGGTTTGGCCAAGCTGCGTTCCCCCTGGCTCCTGGGAGCGAGCCTTGCGGCCATAATTTTGCTTTCGCTGCATGGAACATTTTCTTATTACGATCACGACTTCGATCTTGAGCGGGATGGGTCCGAGGTCGCAACACACTACATCCTCAATCACGCCCAGCCGAACGATGGCATTCTGTTTCACATCGCAGAGTCGCGCGTACCTTACGAACTCTTCAAGTCGACTCGCGCACGAGGGTCTTCGACCGCCGGACCTCAAATCGCTTTTCCACGTCATGGAGAACAGCTTGACTATCGTGACTTCACGGGCAAGCCAACGGCGGATCTCGTGCGCTCGCTTTCCGGTCGCTACTCGCGGGTGTGGCTGGTGCTGATGAGCAACGGAACGCGTGGACATCCGGATGCAACCACGCTAATGCTCGATCAAACTCTTGGTGAGTCATTTCCGCATGTTGAGCGGACGGTATTTCCTCAGGTGGAAGTGAGGCTTTACAGCAATCCTTGATTAAACCACGGGGTCGGACGATCGCTAACGCTAAGTTCAAGAAAGAGGCGGACAAGAGTGTCCACTCTACACAAAGCAAAGTCGCTGATCTTTACTTCAGCCGATCACTTCAGCCGATCACTTCAGCCGATCATTTCAGCCGATCACTTCGGCTGATCCATGGTGATGCCTTGGGCACCGGGCTGCTTCTCGGCTTTGGCCTTCTTGGTGCTTAGGGTCTTGTCTACCCACTGATCGGCGGTTTTCAGATCTTCCTGGCGAGCGGCGGGATCATCGCATTCCACATCGGCCTTCTCGCGGTACATCAGATTCAAATATGCCATGGCATCGTCATAGTCAGGACGCAGCTGGATCGCTTTGTTGAGGCTCTCGATGCCTTCGGTAATGGAAGGCATGTTTTTCGTTTTCAACTCTTCGCAAACTTTCTTCTGATCTTTGTTCTTGGCGTTCAGATTCTCGTCGGGCTTCATGCCAAGCTTGGCGCGCTCTTCCATGCGCGGCTGATAGCAAGCGGTCCAGTCGATGACCCCAACGGAGTAGTACGGCTCAGGATCGTTGGGATCGATGTCGGCGGCCATACGGTAATACTTTTTGGCCTCGTCGAACTTCTTCATGTTCAGGTAAAGATACGCGATGCCCTTGGCGGAGTTCACTTTCCGCTCGCGGTCCGGATTCATGGCGAGCACCTGCTGATATTGCTCAATGGCCTGTTCCGCCATCTTATTGTTCTCCGGAGTATCGGCGCCGGGAATGTATTGCTGAGCAAATGCAGTCGCCAAATACATCTTGGCGTTGATTAAGCTGGGGTCCAGCGCTACGGCCTGCTGGAAGTGGTCGATGGCTTCTTCATATTTCGCGTTCTTGTACGCTGTGACGCCCTTGTTGAGCTGGTCGCGGGCGCGCAGCTTGCTGCACCCCGCGGAAGAAAGGATCGCCAGCATGGCGGCCGCCAGCGTAAGCAGTCGAATAGATTTATTCATTGCGGTATAAGTCTCCCTTGCCACAGCATCCTAGGCCCAGAGACAGCAATTTGACAAGCGCTGGCAGCGCACGGCACGGAAACATGGGTTCCCGTGCGCGGCTGAATGCGAAAGGCGGCGGCGTTCCGGGCGCTTCTATAAACGCGGACGTGAAACGAAGACCGGCGTTTAGCCACCGGCTTCGATCTTCGCCGTAATCAAGCCCACCTTATCTACTCCCGCAGCGTGAGCAATGTCGATCACATTGGCCACATCGGCGAAGGGAATATTGTCATCGCCTTTTACGAACATGACCTTCTCGGCGCGGGTTTTGTAGATATCGGCCAGACGTCCTTGCAGATTATCCCAAGTGGCATCTTCCTGGTTGATTTTCAAGCCGGGATCTTGGCCGGCTCCCCGGTCGATCAACTGCACGACGATGGTGCGGTCGGGCGTGTTGTTCTTGGGGGCATTGGGCGGAGGCGGCTGAGGCACCAGTGCGTCCAAACCTTTCGGCGTCAGGGGTGTGATCACCATGAAAATGATGAGCAGCACCAATAGCACGTCAATGAGCGGAGTGACGTTGATATTCGCGCTTTGGCCTCCGCCGCTTCCCATTGCCATACTCATAGTCGATCTCCTCTAATTTCACTCACATCATTGCCCTGGCGCCGGCGCCGCAGGGGGAGCGTTCGGAGTGCTCTTTCTCTGGTCGGTAAGCAAGCCCAAGTCGTCGACGCCGGCAGCGCGCACTCCGTCCACAACCTGAACAACGTTTCCGAAGTGGGCGCGGGCATCCGCCTTCACGTAGACACGCTTATCGGTCTTGTTAGCCAGGCGGTCTTTTACCTTGCCCGTCAACGTGTCCACCGGAACCTTATCGGAGCCAAAATACACTGTTCCGTCGCGCATGATTGAGACCAGCAGAGCGTCTTCTTTGTCCGCATCGGCCATCGGGGTTGGATTGTTCACTTTGGCCATATCCACGCTTATGCCCTTCTGCAGCATGGGCGTGATGACCATGAAGATAATTAGCAGCACCAGCATCACATCGACCATCGGAGTTACATTGATGTCGGAATTGACTTTGGCGCCTTCATTTCGTTTTGCCATTGACATAGCGTGAGTCTCCAGTTACTTCCACGGTGTCCGCGAGAGTCGGGAGGGCCGGCGCCAGGTTTTTAGTCCCGGCGCCGGACAAAGCAACTCAGAACAGAGGTCCCACTCCTGGATCGATTGGACCCAGGGTTAGGAGGACCTAGGAACGGCGAACGTCCCGGCGCTTCAGGAAGTAGTCGATCAGTTCGCTTGACGAATTGTCCATCTCCACATCGAACGCTTCAACGCGTCCGGTGAGGTAGTTGAACATCATGACGGCGGGGATGGCCACCAGCAGCCCGAAAGCCGTGGTTACCAGAGCCTCAGAAATGCCCCCTGCGACCGCGCCCAGACCGGTAGCCTTCTGCTCGGAAATGCCTTTGAAGGCGTTCAGAATGCCCATCACGGTGCCGAACAGTCCCACGAAGGGGGCCGTCGAACCGATGGTGGCCAGACCGCCGAGTCCGCGCTTGAGTTCGGCGTGGACGATGGCTTCTGTGCGCTCCAGAGCGCGCTTGGAAGCTTCAATGGTTTCGCCGGGGATCGCGCCGGGGCTATCCTGGTGGGCCTTGAATTCCATAAGGCCGGCGGTGACAACCTTCGCCAGATGGCTCTTCTTGTTGCGCTCGGCAACCTTGATGGCCTCGTCGATGCGGCCGTCGCGCAAAGCTCCAGCAACGGCAGGAGCGAAGGCGCGGGACTGCTTGCGGGCTGCGTTGTATGCCATGGCACGGTCAATCATGACGCCGATCGACCAGCCTGACATGATGAACAGGATGACGACCACGATTTTCGCAATGATACCCATCTGCTTCCAGAGCGAAATCGGATCCCAACCCACTGCGCCACCCTCTTGCACAATCCAGGCGGCTACCCGGGGAACATGATGAACAACTGCTACTGCGGCATTAGCGAACATAAGTTGCTTTTCCCTCCTCGGAACTTCTTAGACTTTGATGCGAGATTGACCGCTACTGTCATTTCCGGCGAAACAAACTTGTCGGACGCGTCGTAATAGAACCGTCAGCGAGCCTTGCCCGGTCTTCCTCAGCCCACTTCGGCGACGGCAGCGCACGGTGGGAAGTCTCACCGGCCACGGCTAACGGTGGAAGGGGAAGGCCGTATTCCAAACGACTGCTGATGCAATCGGGTCAACTAAACGGTACTAACCTCCAGCCAGCGTGAAGTTGACCTGTACTTCAGTATCCACTTCGACCGGTTCGCCGTTGAGCAAATACGGTTTGTACTTCCATTGCTTGACGGCGTCGATTGCCGCCGGAGCCAGCATTGGATGCCCACTCACCAGAGAGAGGTTTTCGATCGAGCCATCCTTGCTGATCACGGCTCGCAGGACAACCGTTCCTGAAATGCGAGCCTGACGGGCAAGAGGCGGATAGACAGGATTCACTTTCCGAATAAGAAGACCCGAAGTAACGCCGGCAGAAACGCGAACCCGTTGCGGAGCAGCAACTTTGGGTACGGCAACTGGCGTGGAACTAATGATGCCGCCGATCACGCCACCCATTTGGCCACCCGGAATGCCACCCGGCACGCCACCAACCACCCCAGCCGATGCCATCGCCGGCGGCGCTTCGTCTTCTTTGATCATTTGAACTTTTTGCGGAATCTTGGTGGGAGTGCGCAGCGCGCCGTTCACAATGTCGGTCTGGATCTGCTTCACGATTTTGACGGGAGCGGCAGCCGGAGGGGGCGGTGGTGGAGGCGGCGGAGGGGCCACCAGGAAGGTCATGAGTTGTTGCTTGGGCAAGGCCTCGGTAAAGATGAGAGGCATCAGAACCATGAGCCCGATCAAACCGATTTCTAGAATGATCGCGAAGGTCGTGGTGCGTCCCCGCTTGGTCTTCAGCCGGCCACCGGATTCCAGAAGGCTATCTTCAAACATAGTTATTTCTCTCCACTTAGAGCCTACGTAAACTTAGACACCGACATATTCCCCTTTGCTCCCAAAATCGAACTGCCCCGCTACTCGACCGTCCAGCGGTAAGAAGTCATATCACAAAAGCGGGCGCAACGCTATCGGGACGATTACTTGGCCCGCACGGGCATGGCAGCGGGGCGTTTGCCCTTGCTGATCCGCCAATCTTGATAGGCCACCAGGATGGGAGCCGCGATCGCAATCGACGAATAAGTCCCAATTAGGATGCCAATAACCAGGGCAAGGCTGAACCCGCGAAGCACCTCGCCCCCGAATAAATAGAGAGCCAGTACGGTAAGGAAGGTTAGCCCAGCTGTCAAGATGGTTCGACTTAAAGTCTGGTTGATGCTGCGATTTACGATTTCCGACAATTTCTCGCGCCGCATGAGTTTAATGTTTTCGCGGATGCGGTCAAAAACCACGATCGTGTCGTTATTCGAATAGCCAATCAACGTCAGGATGGCGGCGATTACTGTCAGCGAGATGTCTTTATTCAGCAGGGAGAAGGCACCCACGGTAATGAGAGTGTCGTGAAAAACCGTCACGACGGCGGCCACGCCATAGATCCACTCAAAGCGGAAGCCCAGATAAACAAGCATCCCGGCGAGCGAATAAGCCGTTGCCAGAAGAGCTTGTCTGCGCAATTGCGCCCCCACTTGCGGCCCGACAATTTCAACGTTGCGGACGCTGAAGTCGGAGAGAAAAAATCCATCCGGCAGCGAAGCTACCACAGATTGATCGACCGGCCCTTTAAGCTGGTCGAATGAAGTTAATACTCCACCCTGACCTTTGTCCCGGGCATCGACGATAGCCTGCGCCTGCTGAGTATATTTCTGGTCGGCGTCGGAACCCAGGTGCATGGGATCTTTATCCATCAGATAATTCTTGATAGCCAAAGAACTGGCGTTATTCAGATCCATCTTGCCCGCCGGAGCGCTGGTCTCCAGCGCGCCGATGATCCGAGTCTTGCCCTGATCGAGCGCCTGCTCGCTGGTTTCCTGCACGTCGAGATCAATCAGAACTTCGTTATTCGCGGGTACATCGTAGCGCTGGATTTTGGCGTTATGCAAGCCGGCGCGGTCCATGGCTGCGCGCAGCGCATTGTCATTCGGCGTGTGGGAAAACTTCACATACACTAGAGTGCCGCCGCGGAAGTCCACGCCGTAGGGAATGCCGTGCCAGAACAACATCGACAAAATGCCCGCTACGCTGAAAACGAGCGAAAAGGCAAGGAAATACCACTTCTTGCCGAGAAAATCTATGTTTGTATTGCGAAAGAACTCCACCAGGCTTACCTCTTATCGGATTTATGAATGAATTGAGTAGTTGGGTATTTTGTAATTTCGTAATTGAAAGCCAAATCAGACCTGGCTGGTCCCGTCTTTCAAATTACCAAATTACTAAATTACCCAATTTCCTAAATGCTTAAAGCTTCTCCCCGCTGCTTCCGGCTCAGGACCCAGTCAAAGATCACGCGCGAAACGAACACCGCTGTGAACAGATTGGCCAACAAGCCGAAGGTGAGAGTGACGGCAAATCCCTTCACCGGACCGGTTCCGAACAGGAACAAGATTGCCGCCGAGACGATCGTGGTCACGTGAGTATCGACGATCGTGATCCAGGCATGGCTGAAACCCTGATCCACGGCTGAGGGCGGTGTTTTACCGTTTCTCAATTCTTCCCGGATGCGCTCAAAAATCAGCACGTTGGAATCGACACCCATACCGACAGTCAAGATGACACCGGCAATGCCGGGCAACGTCAGCACCGCTTCGAAGTAGCCCATGAATCCTAAGAGGATGATGAGGTTGAGCAGAAGCGCGACATCGGCGTTGATGCCCGCCGCTCGGTAATAAATAAGCATAAAGATCAGCACAGCGAGCATGCCGACAACAGCAGCGCGAACCCCGGCACGGATCGAGTCCGTCCCGAGCGACGGGCCGACGGTGCGTTCTTCCAGATATTTAATGCCTGCCGGCAAGGCGCCTGATCGGAGAATCATCGAAAGATCTTTGGCCTGCTGCTGTCCCATGCTGCCACCGCTTATTTCACCGGTATCGCGGATGGCTTCTTTAATGTTCGCAACTTCCTGAACTTTGTTATCGAGAACGACCGCTAAACTGTCACCCACGTGATTCGAGGTGAAGTTGTAGAAACGCTGCCCACCTTCGCCCGTCAACTGGAAGCGTACATTGGGCTGGCCGTTCTGGTCGGTGCTGGGTTGCGCGTCCCGCAGATCTTTTCCGCGGACGGCGGAGACCCGCGACACCAAATACCAGGATTGCTCGCCGCCAGCGGCGCCGGGAGCGCCGTGGCCTGGCAACAGAATCGCATCCGCCGGCAAAACGCCGCCTTTGTCCTGAAGAGCAGCCTGCTCGCTCGAGTAAGGCCCGCCCAAGACCTGCTTGATTTCAAGCATAGCCGTGGACTGCATGATGTCTTTCACCCTCGCCGGGTCATCGACGCCGGGCAGTTGCACAAGAATCTGATATTGGCCGAGACCGTGCTCCTGAATGGTTGGCTCGCTCACGCCCAGCGAGTCGATACGGTTGCGGATGGTCTCAATGGCCTGGGTAACAGCCTTGTTCTTCAAATCGGTCAGGATCTGCGGCTTCATCGTGAGCACCCAGGAATTGTCCGCTCCAGAAGCGAGGTTGTATTCCGGAAGGCGATCATTCGCAATGTCCAGCAAATCTTTGCGAGCATCCGGCGGAACGCCCTTCAGGACAATCTTGTCCGGGTTATTCTGCGGATCGGGCTTGGAAATATCGCCGAAGGCAATTTTGCGTTTGTTAAGTTGTTCTTTGAGAACTTCAACTGCATTGTCGGAATCCACATTGATCGCGTCGTTCACTTGCACCTGAAGGATCAAGTGAGTTCCGCCACGCAAATCCAGGCCAAGGTGAATGCGGTTGGTCATCGCCGTAAGCAAGCCCGCCGCGGAAAAGCTTTGAGGAATGCCGAAGATCCCGAACAAAAAAACCAGCAGGACTCCGATGATGAGTACTAACTGCCATGAAAGATTCTTATTCATGATCCTTAATCTATGAAAAACAAAATCTAAAGTTAGGTTGTGCTCGATTTTATTTGGTCTTAACTTCTTCGTCGGCGGTGGTGACCTGGGTGACGGACGCCTTGGTCACTTCCACAACAATATTATTCGGAGGAACGCGCAGGTGAACAGAATCCTCCTTGAGCGCCATGATCGTTCCCCGTAAGCCGCCGCTGGTCACGACCTTGTCCCCGGTTTTCAGACTGTCGAGCATAGCCGTCCATTTTTTTTGGCGGCGCTGCTGGGGAAGGATCAGGAGAAAATAAAAGATCGCGAAGATAAAAATGAGCGGCGCGATGCTCAACCAGCCCATTCCGCCAGGGGCTTGAATTGCCATGAGAAAATGCGTGTTCATCTAATTCCGTTTACCAGACTTTCCCCCGCTTTGCCGCCTACCGGGCATGTGTCCGCAAACAACCGCCCATGCGCCAGACCAGACGGTCCTGTCATTTCCTGACGGGGATACCAATCGATTCCGGCCGGATCATTCGCTGCAGGCTTGTATCCGGGGGGCCTTTACGGGAAGGTCACCGCTCTCAGTCGAGACCAGAGCTAGAAAGAACCCGACTCTTCCCCAAGTCGAATAGAATGACGTACCCGCCGCATAGTGTCAAGGTAGAAACTCAGGTTGTGGAGGGTATTTAAGACCTGAGCGAGCACCTCATTCGAAGCGTAGAGATGCCGTAAATATGCGCGGGAATAGCGCCGGCACACGCGGCAGCTGCAGTTAGGGTCGAGCGGCCCGTGATCCATAGCGTAGCGAGCCTGCTTGATGGAAATTTTTCCTTCCGAAGTAAACAGCAAGCCGTGGCGAGCCGCACGGGTCGGCAAAACGCAATCCATCATGTCGACGCCAAGGCCGGCGTATTCAGCAATCTCTTCCGGGGTCCCGACTCCCATCAAGTAGCGCGGCTTATCGGCGGGCAAGTGCTCGAGGGTAGCTTCTACTACTTCGCGAGTGCGTTCGCGCGGTTCACCAACGCTCAGGCCTCCGATGGCGTATCCGGGGAAGCCGATCTCAACCGTGCGCTCGGCAGATTCTTTGCGGAGCGCCAGGTCCATCCCGCCCTGGACAATACCGAAAAGCGACTGGGTCGATTCGGACCATGCGGGGGCAGCCGTCCTAGGCTGTCCGGTCGAGCGAAGCTCGACTGCCTTCGATTGTTCCACCTCCATGCCAGGAAAAAATATGCTAGGAGAAAAATCGGACCTTCCACTCGAAGGAAAGCCGCGGGCGGCTGTCCCTACACGGGCATTGCTGAACCACGGTACTTCCTCTTTGTGCTCCTCGAAATATTTCTTGCTACGCTCGGCCCAGCGTAGCGTCAACTCCATCGAAGCTTTCGTGCGGGCACGGTCGGCGGGATATTCCGTGCACTCGTCAAACGCCATAATAATGTCGGCGCCGAGCCCAATCTGGGCTTGCATGGCGCTCTCCGGACTGAAAAAGTGAGAAGAGCCATCGAGATGCGAACGGAACGTCACTCCTTCTTCGTTGACCTTGCGCAAATCGTTCAGGCTGAAAACCTGAAAGCCCCCGGAATCGGTGAGGATCGCCCGCGGCCATGCCATGAAACCGTGCAGCCCTCCGAACTGACGAACGGTTTCGACTCCGGGACGCAAGAAAAGGTGATAGGTGTTGCCAAGAAGGATCTGGACGCCGAGTTCTTCGAGAACATCCTGCGGCACGGCTTTGACGGTAGCGGCGGTGCCCACCGGCATGAAGACCGGTGTTTCAATCTCCTGGTGGGGTGTAAGCAGGCGGCCAGCCCGGGCTAAACCGGCGCGGGCTTCGACACGAAACTCAATTGGCATCGTTGACGATTGTAACAACCTGACACTGGCTCGCTGCTAGCGGTAGGTGGCTAGCGGCCAACCAGGAGCAGAGTTTGGAGTTCGCCGCGCGCACAGCCGTTCTCCACTATTAGTTTGCCGACACTCACCGGCAATTTGAAGCGTCGGGGTCCGGCGCTGCCCGGATTAAAATACAGGATACCATCGCGCGTCTCTTGCTTCGGAACATGGCTGTGACCACTGACGACAACTGCGAATCCAGCAGCTTTCGCCTTGAGATCCAACTCCGCCAGATCGTGAAGCACGTAAATTGAAATGCCGCCCATCTCCAGAACCTCGGTTTCAGGCAGCTTACGGGCCCATGCGGCTTTATCGATGTTGCCGCGTACGGCAGTAACGGGAGCGATCGTGCTAAGGCGATCGAGGATTTCTGGTGATCCAATATCACCGGCGTGGATGACGCGATCGGACCCGCGAAGGGCCTCGATGGCTTCCGGACGAAGAAGGCCATGGGTGTCGGAGATCACGCCGATGAGGATGGAAGGCATCGACCTGCCGGTCTAGCGATTCAAGGGACTGGGATGCTTTGGCTCGTAAACGCCGATTTGGCCACCGCCAGGAAGAGCGAACGTAGCAAGTTTGCCCCAGCGCTGTTCGCTGACCTCTGAGACCTTCACATTTTTCGATTTCAGATCTTTCAGCGTGGCAGCGATGTCGTCGCACATGAAATAAAGCTCGTGGCGGCTGTTGCTGTTCGAATCGTGGTTGGCGGAATCATGCTTCTCGGACTCATGCTTCTCGGAATCATGGAATGCGGCTTCCATCGGAGGCATAGCAAAAATCAGCCAACCGTGGCCGGCGTCAACACAGGCAAACTTAAGCACGTCGCGGAAAAAGGCCCGGTCCGCTTCGGAATCCTTGGAGTAAATGACGACATGCGCGCCGTTGATCATGGATGAGTCTCCGGCTCTTACAATTTCTCACGATGCAGTCGGACTAAACCGCGCAACTCATCCGGGTCGCCTCAATGCCATCCAGAGCCTGCCACAACAATTTCGCCGCGTTATCGGCTGTGTCCAGTGCCGCGTCAGCTGTTTCGGGATTCACCGCAATTCGCTTCTCCAGTTGACTGCGCCAGACCTTCGAATGGTGAACGTCGGCGGTGGCGTGCAGCGAGAAATACCCGCACGTCTTGTCGTCGGCACCATACAGGTCGCGCAAACCGCGTTCTTTTTCTTTGGAGACGCGCGGCACCTGGGATTCATAGACGTAAAAAGCCGCCAGTGCCTGTTCCGGCGTCCCTTCGCTCGCGACGCGGTGAAAGAAACGCATCAGCTTGGCTATCTGCTGGAGAGGCAAATGCCACTGCATATCTCGCCTGGCACCCATGCCTTCCGCGAAGTCGAGCCAAAGCTCGGAGTGTGGAACCCCTTCCTTGCCCGCCTCGCTCACCGTGCCCTTCTCGTCGCACATGTTGGCCAGCACCGCCCGCCGGAGTTCACCTTCGTCAAGACGAAGAGCAAACTCGGCAAGATAGCAGGGAAACGCCTGGACGTGGTGATAGTAGTGGCGGGCATACTCGCGCAGATCCTCGCGCGACAAGTCGCCGGACGCCCATGCTTTGTAGAAGGGATGGCAAAGCAGGTCGTACCGAGAGATCGATGATTCCAGTCGCTCAAAAAATTGAGTGCTATTCATGATGGCCTCCCTGAGTTTGTTAGTACGGTTGTTGGTACGAAAGAATACTATACGGACACGCCTGCAGACTAGAAAGTGATGGAAATCACGAATCCGGCCAACTTGTTAGAATGAAAGCAGAAGCCTGCGCTCAGATTCTTGGGGAAGCTTTACTCTCAAAGGTCACAATCATAGACAGGATGCATTTTACGGAACAATTCGATGTAGTCGTAGTGGGGGCAGGGCACGCGGGCTGCGAGGCCGCGATGGCCTCCGCACGTATGGGCCTGAAGACGGCGCTCTATACGCTGAACGTCGACCTGATCGCGCAGATGTCCTGCAATCCAGCGATTGGCGGAATTGCCAAGGGACACCTGGTAAGAGAAGTCGATGCACTGGGCGGCATCATGGGCGAGATCACCGATGCGGTCGGTATCCAGTTTCGCCTCTTGAACACTTCGCGAGGCCCAGCCGTTTGGTCCCCACGGGCACAATGCGATAAACAAGCCTACCGCCTCAAGATGCGCGAAGTCCTGGAGTCCGAGCCGAATCTGAAGATCAAGCAGGCGGAAGTGGCAAATTTGATCGTTGAAGACGATCAGATTTGCCATCCTGAGCGGAGCGAAGGATCTCCCGCTCTCCGGAGGGTACTGGGAATCAAGCTCCGCGACGGCCGCACGGTGGGCGGGCAAGCGGTAATCATCACGACCGGCACTTTTCTCAATGGACTGATTCACTGCGGCGAGCAGCAATATCCTGCTGGACGATCTGGCGAGCCAAGCGCCGTTCTCCTCGGTGAACATTTGAAGAAGCTGGGCCTGCGCGGTTGCCGCCTCAAGACCGGGACGCCGCCGCGGCTCGATGGACGCAGCATCGATTGGTCGCGCTTTACTGTTCAACCGGGCGATGCCGATCCTACGCCCTTCAGCTTCCGTACGGGGCGGGTGACAAACCATGGCGCGCAAGTTCCTTGCTACATCGCATGGACTTCGCCGGAAACCCACCGCATCATCCGTGAGAATGTACATCGTTCGCCAATGTATAGCGGGCAGATTCAATCGATCGGACCGCGTTATTGCCCATCCATCGAAGATAAGATCGTCAAGTTTCCCGACAAGGTGACGCACCAGCTCTACCTTGAGCCGGAAGGTTTAAACACACACGAAATCTACGTGAACGGAATGAGCACATCGCTGCCGGTGGAAGTGCAGCTTGCGATTTTGAAATCGATTCCGGGTCTTGAGAGCGCTGAGATGCTGCGGCCTGGTTATGCCATCGAGTACGACTCGATCGATCCGACGGAACTGCAGCGTACTTTGGAGACCAAGAAGATTTCCAGCTTGTTTCTCGCCGGGCAGATCAATGGAACGTCTGGCTACGAGGAAGCGGCCTGTCAGGGCCTCATGGCGGGCATCAACGCTGCGCTGAAAGTGAAGGGGCACTCCCCGTTGATCCTCGATCGAACGGAAGCTTATACAGCGATTCTCATCGACGATCTTATTTCCAAGGGGACCAATGAACCTTACCGGATGTTTACCTCGCGAGCGGAATTCCGCTTGCACTTGCGCATCGACAACGCCGACCGGCGCCTGACGCCGCATGGACGGCGCGTGGGCCTGATCTCAGATGAAGCGTGGGGTGATTTCGAAGCCAAACAGTTGCGGCTGGAGAAGTTGAAGGCATTGTTGGAGAAGACCAAATTGACGGCCGCTATGCTGGAGCATTTCATCAGTTGTTGTTCCGAGGAGCAAACTGTTTCTTGTCATTCCGAGGAGCGAAGCGACGAGGAACCCGCTGTCGCTGCCGGCACAACTGCTCGCGACTGGACATCAGTGATCGGCCAGTCCTACGCGCAATTGCTAAAAAGGCCCGAGATTACGATCGAGCAACTCGCGCCCATTATTCGCCAACTTGATCCAGCATTCTTCGAAAGAGAAAGCGCAAATCCGTGTGACTCCGTGGCCACTCCGGTTTCCTCCGAAGTGCGCAACGAGCTGAGGTCTGTCGAAACCGAAGTGAAATATGAAGGCTATCTGCTGCAGCAGCAGCGGGCGATGGAGCGCATGAAGAAGTCGGAGCAACGCGCGATCCCCGGCTGGTTCGACTACCATTCGGTCAGCGGACTCTCGCGCGAGATGCAGGAGAAGCTCAGCCACGTGCAGCCGCGTACGCTCGCCCAAGCATCGCGCATTCCCGGAGTCACTCCGGCGGCAGTATCACTGGTCAACGTTTTCATTGAAATTCAGGCGAAGCGGCGCGAGCAGGCCGCGGCGATCTGAGAGCTTCAATTCCACTTTCAGTATCGGCGGCACCGGTAAAATCGAATTGGAAAAATCAAAACTGCTCTTAGGAAATTAACACTCCGTTAACAATCCGACCTCATCCAACAGTTAGTATCTCCCGCATGCCACAGGATTTTCTACACATTGATGACCAGCCTGGAAGCCAGCCCGGCCAGCGAGTTCTGAGCCTTGAGGGCGCGCTGGTGATGACCACCATGTTTCAGTTCCAGGCCACGGTTCGAGCTGACACTTCCCGCTCGTTGATCATTGATTTTACCAAGGTTCCTTACGTGGATTCGGCCGGCATCGGGGCGCTCGTGGGCGCCTACGTCACACGACAACACGGGGGCCGGAGTCTAGCTTTGGTAGGAGTAAGCGAGCGCATCCATCATGCGCTGCAGGTTACGCGAGTCGAGCAGTTTTTTAATTTCTTCGATTCTGTCAGCGCTGCGGAACAGGCATCCCCCGCTTAGAAAGAGCGGTCGGCTGTCGGTCGCCGGAGGCTAGAAATATCTAGCACTTACTGGTCACCGCCCGCTGACCATTGACCGCCGTCGACTACTAACCACCGACGTTTGACTGCTTTTGCCATCCCTCCTAAGATGAATTTTTCCTCTCAGGTCTACGTATGATCGGCGAAACCATTTCGCATTACCGCATCACCGGCCAACTGGGAAGCGGCGGCATGGGAATCGTTTACGAGGCCGAAGATCTCGATCTTGGACGCCGAGTCGCGCTGAAGTTTCTGCCACCCCAACTCTCCCGCGATCAGAATGCTCTGGACCGTTTTCTGCTGGAAGCCCGCACCGCTTCGGCGCTGAACCATCCTAATATTTGCACGATCTACGCGGTTGAAAAGGCTGGCGACCAAACCTTTATTGCCATGGAGTTGTTGGAGGGCGAAACTCTGGACCGCCGGCTAAGGGGCGGACCGATACCGGTGGATCGACTGCTGGAATGGAATATTCAGCTCGCGGATGCGCTGGATGCGGCACATGCGAAAGGAATTATCCATCGCGACATCAAGCCGGCAAATATTTTTATCACACAGCGTGGGCAAGTGAAGGTTCTAGACTTCGGTCTGGCAAAGCTCACGCG
>JBAVZU010000022.1:0-4879 GCA_049588915.1 Candidatus Sulfotelmatobacter sp.
CATCGTGGACCGGACGAAGAAGGCATCTTTGTCGATCACTCGGTCGCGCTTGGAATGCGCCGCCTCAGCATTATCGATGTCGGCGGCGGGAGTCAGCCGGTTTTCAACGAAGATAAGTCCGCCGTGATTGTGTTCAACGGGGAAATTTATAACTTTCGCGAGCTGCAGCGCACGCTGAAAGCTTACGGACATATCTTCAAGACGGAAAGCGACACCGAGGTGATCGTTCACGCCTACGAACAATGGGGCGAGGATTGTGTCGATTACATCGAGGGTATGTTTGCATTTGCCATCGCGGAGACCTCGACGTCGACTCGGAAAGGCAATCCTCGAGTTTTGCTTGCCAGGGATCGTCTCGGCATCAAGCCGCTTTACTACGCTCTCGTTGATGGCGCCCTCGTGTTCTCATCCGAAGTTCGGTCTCTTCTGGCTTCTGGCCAAATAGAGCCAAGACTGTCGAAGTCCGCGCTGAAGAGTTATCTTCTGTTCGGTTCGGTAGCCGAGCCTATGACGCTGGTCGAGGGTGTTTGTTCGCTGCCACCTGGACACCGGATCGTCCTATCGGCGGCGACGCATCATTCAAACATCCGCTCCGAGCCATATTGGGATTTCGCCAAATCCGCACAGCCATCGCTCGCGACCAAGAAACCTGAACGCGAGAATGCGACTGCATTTCTGCGATCGCTGCTCGAGGAATCCGTGGATAACCACATGGTCGCAGACGTGCCGATCGGGATTTTCCTCAGCAGCGGTATCGACTCTACTGCTCTGGTTTCACTTGCGGCGCAAAAAGGTGGGCCGGTTCATACGCTAACAGTAGTGTTTGAAGAGCGGGAGTTTAGTGAAGCCGAGATTGCACGCCGCACTGCACAGAAATTCGGGACGATACATCAGGAAATTTGCGTCAGCGGCACGGACGTGCTGGAGCGATTGAGTGAAGCCGTCGGAGCTCTCGACCAGCCCAGCATGGATGGCATTAACAGTTATTTTGTGTCCTGGGCGGCCCGTCAAAGCGGCTTGAAAGTCGCGTTGTCCGGACTCGGAGGAGACGAGATCTTCGGCGGATACAGCACATTCCGTTCGACTCCGCGAGCAGCCTCTGCGGCGGCTTTGGCCCGGAATCTACCGTTCCACTCTTTCTTAGGCTCCGTGGCGGAGAAGGTATCGAACCTCATTAGTAACAAAGATGCTCACCGGAAAATGGCGGCCCTCTGGCAGGATCCTAATGTTTTCCCGCACCCATATTTCTACACACGTTTGCTTTTCACGCCAGCCCAAGTGCACGGGCTCATGAGCAGCAACGGTGTCGGCCCTGCGGACCCGTGGATACAGTGGTTGACGCAAACCGCCGAAGGCTCTGAGCAACTGGACGACTTTACGGCCGTGTCATGTCTCGAGTCCCGCTCCTACATGGTCAATACCTTGTTGCGTGATACCGACGCCATGAGTATGGCGAATTCTCTGGAAGTAAGGGTTCCGTTTCTTGATCATCCTATCGTTGAGTATGTAACCAGGTTACCGGGCTCGATCAAGCGCAATAACGGCAGTCCTAAGTCGCTCTTAGTGGATGCAATGAGGGACTTATTGCCCAATGAGGTTATTACTCAACCGAAGAAAACATTCACTTTTCCCTGGGAGCACTGGCTTCGAGGCGCATTGAAGAACGAGATGGAAGCAGAATTCAATTCGATTGCACCGTCACTCAAACAATGCCTGGACGAACGCGCAATCCGCCGAGTGTGGAAGAGCTTCCTGGAGGGTAAGACGAGTTGGTCCCGAGTGTGGAGCCTGTTTGTCTTAAATCGATGGGCGCGGCGTCACCTCGAGAACTGAGAGAACTGATCTGCGAATCCTTCTTCTAAACGAGTACTTTCCCCCAGACACCTCAGCGACTGCAAAACTGGCGGCGGCGGCCGCCGATGCAATGGCGGAGCGCCATGAGGTAGTGGTGCTGTGCGGGCGGCCCTCGTACGATCCCTCGGAGCGGCATCCATTTTATTTTTTGCGCCGTCAGGAGCGTGGCAAGGTCTTTGTAGAACGAGTCGGCTCTACAACCTTTCCACGGTTCCGGATGGCACGTCGGGTAGCGAACTATCTTTCGTATGTAGCCTTGTCGGTTCCTCGTGCGCTAATGATTCGCACCGATGTGGTTTTGGCCATGACGGATCCACCGTTTGAGGGGATCGTCGGGGCATTTGTGGCGTGGCTGAAGCGCCGGCCATTCGTTTACAACATTCGCGACCTTTATCCGGAAATGGCTGTTTCCGGTGAAATCGTCCGCCCCGCCCGCTGGGTGCGGGTTTGGGAGAAGCTACATCGTTGGGCCCTCAGGCGGGCAGCGAGGGTAATCGTGGTCGGCGATGATACGCGCGAACGGATTATTGCCAAGGGAATCGATCCCGGCCGTGTCGTTGTCGTCCGCGACGGCGCACTCATGTCGATGAGGACGAGCCAAGAGAACGGAACTAATTCTGTAACCAGCGAGGTTCGCAGCGGCTATCCCTTCGTTGTGCTGCATGCCGGCAATCTGGGCTACTACGGAGCGTGGAGCACGGTGGTCAAAGCAGCGCGCACGTTAAACGGAGACGGAGTCGGATTTGTCTTCGTGGGCGATGGGGCGGCTCGGGCACAAGTAGAGTCGTCGGCTGAGGGCTGCAAAGCCATTCGATTCCAACCTTTTCGGCCGTCGGATCAGGTTCCCTATGTGCTCGCTGCCGGCGATATTCACCTGATTACCATTCGTAGAGGGCTCGAGGGAGTAGTCGTCCCCAGCAAACTGTATCCAATTCTAGCCGCTGGTCGCCCCGTGCTGGTTCTGGCGCACGAAGAATGTGACGCGGCCCGCCTGGTACGCAGGAGTGGTTGTGGAGTGGTGGTGAATCCCGATGATCCTACGGCACTTGTGAGTGTTTTGCGCCAGCTGTCGCAGGACCCGGAAAGGGTTGCCAGGATGGCCGCCCGCGCGGCCGCCGTTTCCGTCGAATTCAATCTGGAGACCGAATTGCAGCGGTTTGTGTCAGTAATGGAAGACGCCGCTCAGGAAAAGTACGTCCTGGGCCTCACGAAAGAGCCGTTTCCGAACCAAGGGGGGATTAAATGAAGACGTCGAGTCGGATCCTGGTAACCGGTGCTGGCGGTTTTATCGGCCACCACTTGGTCAACCGTCTGAAGGCCGAAGGGCATTGGGTGCGGGGAGTCGATTTGAAACATCCCGAGTACCAGGCCTCGGCTGCCGACGAGTTTGAAGTCCACGATCTGCGGAAATGGGACGAATGTCTTGCGGCGACTCGCGGCTCGATCGACGAGGTCTATAACCTGGCGGCGGACATGGGCGGCATCGCGTACATTACCGCGTTTCATGCTGACATCGCCCGCCACAACACCCTGATCAACACTCACATGTTGGAAGCGGCTAGGCAGCACAACGTGAAACGATTTCTTTTCTCCTCGTCTGCCTGCGTTTACGCACAGAGCAAACAGAAGGACGCCGATGTTGCGCCACTGAAGGAAGAAGACGCTTTTCCGGCGGAGCCGGAGCCGGGCTACGGGTGGGAGAAACTGTACGCCGAGGAGATGTGCCGCTACTACTGGCAAGACTACAAATTCGAAACCCGCATCGTGCGCTTCCACAACGTCTATGGCCCGCTCGGCACTTACGATGGGGGCAAGGAAAAAGCGCCGGCGGCGATTTGCCGCAAGGTGGCCATCGCACCGGATGGCGCAGAGATTGAAATCTGGGGAGACGGCCGGCAAACGCGCACTTTCATGTATGTGGACGATTGTGTGGAGGGGCTGATGCGAATCATGGCATCGAACTATCACGATGCGCTCAATCTGGGCACGGACGAACTGGTAACCATCGATCAATTAGTGGATTTGGTTAGCGAAGTTGCGGGCAAGCGTTTGACGAAGCGGCACAATCTCAAGGGACCGCAGGGCGTGCGTGGGCGCAACAGCGACAACAGTCTGCTCCGCAAAGTTCTCGGCTGGGAACCTTCCATTCTGCTTCGGCAAGGCCTGGCGCTTACCTATCCCTGGATTCAACAAGAACTAAAAGCAGCAAACCGCATCATCGATCTGGAACAAGTGCCAGTAGGTTAGGAAGCCAAGGCAGCGAAAAAAATCGACGCAGTTCAATAAAGGCTGTTCAACCCAAGAACGAGGGGACACTGTGGTAAACGGAGTGGTCACATTTGCTATCGCGTTGACAACCACGTTAGGTGTGACGGTACCGGTGCGGCGGTTTGCGCTGCACTTCGGAATCGTGGATCATCCGAACTCGCGCAAACTACACCATAGTCCGATGCCGCTGCTCGGTGGACTGGCAATCTACTGCGGCACAGTGCTGGCGGTCATCGCGTCGCTTGAGGGCGAACCACGCGGCCAGATTCTAGGAATCTTGGGCGCGGGCACACTGCTCCTGGTCACCGGCATTCTTGATGATCGGGGCTTACTTCATCATCAGATCAAGCTCTTCGTCGCGATGCCTTTGGCCGCGCTAACACTGGTCGCTCTTGGCGTTCGCTTCCGTGTTGCTTCTGTGTTGATCCCAGGGTCGGCGGGAAAGGCCGCGGACGTTGGCCTCACTCTTTTGTGGGTGGTCGGCATCACGGCGGCTTGCAGCATTTTGGATCACATGGACGGCCTGGTCAGTGGTGTGGCCGCGATCGCTTCTTTCTTTTTCGCCATGCTGGCGATTTCAAATGGGCAAGTGCTCGTCGCCACTTTGGCTGCTGCGGTGTTCGGCGCATCGCTGGGTTTTTTGCGGTGGAACTTTAAACCGGCGATCATTTTCATGGGCGACGGCGGAGCAATGTTTCTCGGCTTTATGCTGGCTACCTTGGGCCTCAAGGTTCGACTGGCACACACGCCACAAAGC
>JBAVZU010000023.1:0-25594 GCA_049588915.1 Candidatus Sulfotelmatobacter sp.
GGCCGGGTTGGAACGGTCTGGGGCACGCGAATCCGGGGCACGCGAATTGGTCGCACAGAGATGCAGTTCAAACGCCACTGCACGCCGTGAACCACCGAACTCATTATACAGGTTAGTGGAAGGCCGAGAAGCTGGCTTTCTCCGCCCGCTGGACGAGCGTGTTAATGGGCGGCGCCGCGCCCTGCTGCAAGCTCATCCAGCACTGAGAAGTAGGCCTCCTTGGGCAGATATGCCCGGTCAAAAAGCAAGGCCTGCCCGCGCGCGCCATGCGAATGAGAGCCGATCCAGGAATATTTGTCGGTAAAGCCCCAGGTCTGGATCGCGCTGCAGCCCGCATTGGCCAGGCATGCCCTTACAATGCCGCGATAAACGTCAGCTTGACGAGCAAGGTCCTGAGCGCGAGCGTGGCCGCTGGAATCGATGGGGACGGAAACATCAAGTTCGGTGATGTGAACTTGCAGGCCGAGCGCCGAGAGCCGGGCAAGATTCGCGGCCACCGCTGCCAAATCTGCATCGAGCAGCGGAATGTGCATCTGCAGTCCAACGCCTTGGATCGGCACACCTCGACTCCGGAAATCCTTGACCATGGCATAGATCGAGTCCGACTTGCGATTCATTGCTTCGCCCTCCGCTTCGTTGTAGAAAAGCAGAGCCTTCGGATCGGCCTTGTGTGCCCAGCGAAAAACCTGCTCAATGTACTTCATTCCTTGCTGAGAAAATCCAATGCCGGGCTGGTTGTACCAGAGAGAATCACGCAGATTTCCTTTCTCATCCAAAGCCTCATTGATAACATCCCACGCGAAAACCTGCCCAGAATAATGCCGCATCACTCGATTAATGTGTTCGTGAAGAAGCTTAGACAGTTGCCGGCTTGTAAAATGACCTTGCGTCAGCCAGTGCGGATTGTAGCGTCCCCAGACCAGGCAATGTCCGCGAAACTTCATCTGATGCGCCTGCGCGAAGCGTACCAATTCATCGGCCTGGCGAAAATCGTAAGTGGCTTCACTGGGCCGGAGCACCCACCACTTCATCGCATCCTCTGCTTCCACCATGTTGAACTCGCGAGCCAAGACAGCGGCATACGCCGGCTCCGACAGTTGCGGCGAGCGAACCGCCGTGCCCAGGAGCAATCCATCCTCATCGGCGGCCTGGCGTAAAGATTGACCGTGCAGCAAGGACGTAAGGCGGCAGACCAGAAGAATCGCGGCTAGGAACTGTTGAACTCTCATTTCTAGAGTGTCACTTCTAGAGTGTCACTTCTTGAGGTGTCATTAAGTGGCTCGATTCACTTGACTCCAGGCAGGAACGGCTGTAAAGGGCATTGGTCACAAAGAGGTTGTGATTTCTTGCAGTAGTTTTTTCCTACGCGGACAATCAGCCCATGCATCTCGTTATAAACCTGGGTCAACGCGGTGCGTTTGGCCGCGCTCACCGGCGACGGCGGGTGCGGGGCGTCGGGAAGGCCGTCCGCCAGATTATGAGTTGCGGGGTCGGCGGCGTTCTCCGCCACAGGAGATAGAGAGCTTTCAAATAACTCCCGGACATCTTCGTAGGTTGCCTCTTCGGAGAGAATCTCGTGGCGTGCCAAAATTCGTCGCGTGTAAGCGTCCACTACGAACACGGGATGGTTTCCCGCATAAAGCAAGATGGAATCCGCAGTCTCTGGGCCAACGCCATTTAGTTGGAGAAGTTCTTCCCGAAGCTCGGCTGTAGGCCGCGAAAACATCTGTTGCAAAGAGCCACCATGCCGCTTATCCAAAAAATCGATAAAGGTCTTCAGCCGCGCAGCTTTCTGGCGGAAATATCCAGAGGGGCGAATCAGGCGCTCTAACTCCGCCAGCGATACTTTCCGGATGCCTTTGACACTGAGGATACCGGCTCGCCGAAGATTCCCCATCGCTCTTTCCACATTGGTCCACGCCGTGTTCTGCGTGAGATAAGCGCCGAGGATCACTTCAAATCGCGACCCAGCCGGCCACCAGTTTTGTGGCCCCCAAGCCTGGTACAGAGCGTGGTAATACTTCCGCACCTGCTTCTTTTTTTCTGCGATACCCAAACGCACATCTCCGTGTGCATTGAGTGTACCCCGTTCGCAACCTGACCTTTCGCCGTCTACCTGAGCTTCTGCTTATGCTTACCGAAGGGCATGTACTGCCGCCATCAATTTTGCCTCGCGGTGTGGAAAAAGTTCATCTGGCGCGGGGTTCGATGCTAAGTCTCGAATGGAATCGAAGTCATCGACAAGTTCAAGCACTACGGTAACTGGTACGGTAATCCACTTACGTTGACAATTTATGTCAACACGAAAGCGCTGCTCTTCTCCCATTACCAAAAGCAGCAATTCGTGCAAATGCCAGCGACATTACCGGCATCGTTTCACAACGTGGATAGGAGATCGATGTATGTCTCAACGGCTGGGTGACCTTCTCGTCAAAGAGAAGATCATTACCCCAGAGCAGTTGGAACAAGCGAGTAAAGCACAGAAGGAGCAGAACTGCCGCCTGGGCTCTGCCTTGGTGAAGCTCGGCTTCCTCACGGACGAGGACGTAACCAATTTCCTCTCCCGGCAGTATGGCGTTCCTGCCATCAACCTTTCCTATTTCGAGATCGATCCAGCGGTCGTCAAGCTGATTCCATTTGAAACCGCGAAACGATATCAAATTCTTCCTTTAAGCCGCGTGGGCGCGTCTCTCACCATCGCGATGGTCGATCCCACGAACGTGTTCGCGATGGACGACATCAAGTTCATGACCGGCTTCAACATTGAGCCGGTCGTCGCTTCCGAGAGTTCGATTCTGGCTGGAATCGAGAAATCATACGGGGGCCCGAAGGAAAAAGAAGAAGACCTTGAAACCGTGATGCAGTCGATGTCGGAGATGAATGAAAACGACGTCGAGCTGCAAGCGGAAGAGCAACAGATGGAACTCTCGCAGCTGGAGAAAGCTGCGGACGAGGCTCCGGTCGTCAAGCTCGTGAACTTGGTCCTTACCGATGCAGTTAAGCGGGGCGCCAGCGACATTCACATCGAGCCCTACGAAAAAGAATTCCGGGTACGGTTCCGCATTGATGGCGTCTTGCAGGCGATCATGTCGCCTCCAATCAAGCTTAAGGACGCGATTACTTCTCGCCTGAAGATTATGGCAAAGCTCGACATCAGCGAGAAACGTCTTCCCCAAGACGGCCGCATCATGTTGAAGATGAACATTGGCGGACGCAAAAAGCAGCTAGATTTCCGCGTGAGCACCTTGCCAACCTTGTGGGGCGAGAAAATCGTGCTCCGATTGCTCGACAAAGAAAATCTGCGCCTCGACATGACCAAGCTGGGTTTCGAACCCGAATCGCTGGTGAAATTCGAGAAGGCCATTCTCAAGCCTTACGGAATGGTGTTAGTCACGGGCCCGACGGGTTCGGGCAAAACCAACACTCTTTATTCCTCAATTTCCCGGCTCAACCAGCCCGATACCAACATCATGACGGCCGAAGATCCCGTTGAATTTCAATTGGGCGGCGTCAACCAGGTACAGATGAAGGAGCAGATCGGGTTGAATTTCGCAGCCGCCCTGCGTTCCTTCTTGCGTCAGGATCCCAACATCATTCTGGTGGGCGAAATCAGAGACTTCGAAACGGCGGAAATTGCCATCAAGGCAGCCCTCACGGGTCACCTCGTGCTCTCTACTTTGCATACGAACGGTGCCCCGGAAACCATCACCCGTTTGATGAACATGGGAATCGAACCATTCCTGGTGGCGACTTCCGTTCACCTGATCTGCGCCCAACGACTGATCCGCCGCATTTGCAAGGAATGCACCGAGCCCGTTGATGTTCCGGTGCAAGCCTTGATCGAGGAAGGATTTACCCCGGAAGAGGCGAAGACGGTGAAGATCCAAAAGGGGAAAGGTTGCGGAGCATGCAACAACACCGGCTACAAGGGCCGTTGCGGTCTCTACGAAGTGATGGAAGTGGATGACGAAATTAGAGAACTGGTTCTGGTGGGGGCATCGGCCGTGGAATTGAAGAAGAAGGCGATCGAGCGCGGCATGATTACGTTGCGACGGAGCGGATTGATCAAAGTTGCCGCGGGCATGACCACACTCGAGGAAGTGGCCCGCGAAACGATTCACTGAGGCGCAAGTTAGCGGAATCGGAAGGTAAAGGATTCGACAGTTAGGGGAAGGAACAGACTATGGCTTTGTCGTTAAGTGATCTGCTCAAGAGAATGCTGGAGATGAGTGGCAGCGATCTTCACATCACCACCAATTCGCCGCCTCAGATCCGTGTGCATGGGCATCTGGTGCCGCTTGATTTGCCGCAGATGACGCCAGCAGAGACCAAACAGCTGGCTTATAGCGTCATGACGGATTCGCAGAAGCACCGCTTCGAAGAAAGCCTGGAGCTCGACTTTTCTTTCGGATTGAAAGGGCTGGCCCGCTTCCGCGCCAACGTTTTTAATCAGCGTGGGGCCACGGCTGCCGTCTTCCGTTTGATCCCATTTGAGATCAAATCTTTCAACCAGCTCGGTCTGCCTGCCGTGGTCAGCAAGCTTTGTGACAAACCACGCGGCTTGGTGCTGGTGACGGGACCGACGGGCTCCGGTAAGTCAACCACGCTCGCAGCCATGATCGACAAGATCAACAGCGAGCGGCATGACCACATCCTCACCATTGAGGATCCCATCGAGTTCGTCCACATGAACAAGAACTGCGTGGTCAACCAGCGCGAACTGCACGCCGATACCAAGAGCTTCACCGATGCCCTGCGCGCAGCGCTGCGTGAAGACCCCGATGTGGTACTGATCGGCGAAATGCGCGATCTGGAAACCATCGAATCGGCACTGCGAATCGCGGAAACCGGACACTTGACCTTTGGTACCTTGCATACTAATTCGGCGACGTCCACCATCAACCGCATCATCGATGTGTTCCCCGCTCACCAGCAGCCGCAAATTCGCGCTCAGCTGTCGCTGGTTCTGGAAGGCGTCATGTGTCAAACCCTATTGCCGACGATAAACGGCAAAGGTCGAGCCATGATCATGGAAATCTTGATTCCGAATCCAGCGGTTCGAAACCTGATTCGCGAAGACAAGATCCACCAGGTCTATTCGGCCATGCAATCCGGCCAGGACAAATTTGGTATGCAAACGTTTAATCAGGCGCTGGCCACCGCCTACTTCCAGAAACAGATTTCTTTGGAAATCGCCCTGCAGCGGTCAAGCAATCCAGATGAACTGCAGGAAATGATTAATAGAGGTGCCTCATTGACCAACCGGGGCGGCACGGCCGCATCGTCAATGTCACGAGGAGCGACGTCATCGAAGGGCTAAATACTCGGCAGCCAGCACGCGAGGAACGGGATCGAGATTCTGCCGCAGAGGTTTGTGATCCGACGACCAGTTGAGGAGAGATTGATACCATGCCAGTTTTCACATTTTCCGGCAAGGACGCTTCCGGACAGAAGATTTCCGGAGAGCGCAACGCACCAAACAAGCAAGCGCTGGGACAGCAGTTGCGGCGCGAACGGATCACCCCCGGTTCCATCCGCGAGAAGGGCAAGGAATTTGCCATGCCCACTTTTGGCTCGAGCAAGGTCAAGACCAAGGACATCGCGATCTTTTTCCGCCAGTTCTCGGTGATGATTGACGCCGGCTTGCCCCTGGTGCAGTGTCTGGAGATTCTGGCGGCTAACCAGGAGAGCCAGTCCTTTCAGAAGACGCTGACAGGGGTCCGCACTACCGTAGAAGGCGGCGCTACGCTGGCTAACGCCATGCGCCAATATCCGCTGGTGTTCGACGACCTCACCACGAACATGATCGAGGCCGGCGAGACCGGCGGTATTCTCGACATCATTTTGCAGCGCCTTGCGACCTACGTAGAAAAGGCTGTTCGCCTGCGTGCGGCAGTGAAGTCGGCTCTGATTTATCCCGTGGCCGTCGTCAGCATCGCGACCCTGATCGTCGGTGCGTTACTCAAGTGGGTGGTTCCGATTTTCTCTAATCTGTTTTCCGGGCTTGGCGTCACGCTTCCTCTTCCCACGCGCATCGTAATGGGCCTTAGCGCGGCCGTACAAGGTTTCTGGTGGGTTGCGATCGGCGGTGTGATCGGGTTGGTGTTTGGTCTCAAGCAGATTCGCAAGCACCCGCGCGGCCGTTATTACTTCGACAAGGCGCTTCTAAAAATGCCCGTCGTCGGAAGCCTCCTTCGCAAAATTGCGGTAGGCCGCTTTACCCGAACGCTGGGTACGTTGATCACTTCCGGCGTGCCGATCCTCGAAGGCTTGGCAATTACCGCCAAGACTTCCGGGAATGCCGTCCTGGAAGAGGCGCTGATGAGAGTCCGGAAAGCGATTGAAGAGGGCCGAACGATCGTCGATCCGCTCAGGGAGTGCGGAGTGTTTCCGAACATGGTGACCCAGATGATCGGAGTCGGCGAAGCTACCGGAGCCATGGACAACATGTTGCAGAAGATCGCCGATTTTTATGAAGAAGAAGTAGACGCGGCCACGAAAGACATGTTGGCCATGTTAGAGCCGGCAATTATCGGCGTTCTAGGCCTCAGCATTGGCGGCATCGTGATCTCGCTCTACATGCCGCTGTTTGCCATGATCGCCAAGTTGGCAGGCTAGAAAAAACTACTCTTGAGTGTCAGGTGTCAGGTGTCGGGCGCAAAGCCTGACGCCTCGCAGCCTGCCCCAAGACCAAAGACTCAAGATTTAAGATCCTGGGATCGCAATGCAATCGACGTTCGACGAGCGGAGTTGGCTGGCCTGGCTAGTCAAGGTACGGATCCTGATCCTGACTTTCCTGCTCGCAATTCAATTGGCAGTGGCGCACCTTGCGCCCGCTCCACTTCCTCTACATCTCTTCGTTGGCACGATCCTCCTGTGGTTTGTTATCTCGCTTTTCTACGCTCTCCTGCTCCCAATGTGGGATGAACTTCGGTTGCAAGCTTCTTTGCAAGTGCTGACTGACCTGGTTTTTGTCAGTCTGGTCGTGCATCAAACCGGAGGCTGGGATAGTTCCCTCAATTTTCTGTACCCGCTCGTCATCATCCTGGCCAGCATATTGCTTCCTCGCGTGTGGGCACACCTGGTCGCAGCACTTGCTTTCATTCTTTATGGCGCGGTGATTGAACTTAACTACTACGGAGTCGTGAGGTCGTACTGTACAACTCACCCTGGACTGAAATCGCTTCAGGCCATCATTTTGGTAAACCTCTTTGCTTATGTAGCGGTCGCTTATCTGGCGGGTTTGCTGAACTCGAAGTTACGGCAGGCGCGGGTGCAGTTGCGGAATACCAGCGGCGCTCTGGAAAATCTTCAGATCCTTCATGAAAACATTATTCAGTCCATCAGCAGCGGGCTGATCACCACCGGACTCGATGGCCACATCACCCTTGTGAACAGCGCGGCGCTAAAGCTTTTGGAAAGCACGCCTGGCCAATTGCTCGGGAACTCCGTCAGCAAGCTTTTCCTCGACGCGCTACCCAATGCCGAGACACAGCAAGCCTACGCGGAGGTTCGATACGACACGGCAAATTCATTCCGAAAAACATTGCGCGTAAGGGTAGCCAACCTCAGTGTGGCAGAAGGCGATAGGGTCGGTCTGGTCTACGTTCTGGATGACCTCACGGAGATCCGCCGCCTGGAGCGCGAAGTCCGTTTGCAGGATCGACTGGCGGCCGTGGGACGTCTCGCTGCGGCCATTGCACATGAGATTCGCAATCCGCTTACCTCCATTGCAGGCTCGGTAAGCATGCTCTCCGCCATCCCCGAGATGACCGCGGAACATCGGCAATTGCTCGCCATCGTCACCCGGGAATCGCAGCGGCTTAACAGCATCATTACTGATTTTCTGGCGTACTCCCGAGGCAAACAGTATCGCTTCAACAAGACTGATCTCGTGCCGCTGCTTGAAGACACTCTCACTTTAATGCGACATCGGATGATAGCGGAAAACACAGGCATCCTGATTGAAGATCGATTTGACGTAGCCGAAGCCTGGACCCTTGCCGACGGCGACAGGATCAAACAGGTATTTTGGAATTTTGGGGAGAATGCCGTGCGTGCCATGCAGAACGGCGGCACGTTACGGGTCGGCATCGAACGTTTGGGCGACGACTGGCAAGTTACATTCGCCGATACCGGCATCGGAATGACGCCGCTGCAGACGGAAAAGATTTTCGAGCCTTTCCAATCAAACTTTGAAGGCGGCACCGGCCTGGGCTTAGCCGTGGTCTATCAGATCGTGCAGGCGCACGAAGGCAAAGTTTGGGCCAGGTCCAAGCCCGGGCAGGGAACCACTTTCATCCTCAGGTTGCACCGGCTCGAGTCAGATCGGCAATCGCTGCACAGCGCTTCGTCCGGGAGTTCAGCGTCCGATAGTTCCGCCGCCGACGGGACAACCCACGCATCTTCGCCTTGGGCCGCGTCCGCCGGGAGGTCGCGTGGCTAACATTCTAGTTTGCGACGACGAACGCTCCATTTGCGAAATGCTGGACATCGCTCTGCGTGGCGATGAACACCGGGTGGAGACTGTGCAATCCGGCCAAGCCGCCAAGAATAAAATTGACGGCAATCTCTATGATCTGATCATCACCGACATCAAGATGCCGAACGTGGGCGGTATTGAAGTCCTTCGTCACGCGCATCGGGTTTCGCCCGATTCTCCGGTTATTCTCATCACAGCAGTGGATGATTACGAAGCTGCGGTGGAAGCCGTGAAAGCCGGGGGAGCCTCCGATTACATTCGCAAGAGTCCGGGCCTGGTCGATGAGATCAGGCTAGCCATCAGCCGGGTGCTCGAAAAACTGACTCTGAGCAAACAGAATTTCGCCCTGCGACGCGATGCGGCATCGCACAACTCGCTGGATAACATCATCGGTTCCAGCCCGGCAATCGAGAAGCTCAAACAAACGGTGCGCACCGTCGCTTCCACGGCGAGCACCGTCCTCATCCATGGCGAAAGCGGCACGGGTAAAGAGTTGGTGGCACGCGCCGTCCATATTTGTTCTCCACGTGCCACGGATCCGTTCGTTTCGGTGAACTGTGGCGCCTTTCCTGAAACTTTACTGGAGAGCGAACTCTTCGGCTACCTGAAAGGAGCTTTCACCGGGGCCACCCAGAACAAGCGCGGACTGTTCGAGGTAGCGGGTGGCGGCACTATCTTTCTCGACGAAATCAGCGAGATGACTCTAGCCATGCAGGTGAAGTTGCTCCGCGTATTGCAGGAGCGCTCCGTGAGGCCGGTCGGCGGCACTAGCGAGATTCCCATTGACGTGCGGGTGATCGCGGCCACCAATCGCGATCTCGACAAGGCCGTCGCCGAAAACCTGTTTCGCGAGGATCTCTACTACCGGCTCAGTGTAATTCCCGTCCGTGTGCCTAATCTGCGCGAGCGCCGCGAAGACATCCCTCTATTAGCCAATCATTTTCTAAAGAAATACGCTGCTGCCGCCAATCGCAGTATTCTTCGCCTGAACCAGCAATCGCTGGACGCACTCTGCAACTACGAGTGGCCCGGCAATGTTCGCCAACTCGAAAATACGATCGAGCGCGCGGTTGCGCTGGAGATGTCCGACGAGTTGCACGTTGAGCTGCCCGCGGAGCGCCCCAAAGCGCGTGCGGCTGCGGCGGGCTTTTCTGGAGGCACTTCGGAGGTAGCTTCAGGGTCTGTGCTTCCGCAAGGAATTGGTCTCGAAGGATACGTCGCCAACATCGAGCGCACTCTGCTTCTGAATGCGCTGGAGCGCTCCAACGGCGTACAGACCAAAGCCGCCGATCTGCTTAGCATTTCCTACCGCTCGTTCCGGCATTTGATGAAGAAGTATGAGCTGTAGAAAGCTTGTGGCTGCTAGCTTCAAGATCGTAGACTAGCGCACAGCAAATCAAGGGCTCGACGCCAGAAGTTCGGAGCCAGAAGCTACGAAATGCCCTTCTTCAACTGCTGCTTCCACCCCAGTACCCGCGCCTTGGCTCCCTCTGCCTCAGCTTCTGGAATCATGCCTTTTTTCTGAAAGAGTACTGACAAGCTGGTGTGCGCGAGGACGTCATCGGGATCCAACTCCGTGATTTTCTGAGCCACGGCGATCGCTTCATCGTATCGCTGCAAATCCTGAAGTGCGCGTGCCAGGCCGTGCATGGCTTCTGTGAACGAGGGATCGATTGCCAGCGATTCACGATAAGCCCCGACAGCCTCTTCTAATTTTCCCTCCGCCATCAAATCCAGCGCAGCATAGTAGTGGTCTTCAGCTTGTTGTCGGATGTTTGCGTCGGACATGGCAGGAAGTAGTGGCGGAGAGAGGATTTTAACATGTCGGCGAATCAACGCCGCATTCAAGCGTTCGTCCCACGATTTGCTCGAGACGACAAGAAGCCGTAATTCGAAACGCTGACTGATCTAGGCGCCTAGTCCAAAAGCTTCGCGTACCGTTATCATGCCCCTATGCGCTATTCCCTGCGCTTCTTGTGGAATGCCACCAAAGGCCATCGCCTGGCTCCGTGGCGGAGCCCCTATTTGTTGTGGCGTATCGAGACTTATTGCGGCGTGAAGATGACGAAGGTCGGCTTCCTTGAATTCTGGGAATTTCTGTGGCGTGAGCGCTCAAGCTTGTGGCGCTTTCTGAAATGGACGGCGGAGATGGAACGCTATGCTCATCCCAAGCCGAAGAGTCCTTAGAGTTGCTACGCGCCGTTGCGGGCTGCGGCAGCCTCACCCAGAATGATGCTAACGTCCGTTCCTTTACCTGCGCCGGTCAATTGTGCGGCGGCCGCGCGGTTCGCGGCGATCTCCAGAAAGCCCATGCTGCCCAGAACGCCGAAGACTTCGCCCGGCGCGCCTTCCGCATAAGCACTGTGGATTTCGGTGATCTCACTGCTTCCTACAACAATCTTGAAACTGGATGCCGCATCGAAAAGCATGGGAGCATCCTCAGGCGTGATGTTGGTGATAAGGTTTCCGAACCGGTCCACCTTCAGCACGACACCGCGTAAGCGGTTTGTATCGATGGCTTTTGGTTTCGGCGCCGAAAAGCGAATGTAGTCCTCCACCTCATCGCCAAATTTCTGGGGGTCAACTTCTTTGGCGAGGTACGCGGCAATAGGAGAAAAAATATCCCGTGCGTGGAAGGTGTTACTTACCGGCTGCAGAAAGTAGTGTTCGGAGGTGATGTGCCGGACGTGTATGCGCTCCTCGCGCGCATACAACAAAGAAAGCACACCATTGTCCGGGGCAACGAAGTGGTATTTTTCGTTGGAAGCTAGAATGGGACGTCGCGCCGTGCCCACGCCAGGATCCACCACTACGATATGCACCGTTTTTGAAGGGAAGTAGGAATAAGCCTGCGAAATTGTGAGCGCCCCATCCAGCACGTCAAAAGCCTGAACGGAATGGCAGATGTCGACAATCTCTGCTTCGGGCACAATGTCCAGAATGACGCCCTTCATAACCCCTACAAAATGGTCGTTCGTGCCGAAGTCGGTAGTGAGCGTGATGATGGGACGGTGAGCCAAGATTACCCTCGAATGAGATGAAATTTTACCGAGAAACGAAAGTAACTGTTGCACGGCGCAACAGTCAAGACACCTAGGTAATGTGGAGTGGTGGTGTCAGTCGTTAGTGATTAGTGCCAGCGAACTTCAGGTCTTGCTGAACACTGGATACTAACCACTGTCGACTGCTACTCGATATGAATATCGCCCGATCCCGTGTGCACTGTCAGCAGCGGTCCGCCGCCTCGCACTTGTCCAACAATCTGCTTGCGCGACTCCTGCACGTGTCCCTGCACTGTCATGGTGATCGCTGGACCGACATCCAGATTTCCCGCACTGGTGGAGAGGTTTGCATCGAAGGCAGCGTCCCGGGGCAAGTGGACGCGCACATTTCCTGAGCCCGTGCGAATGTCCCACGCGCCGGTTTGGGTGCCCTCACCCGTAATATTGCCGCTGCCGGTCTCCGCGTGAAGCGATCCCTGAACGCCGCGAGCTTTAATATTGCCGGATCCTGTATGCAAATCCAGGTCGCCAACTCCCGTTTCTTCGACCTCAATATCCCCGCTTCCGGTGCCGCCCCGGACCGTCCCAGCGATCTCTCTTGCGCGCACGTTTCCCGATCCCGTTTTCAAGCGAATCTCTCCAGTAATTCGCGAGAGCTTCACGTCTCCTGATCCGCTCTGCAGGTCCACGTTGCCGCGAGTCCCTTCAATGGTCTGATCTCCCGAGCCGCTGTGGGTGCGCACCGTGGTTTCTGGAGGCACAGTGATCTCGTAGTCCACCGAAATATCGTGCGCATTCACATAATCAATACGAATATTATTTCCGTCCTGCCGTACCGGAGGATGCTGCTCGATATCGCTGACGTCGGTGTGCCGGTTTCCGAATAGCCAGTGATCCCCTACAAATATCCTGCCGTGAATAGAGACCGATCCCGACGGCCCACTGTGCACCGTGATGTCGCCGGAATGAGTTTCCACTTCCAGATCGACCGGCCCACTCACTTGGAATGTTTTATCGAATGTCCCTTGCGGCGTCGAAGCCACCGCCATCGTCGAAGCCAGCAGCACAACCAGCGCGATCGACGAAAATGAGAATCGAGTTGGAATCGAAGGCGGAATACGGCAGATGCCCTGGTTATTCATTTTTGTAGCGACTCCTGAATTTGGCGATACTTTCAACGTGAGCTTCCGGGCGAATTGATGCGTCACTGGGGCGTAACGCCTTCGACGAGAAACAGGCGGCTCTTCGTGGAATTTTGCCTGAACGGCCTGATTGCCGTATAGTCCGGCGAATCATACCACTCACGCGCTTTCGCCGCGCTGTCGAAAGCGATCACAATAACGTAGCCCTTTGGTGGTTCCCCCTCGAGAGCCTGAATCTTACCGCCGCCACGAACCACATAACGCCCGCCGAAAGACGCCACTATCTGCGGCGCCTTCTCGCCATATTTCTTTAAGGTGGCGGCGTCTGTCACCTCGACTTCCGCGATCACGTAGCCAGGTGGTGTCTTGAGCTGCTGAGCATGAATCGCCCTGGCGCCCGCAACGCCAATCAAGACTCCAGCCAGCCCGGCCAGCACCAGTTTGAGATTCGTCTTCATGGCTTCTCTCCCGTCTGTGCTCTTGCAACCATGCTCTTGCAACCAAGCTCTCACTGCAGTGTCGTCGAAGGGCCGGGAAGAGCTAATACCTACGACCTAAGACCTTGCCTACTGCAGCACCACCTGATCGCCCTCTTTCAGCCCACTGAGCACTTCCGTCTTCGCACCATTCGAGATTCCGATATTAACCGCGATCTTATCCTTGCCGTCCTTACCCTTCGGATCAGGAATCTCCACCGAAGCTTTCTTATCCTTGTCGTACAAAATCGCGCCCTCCGGAATCTGCAGCACGTTCCTATGTTCCTCCAGGATAATTTCGGCGTTGGCAGTCATTTCGGCTTTTAATTCGCCGCCCGGATTTTGAATCGAAACCCGCACTTCGAAAGTAGTCACATTATCCTTCTCTACTCCCATCGGAGAGATCTTCGTCACTTTTCCGGTGAAGGTTTTATCCTTGAACGATTCCACTTTGATCCGCGCCGGCTGCCCCAGATACACCTTGCCGATGTCACTCTCGTCCACTTTGCCCTTCACGTATACTTCGCTGGTATCGCCCAGCGTCATCACGAGTGTGGCCGAAGATCCCAACACGAGGATCGAACTCACCGCGTCGCCCATTTCCACATCGCGCGAGAGCACGATGCCGTCGATCGGCGAAACAATATCGGTATAGCTGAGTTGCTCTTCCAGCTGCTTGAGATTGGCTTGATCTTCCGCCACCTGAGCGCGCGACTGCGCAATCTTTGCTTTCAGGACAGTCATCTGGGCCTTGGCCACATTCTGCTTATTCAGCGACATTTCATAATTTTTCTCAGCATCGTCAAGCGCGGAGGCCGATACTACTCCATCCTTCGCCATGCCCTCGGCGCGCTCGTAGGCGCGCTTCAACAGGGGTACATCGGGTCCTTCCGCGTCCACTTTCGCCCGCTCGTAATCCGCCTGCGAACTCGTCAGGTTGGCGTCGGCCGCATCCAGCGCGGCGCGCGATTGTGCGACTTGTGCCTCAATCTCAACTTTATCGAGTTGCGCCAGCAACTGGCCTTTTTTTACGCGATCGCCATATTCCACCAGCAACTTCTTCACAATCCCGCTGGCCTTCGATTTCACTTCGACCTTCGTAATGGGCGTCACCTTACCGGTAGCCACTACGCTCTTCGCCAAGTCACCCTTTTCCACCTTCGCAAGCTTTGTGGGATCGATCTTGGTACCGCCCCGCGTAGCCGCGAACACTCCGATCGCAATCAGCAGCACAATCGCCAGCCCAACGCCACCATAGATGAACAGTCTGCGACGTTTCTTTTTATTATTTCCGTTTCCGTTCATGATTGCCTCTTGAATGCCTTTAGAAAGCCCAGCTGAAAGGGAAGTCCTCCGAGCTCTAATCCGTACAGCTTGTCATCCAGAGGTCCGCGTTTTTGCGGGCCGAAGGACCTATACACTCTCTTGTACGCAACCCCTATTGTCTTTGTTCCCGAGATTTTGAAACGAGTCCGAATGGTGCGAGCGGCGCGAAAGACTTTGTCACCTTCCGGTTAGACCATCCTCCTAGAAAAAAGGTTAGCCGGCGGAGCCAAAAGTTTTACCTGGATTCCCCGTGCCCCTGCGGTGAAGAATTCAAGCCGCCGCCGCCACGCTTCCGCCAGCCATCCTGGCTTCTTCGGAATGCTAGAATTGCCCATCAGAATTGCGCTTAAATGATTGCCTTCGTGTTGCTCCGCGTGCTTTTGATCCTTCTCCTGGTGGCGGCCAACGCGTTTTTCGCGGCTGCGGAATTCGCCCTGGTCAGCGTTCGCGATACACGAATTCAGCAACTCATCTCCTCGGGCCGCATCGGCGCCCGCACCGTTCAGCGCCTCCATCAGCATCTTGATGAAGTCGTGAACGGGGTGCAGGTGGGCATCACCATGGTCAGCCTGACCCTGGGCTGGATCGGCGAACCCATGGTCGCGCGCCTGGTGGAAGCCCTCCGCTTCGTTCACGAGGTGCCTCACGCCGCCGTCTACGCTCACGGAATCGCCATCGTGATCGCATTCAGTCTGATCACTTATCTCCACGTGCTTCTCGGCGAACTGGTCCCGAAAACTCTGGCCTTGCAGCGTGCTGAGCAGATTGCACTTGCCGTGGCTGCTCCCATGGAGGCCTTTCTCACCATTACGCGCCCTTTGCTTTTTTTCATGCGGCGCTCGGGCGGCCTGGTGTTAAGGCTTTTCGGCGCGCGAGAAACTCGCCGCGGTGGTGCGGTTCATTCGCCCGACGAGCTCAAGCTGATCGTCACCGCCAGCCGCCAATTCGGCCAGATTCCCGAGTCGCAAGAGGAGATGATCCACAACGCCATAGAACTCGACAGCATCACCGTCCGCGAAGTCATGGTGGCGCGTCCTGATATTTTCTCTCTGCCCTCCGACCTCACGCTCGACGAAGCCCTAAATCGCGTAGTTGAGGGCCAGCACTCGCGCATTCCGGTCTATGATCCGCAGCGCGGTCCAGAACACATCGTCGGCGTCCTGTATTACAAAGAACTGATTCGCTGGGTAAGGCTTCGCCTGGTGAACCTGGGTCAGCCGCTGGCCTCGCGGATCGCCCGCACACAAATCGGCCAGATCATGTACGACGTCCTCGTCGTGCCAGAAACCAAAGTCCTCTCCGAGTTGCTGGATGAATTCAAGCAGCGTCGTCGGCACCTCGCCGTGGTAGTCGATGAGTTTGGCTCAACCGCAGGCGTCATCACGGTCGAGGACATTCTCGAACAACTGGTCGGAGACATCGAAGATGAGTTCGACGTCTCCTTGCCCGAACCCGCTCTGGCCGACGAATCGATTCTGGTTCTCGAAGGCGCGGTCAACATCCGCGATCTCGACACTCAGCACGGCCTGCTCCTGCCGCGCGATGCTGGTTTCGAAACTCTGGCCGGATTTGTTCTGGCCCGCCTGCAACGCATCCCCTCCCTCGGTGACTCTTTCGAGTTCGAAGGCCATCGATACACAGTCGAAGAGATGGAAGGCCACCGCATCGCCAAAGTGAAGATCGAAAAACTTGAAAGCGTTGAGGCCAAAGCAGAATCGGCAAAGCAAACCGGAGATTAAACTAAACCCTTGTCATCCTGAGGCCCGCGTTATTCGCTGGCCGAGGACCCATGTACTTGTTTGCAGCGCCAAGTTCGTAGTCATGTAGGCATTTAGGACGAACGAGTAACAATAAACGACAGACCAGTGTCCAGAGCCCTCCTCCAACGCGTCCTCTACACCCTCCCAGTAATCTGGCTGGTAGTAAGCCTGGTCTTCCTCTTGATCCATCTTGTCCCTGGAGATCCCATCCAGCAAATGCTCGGTGAAGGCGCGCCGCCTGCCGATATCCAAGCCACCCGTCACGCCTACGGCCTCGACGCCCCGCTCGGCCAGCAATACTTGCGTTACTGGAAAGGCGTCCTCCACGGCGACCTCGGGCCATCCTTCCGCTACAACCAAAGCGTGACGCGCCTCCTCGCCCAGCGCTATCCCTACACGCTGCAACTGACGCTGGCATCGCTATTCGTAGCGATCATTTTGTCGATCCCCGCAGGAGTCCGCTCCGCCCAGCGCCGCAACCGTTGGGACGACCGCTTGCTCAGCGTAGTCAGCCTCTTTGGCCTGTCATTCCCCAACTTCGCGCTCGGCCCAATCCTTATTCTTCTCTTCGCCATCAAGCTGGGCTGGCTCCCCGTCTCCGGCGCAGGCTCGTTCGCCAATCTGATTTTGCCCGCTGTCACCATGGGCAGCGCGCTAGCCGCCATCCTCACCCGCATGGTCCGCACCTCCATGCTCGAAGAGCTCAGCCAGGACTACATCCGCACTGCCCGCGCCAAAGGTCTGCCCGAGCGCACCGTCGTCTACCGCCACGCTCTGCGCAATGCGATGATCCCCATCATCACCGTCCTGGGCCTGCAATTCGGCGCGCTGCTGGCAGGCGCAATCGTGACCGAGACGATTTTCTCCTGGCCCGGCATCGGCCGCCTGACTATCCAAGCCATCTCGAACCGCGACTACTACCTGGTGCAAGGCTGCATCCTCGCGATTGGATTGACGTATGTGGCGGTGAATTTTCTGACGGATGTGCTGTACTCGGTGGCGAACCCGAGGATCAGACAGTAAGGGCTGCTAAGATTCGGGATCATGCGGGCTTACAAGTTTCTATCTGCACAGCACGGCCTAAAGAGCATAAAAGAGAAGCGGATCAAACAATCGCGGGTCGCGGACCTCAATGATCCGTTTGAACTGCGGGCTTACGACGTCACCGATCCGATCCTTCGTCAGACATTCCTGCAAACCAGGAACGACGTCGATAAGGACAGGGGCCTCCTTTGTTTCAGTGCGAGCTGGAAGAATCCCGTGATCTGGGCGCACTACAGCGACAAGCATGCAGGACTGTGCCTCGGCTTCGATATTCCAGAAATGAAGGTGGATCCCCTAGACAATGCCGGCCCTGTGGAGTACGTCGCGCAACTTTTGCCATGTCCCACTCCAGGAGACTTTGAAAATATGTCCGAGGCCGAACGTCAAGCGTTCGCGCGGAAGGCCCTCTTCACCAAATTCGAACACTGGGTTTACGAAGAAGAAATTCGAGAGTGGGGACCTCCGGGCGAGAAGGACGGTGAATTGTACTTCGTCCCATTCAGCGAAAACCTCCGACTCGCCGAGGTTATCGCCGGGCAGCGATTCAAGGGGCCTAAGTCGGAGATCATCGATGCGTTAGGCTCGCTGGCCGTCGAGGTCGAAATAAAGAAGGCGCGGGCTTCATACAACAAATTCGAAATGGTTGAAGATGAGGGATGGCATTAAAGGCACAAACCTCGGGCCGGGTCACGCCTGGAGCAATCCAACCACCACCCGCCGTCCCTCTAAAGCCGCCGCCCGTTGGGGGGGCTGGCACATGCTTTCGCGATCATCCCTGGCGGGGGTGGTGAATTCGCGTCCGCATCAACTGCACCAAAATGGTGTATAGTGGTGCCATGCCTACCACAAAACACGTCCGCCGGAGCGTATCCCTCCCCACTCCCATCGCCAAACAAGTGGAGCGCATGGCAAAGAGCCAGCGCCTGAGCGACAACCGAATTCTCGTGGAGTTGATTGAACTCGGCATCGAAGCGCGGAAGCGGAAGGAGAAGGCCTTCTTCGAGCTTGCCGAGCGCTTTCGTGCCGCCAGCGATCCGCAGCAAGCTAAGCGCTTGGGCGACGAGCTGGGCCGCCTGGTTTTCGGTGAGGACGAAGCTTACGAGCGCGCCCAACGACAAGCCGCAGCCCTGCTCGACCAAGGCTTCCACCTGGGCGGAGTGATCCGCTCCACTCGGGACGAATGGCATGAGCGATAAAACGTTCGTTGATACCAACGTCTTGATCTACGCTCACGACGTGGATGCAAAAGCCAAGCACGAGAAGGCTAAGAATATTCTGCGCGAGCTCTGGACCCATCGGACGGGCGCCCTCAGCACACAAGTACTGCAAGAATTCTATGTGAACGTCACGCGGAAAATCGCGAAGCCGCTTTCCAAAGTAGAGGCACGTCTGATTGTGAACAGCTACTCGATCTGGTGCAGCGAAACCACGCCCGCTGAGATCGCAGCGGCATTTCGCATCGAAGACGAATCCCGGATTGGGTTTTGGGACGCCTTAATCGTTGCGTCGGCGGTGAAATCCGGTGCAACACGAATCTTCTCGGAAGACCTGAATGCTCAACAAAAGATCGCCGGTATTCGCGTCGAAAATCCGTTTACCCGTCAGGCCTGAAATAGAGGCGGGACATCCCTGCCCCGCCTCTGATTCAAGTCAAATTAGGCAGCCGGCATCATCTTCTTCATCCGCTCTTTCATTTCCTCGGGCGACACATCCTCTACATGCGTGGCTATGCCCCACAAATGTCCGAACGGATCTTGAATGAAGCCAGAACGGTCTCCATAGAACTGGTCCTGCACTGGCTTCAGGATTTTCGCGCCCTCGTCGGCTGCGCGCTTCACCACGTTGTCGACGTCGGGAAGATATACATACAGGCTCACTGGGCTCCCGCCGACGGTGGCGGGGCCGGTGTGTCCCTGGCCCATGCTGGGATTTTCGTCAGCCAGCATGATGTGCGAGTCACCAATCTTCAATTCTGCATGTCCGACTTTGCCGTTCGGACCATTCATTCGAACCGTTTCGGTGGCGCCGAAAACCTTTTTGTAATACTCAATGGCCTCGGCAGCCCCCTTGATGATCAGGTAGGGTGTGACGGAGTTGTAGCCTTTTGGAACATACGGGACTTTGCTCATGATTTTTCTCCTCAGGATTTTGGGCTAAAAGGTAAAGGTTATGGCGCATGCGGCCCCGCGATAGGGTTCCCGCACTCCCTTATCAGAGCACAATCTCCCGGTGATCTCAAGGGCGGTTCCACGGTCATGGCTTGATGCTTACGGCGTGGGAGTCCTGGGTCCCACCCTGATTGCGCAGATTAGACAAAGCACCGGCCATTACTCGCACGCACTTTATCCGATCGCCGTGATCACATGGTGCAGTGCGGTTATTCCGTTGACGCTGCTTTCGCCCGCTGCCGGTGAGCCGCCTGCGCTCGCGAAACCAAGGTTAGTCAAGCCGCGAGCCGCGGCGTGAGATTTTTCGTTATCGCGATATTGCTCCTTCTCCTTGTAAGATAGCAACATTCCCACCGCCGCCATCTCGTTCCGCCGCCGGGCTGCCGGAAATGTACGTCACAATCCTCTAGCGGCTGCGGGCGTCGTTCTGGTTATCGTCTTCGTAATTTTTGCGCTATTCGCTCCATGGATCGCGCCGCAAGATCCAGCGTTTATCAATCTTCCGGCCCGCCTTGAAACCCCGTGTCGCTCCCATTGGTTTGGCACCGACGAACTGGGGCGCGACATTTTCTCCCGAATTATTTACGGCGCGCGCATCTCCATGCTCGTCGGAAGCTGCGTCGTGCTCGCTTCGTTGACCCTCGGCCTCATCATTGGTTGCATCGCCGGCTACTACGGCGGAGGCATTGACCGCTTCGTAAACGTCGTTCTGATGAACGCGTTCTTGTCGTTCCCCGGAATTCTCCTGGCCATCGCGTTCGTCGCATTTCGCGGCCCTGGAATTTTCAATCTTATCCTTGCGCTTGCGCTTGGCGGATGGGTTGGATACGCGCGTCTGGTCCGAGGTCAAGTTCTTGCCGCGCGTGAGCGCGAATTTGTTGAAGCGGCGCGGGCCCTTGGAGCGAGCGATCTGCGCATCGTTGCGCGACACATCCTTCCCAACATTATTCAGCCGGTAGTCGTGCAGGCGGCGATCGGGATGGCGGGAGCCATCCTCGCTGAGGCGACCATGAGCTTCCTCGGGCTGGGAGTGCCTCCGCCGACGGCCAGTTGGGGAGCTATGCTCAACGATGGCCGCGCACATTTGTTCGACGCGCCACATCTGGTGCTCTTTCCGGCGCTCGCGGTGATGCTAGCGGTGCTCTCCTTCAATTTTATCGGCGACGCATTGCGAGACTACCTCGATCCTCGCTCCCGCATCGAGGCCGGACTGTAAGCCCAGCATAACCCCTTCAAAACATGGCTTATATATTTCTTGACACATATCGCATATTGCAATATAAATATCTCGATCTGAGATATGAAGCTCGGCGAGAAAATCCGTTACTTGCGGGAAGTGGAAGGCTCGCTGCGGGGCTTGGGGCGTCCCATGACGCAACAGGAGATGGTGAAGGCCGTGCGCCAGGAATTGCGCAAGAGCATCAGCCAGTCGTATCTGTCGCAGATCGAAAGCGGGGCGCGGCCGCATATGACGCAGTCGTCGCGGGCGCTGCTGGCGAAGTTTTTCAAGGTGCATCCGGGTTTCCTGGTGGATGATCCGGAAGGTTTTCACACGGAACTGACTTCTGACTTGCGCACTACGGAAGGCCAGCTTGATGTTTGGCTGCTGCAAGGATCGGAGCGATTTGTGAGCGACCCGGAAGTGAGCGAGGCGCTGATCAAGGCCGCGCGCGAAAAAGATACGCGTCGCTGTCTGTTGCTGCTCGGCGCGATTCTCGAAACTCCCGGGCTCGCTGAACGCCTGTTGGAAGCGTTGCGCCCGGAGGCGATGGTGAGCCGCAATCAGCGGAACCATCGTGAGAGTTTTCTCAGCGAGAATCCGGGACGTATGGCGGGTAACGAAGGGAGGCGACTCCGATGAACCAACTCATGACTTGGGCGGATTTTTATCTGATTTGTTTCGCGGTCGGCTTCTGCTTCAGTTTCTTCTCGTTCGTGCTGGGCGGTGCGCGGTTTGGCCGGTTGCATATGCCGCATTTGCACGGCCACGCAAGTGGCGTTCAGGTACCTTCGGCGGCGGGTTCGGCGGGACATGTCCCCGGGCACGCGCAGACTGCGATCAGTGGAGTGGGCGGAAAGGCCGTTGCGAAGAGCGCTGGAGTCTCGCCGTTTAATTTCCCCACACTCGCGGCGTTCCTGGCGTGGTTTGGCGGGACCGGGTATTTGCTGACGCGCTACTCCGGACTTTGGATCGGTTTTGGGCTGCTGGCATCCATCGTCAGCGGACTGCTGGGTGGTGGCATTGTGTTTCTTTTCCTCAGCAAAGTGCTGATGTCGTCCGACGAGAACATGGATGCGGCCGATTACGAAATGGTGGGAGTGCTGGGTCGAATCTCCAGCGCGATCCGAGCGAATGGAACGGGAGAGCTGGTTTACACGCAGATGGGAACCCGTCGCGTTTGCGGCGCGCGCAGCGATGACGCGAGTGCCATCGAGAAGGGAACCGAGGTGGTGGTCACGCGCTACGAAAAAGGAATTGCTTACGTTCGCTTGTGGAGCGAGATGGCGGGAGCCGAGTAGTTGTTATGTGCGGTTATTAACGGCATTAGTAACAGGAGGCGTTATGTTCGAGATGTCACGCATGGTTGAGATGTGGATCATTATCGGGCTGGGAGTGATGGCCATTATGTTCCTGACGAGCATGCTGGCCAGGCTCTACCGCAAGGCGGGACCACACGAGGCACTCATCGTGTATGGCTTTGGCGGCACGCGTGTGGTGCAGGGGCACGGCACGCTGGTGTTTCCCATGGTGCAGGTCTGCAAGGATCTGTCGCTGGAACTGATGTCGTTCGACGTAGCGCCGCAACAGGATCTTTACACCAAACAAGGCGTAGCGGTGACTGTCGAAGCGGTGGCTCAGATCAAAGTAAAGTCCGACCGCGAATCGGTGCTGACCGCGGCCGAACAATTCCTGACGAAAAGCGATCAGGAACGGGAGGGACTAATCCGCCTCGTGATGGAAGGGCATTTGCGCGGCATCATCGGGCAATTAACGGTGGAGGAGATCGTAAAGCAGCCGGAAATGGTTTCCGACCGGATGCGCGGAACCTGCGCCGAGGACATGAACAAGATGGGGCTCGAAGTGATTTCATTCACCATCAAGGAAGTTCGAGACAAAAACGAATACATCACCAACATGGGCAAGCCGGATGTGGCCCGCATCAAACGCGATGCCGACGTTGCCACGGCCGAAGCGGATAGGGATACGGCCATCAAACGTGCGCTGGCGCAGCGGGAAGCGGCAGTGGCCAAGGCGCAGGCAGATCAAGAGCGAGTGCTGGCGGAAACGCTGTCTCTCGCGAAGCAAGCGGAATCACAGCGCGACCTGGAAGTGAAGAAGGCGCAATTCCTGGAAGTCACAAAACGCCAGCAGGCGCAGGCCGACAAGGCCTATGACATCCAGACCAATATCATGCAACAGCAGGTGGTCGCCGAGCAGGTGAAGGTGCAGCAGATCGAGAAAGAGCAACAGGTCAAGGTGCAGGAAGCTGAAATCAATCGCCGCGAGAAGGAACTGATTGCAACCGTGTTGAAGGGAGCGGAGATCGAGCGTCAGCGCATTGAGACTTTGGCGGCGGCTGAAAAGCAGCGGCTGATCGCAGAGGCGGAAGGACACGCGTCGTCGATACGGGCACAAGGCGAGGCCGAAGCCGAAATCATCTTCAAGAAAGGCGAATCCGAAGCCAAGGCGATGAACGTGAAGGCTGAAGCGTATCAGGAATACAACCAGGCAGCCGTGATTGACCGTTTGTTCACCTGCATGCCGGAAGTGGTGAAGGCGTTGGCGAGTCCGCTGGCTAACGTGGACAAGATCACCATCGTCTCCACGGGAAACGGCGATGCATCCGGGATGAACAAGATCACGGGGGACATCGCAAAGATGGCGGCGCAGGTGCCGGCGTTATTTGAGACGCTCTCGGGCATGCCGCTCGCGGAGTTGCTTGGCAAAGTGCGGCAGTTGGGAGACCATTCGCCGAAGCCGCCGGTGGTGGATGCGACGAAGTAAAGGGATCTCAATTGCTCGTTTGGGACAGCCGTTTTCGCTTGCTCTGAGCGAGCCGAAGGGGCTGTCCCGCCGAGCGCAGCAAGGCCAACAGTAGCTAGAGGCCAAAGCTAAAACCTGGAAGTTTAGGTAATGAAAAGGAGTTCATCATGGCATTACTAGAGCGTGTTTCCACGTTAGTCCGGGCCAACCTCAACGATCTGATCGATAAAGCCGAGGAGCCGGAAAAGATGATCAAGCAGGTAATTCTGGACATGCAAAATCAAATGTTACAGGTGAAGACGCAGGTGGCGATCGCCATCGCAGACCAGCATCTGTTGGAGAAAAAGAAAAAAGAGAATGATGAGAAGGTGGCGGAGTGGATGCGCAAAGCCGAATTGTCGGTCGACAAAAAACAGGATGACCTGGCGCGCGCATCGCTATTGCGGGTGGAAAGTTATCGCGAGATGAGCGCGAGCTTCGCGCAGCAGGTCGCCGACCAGAAGGCGCAAGTGGAGAATCTGAAAACTGCGCTGCGACAACTGGAGCAGAAACTTACCGAGGCGCAGGCCAAGGCGGATTTGCTGATTGCGCAGCATCGCCGTTCCCGCGCCGTGAGCAAGGCAAGCGATGCGCGTCTCGCCATGGGCGACGGCTCGAAAGCCGCGGCATTCGACCGCATGAAGCGCAAAGTGGCGCTCTTCGAGGCGGTGGGGCAGGCCAAGGCGGAGATTGCCGGAGACAGCATGGAAGATCGGCTCGCCGCGCTGGAAAAAGAAGACCGGATTGAACAATTGCTGGCGGAGTTGAAACAAAAGCGCGGGGCGTAATCTGAGAAAAAAGATGGGAATGAAAACTAAGCCTTGGCAACAAGAAATGAAAGTAGTGGCCGTTTTTTCTTTCGTGCTTCTGCTTTCGTTATGTCCGCCGGCTCGGGCGCAGCAAAAGCCTGAACGGCTCGCGCAATAGTCCGCGGAGTCATGGCTGGCGCTTGTGGATTCTGGTAAATACGCGGAGAGCTGGGACGCCGCCGCGCCGATCTTCAGGGCGACCGTCACTCAAGAGCAATGGAAGAGCGCGTTGGCCGCCAGGCGGGATCCGTTCGGCAGAGTGCTGTCCCGCAAGTTGATTAGCTCAACGTACACCACGACTTTGCCCGGCGCACCTGATGGCGAATACGTCGTGATCAAATACGAGAGCAGCTTCGAGAACAAACAGTCGGCAATCGAGACGATAACTCCCATGCTGGGTAAGGATGGGAAGTGGAGGGTCTCGGGCTACTATATTAAGTAGCCGTCTCTGAGTGGTGGCTGGAAAACGGCCTTACATCCATAAACCGCCCAGGGCGCATCTCTGTAGTTTTGCAGTAGAATTCTCCATACGATTCCAGAAGTCAAGGATCATTCATGAAGGAAGTTGCAATTTTCTTGCTGCTCGCGCTCATGTTGAACGGATGCAGCAGCTCGCCGTCGGTGCAAGCCGCAGCGAGCGGCGGCTGGCAAGCGGAACTGCTCGGAGGAGCCGGACCAGCCTCGGGGCTTAGCTTCATCACGCAGTTTTCGGTAGGGGGTAACGGTGCGCTGAGCGTTTCGAACTTTCAATTTTTAACTCAGATCGATGGCGGCTGTTTCCCGGTAACGGTGACGGCCACGCCGACTGGAACCTTAAGCATAACTTACAACGCGGCTGATCAGGTTACCGGCACGTTTTCGTTCACGGTTGTGTCGGGAGGTAACACTCTTACCCTAACGAGTACTTCGGTCACGGGAACTTATAATCCCAACACAAGTACGCCGCTTACCAACGGCATGATTACTGGGAACTGGACGGTGACAGGCGGTACCGGGTGCAACGACGTATCCGGCACTTTTACAATGACGGAAACTGGCAGTACCTCGTGACGGATTCGGTCTTCATCTGAATCTATGTTTCAGAACCAATCGCTTCGATAAGCGACCCACCAGGAAATGAAGGCGATGGGAATGGTCGCGGCCAGGCCCCACCAGATGGGGAGAAAGAAATCCGCAAGCAATCCGAGCACCATGAAGACCATCCAGAATATCTTGCGTTCCATAAGAAAGATTCTAGGGGTAAGCGGCCTTCGGAGGAAGTTCATTCCAGGGTGACGTAACTTTGATTGTGTAAAAAGCAAGAGGGTGTAAGTTGGCTTTGCCTAGCAAGCAAAAGCCGTCCCGAAAGGAGACCTACACCC
>JBAVZU010000024.1:0-38872 GCA_049588915.1 Candidatus Sulfotelmatobacter sp.
GAACTGTCTAGGGTGGAGCGAGACGCAATATCGGGATCGACGTCGTGAAAAACATTGTCCATGTTGTCGCGGAAGAGAAGCTCGTAGCCAAAGACCTTTTCATCTCGGTCAAAAATGGGCTGTCGAGCCACATAGCGCAACTTGATGCCCCTGAGATTCTTACGCGCGGACGACGCGGCGGCACTGGAGTTCGACACATTTCGTTTATCGGCTGGAAAACAAGGAAACTCCAGCCGGCACCAAATCGGATCGGCGTGAGAAGAATGTAATGATGAGGGATGTAACGAAGGATTAAGGATTAAATAGGATCGAAGGCTGAAACAGAAAAGGCGCTCCTTCATCCGGAGCGCCTTTCCTGGCGGTCTACTGAACCGTAAGATTGATCGTCAGCGGCGTGGATGTCACTGCGTTTGGTCCAGCAGTGGTCGCATTTACCTTGATGGCATACGTTCCCGCTGGGGTTCCGCCACTGGTTTGCGTGTTATTGCCGCCACCACTACTGCAGGAGCCCAGCCAAAGCGTAGAGAAGCCAAGAACCATGATCAGGCTAAGCAGGCGCACGCGCCGCGTACGCGATCCCGCCGCGAAAAATATCCCAAACAAGCCCGGCAGTAGCGCAGCATAAAAGATTCCGCTGCGTCGCCCGATTGGCTTGCGCAATTGCGCAGTGGGGGCAGTGGTTAAAATGTTGAGCGTTACTGCGGTAGCACTCACCGATTGACCGCTGCTGGGACTAAAGGAGCAGCTCACCTCTGAAGGAAGAGTGCTTTGGATACAGCTATAACTCACCGGCAGTGCCGTGGTGTTGCTGCTGGCGACGACGAAGCCGTTCGTTCCGGTAACACTAATAGGAACCGAAGCGGTGGCTCCCGGCGCCACAGAATAAGTCGAGGCGGTCGACGAGATGGAGAAAGTCTGATTGGTTGCGGTCACGGTCAGGCCAACCGTGATGGGAATCACTGTGCTGCCCGTAGTAGCGGAGACAGTGATCGGTGCGCCCGTGGCTAACGCCATATTGGCCGCAGTGTTGATCGTCAAGGTGACGGTTTGGGGGCCGCTGGCTAGAGTTACGGCGGACGGACTGAACGTGCAAGTAGCACCCGTGGGCAAGCCGGCAGTGCAGCCGCCGGCGGGGGAAGATGCTGAATTAAAGTTCACGGTCTGGCTAAAGCCACCCAGCGGCGTAACGGTGATCACCGTGCTTGCCGGTTGCCCAGCAGGCACGCTAAGCGCGGTTTGACTTGCTGACAATGAAAAGGGAATTGTGACGGTGACCGTTGTAACTGCGGAACTCGATCCGCTAAGTGCCGCATCTCCCTCATAGGTTGCCGTCACGCTGTTCGTGCCAGCGGGCAGTGCCGTAGTGGTAAAAGTCACGGTCCCACTTTGCGACGGAGGGTAGGGAGCATTAAGAGTGGCTGTTCCCAAGACCGTCGTGGTACCCCCATTGAGGGTGGAGAAGCTGACCGTCCCCACACCGCTCGAAGGAGTAACGACAACCGCGAAGCTCACACTGGTGCCGGTGGTGACGTTGGTGGCAGAAGGCGTGATGGTGATGGAGCTAGAGGTGCGGGAGGCAGCCCAGGCAGTCGCGAGGTTATTCACATCTAGCGAACCGAGGCCAGCAACGCGGCTGTAGACATGGCCGCCAGTTACCGAATAGCCAAAGCTCAAGGTTCCTGAAGTCGGACATCTCAGGCCCGATGGCTCGAAGGAGGGAGTGCCCGATGTGCAAGGGACAACGTTATCGGATGTGTCTCCAGTGATCGTGCTCGTCCCGGTCGTGATGTCGTGAAACGACGACGCGCTAGTTCCATAAAGCGCATAGATCTGGGGGTTGATGTTGCCCAGGCCGTTAGTCCCCAAATATTGGTTCAGTAATACTGCGATGCCGGCCGCCACTGGCGTTGAGGCGGAAGTCCCACCAAAAGCGGACAAGTACGTAGACAAAGCGTTGCTAATTCCACTGGCGCACGTACTGGTTGACGATGAGTTTCCCACTACCTCCGATTGAGGTGCACACACGATGTAGGAATCGTTTAAATTTGACGCCGAGAACGAAATATCGGGCACGTCCCGGACGCTGTCGGCCGGAGTAATTCCAGTTTGATACGAAGGCTTGGTGAATCCGCCACCGGGCGGAGCGTCACAGATATTGATCGGATATCCGTCAGTCGTGGTGCTTCCCGAAACATTCACGCAATTACTGGGACCCCCGCCCGTGCCATCCAGTCCAAAGCCGCTTCCGACGCTGGTAGCTGTATCGTTCCAGGCGAGTTCGGGAATATATTTCAGAGCTGAAGCGCCGAAATTCGTGCTGCTATTGGTCGGCGGTGGCGCCCAGTAAGTAGGGTTCGCGGCGGTACCCTCGTTGAATTCCGTGCCTCCCACCCCGGTGACCTCGGGGCTGCTTGCGGGATAGCTCACGGAAGGGCCCAGAACTGCACTCTCAACGTTCGCGCTGGAGGCATCGCCGTCGCAGGTGGCAGCAGCTGCATCGCCGGCTGCGGCAAAAAACGAAATGCCTAACGACGCGGCCTTCTGATACATCACGTCCTGAGAGGCGATGGATGGAGCGGTGTTCAGCGCCTCGCAAAGTCCATAACTCTCGCTTATGACCGGGGCAAGCTGGTTATCGATAGCCCAGCTCGCGCTATCATCCACGCCGAGTTTAGAAGTCACAAAGATGATCTGGGCATTACGGGCAATCGAGCCCGACCATTCGATATCAAGGTCGGATTCACTCAAGTCGCCCGGGCTGAGGCCTGGGTCGCTACCCGTGCCGGAGACGATGTATTCGAAATTGGTAGTGTTGCAAGGGGCAGTGATTACTCCAACTTCACCGCTGGTCGCACTGGGGGCGCAGGAGGTACTCGAGCTCGGTATGGTGGAGAGTCCGAAGCCGCTGCGAAAATCGTTCAGGTCGGCAAGATACAGATCTGTCTGGCCCACGACCACCATTTTCTGCCCCGTACCGTCAATCGCCGGGGAAGCTTGGTAAAGCGGGTTGATATTGTAGATGGTTGCCAGGTCGCCGGGAGCAAGGAAAGTATAGGTCGTGCCGCTAATCGTAGTGGTGTAGTCTGGGTGGCGCTTAAGCCGGGGATGCGGAAAGAAATTATGCAATCCCCGGAAACCCCCGACTATGCCGCTCAGGGCAGCCGGTATCATGGGCGGTGCGGAATTCGCGAAGTGCGCCTTGCCATCCACTTCGTAGCGGTGGATCTCAGTTTTGAGGACGCTCTGTGCCTGAGCCGCGTTGCCGCTGAACGTTAGTGAGTCTCGGCCACGAGCAACATAAACGACCTTGAAACCCTGAGAAGCGAGCCACGCCGTAATTTTATCGATGTCGTTCGTGCTGAGTCCGAAGCGCTCGGCATATTGCTCGGGACTTAGCCACTGATGGAATTTTGCCGACTTCGGGTTTTGCTGATCCGCCAGTAGCTTTTGCAGCGCGGCCTGCTGAGCTGGAGTTTGGGTGAACAGCATGGTGATGTTGAGCGAATAGCCCGGTTCGATCAGTCCTTGATCGTTTCTTGATTGCGCGAATGGCGATACGTGGTTCCGGAGCATCACCATTTGGCTGGAATCGATCGGTCCCGTGATGCGATCGGGGGGTGCGGCGAAGCATAGGGATGAGGCCAGAAGCGGCAGAAGGAACTTCCAGAATCGCATTTAATACTCCGTCTCAGGTTGGGGATGAAACCCTAGCTTATACGGTTTCCCTAACCTGTGATCAAGTCTCGCTCGGACATGGTTGTATCCTTACAAGGAATTTACAAACCCGGTACGAGAACTTTAGTCGCGGCAATTACGAAGGTAATGGCGCGCTCTCGCGGCAAGGAGGACCACGACGTAGCTCCGTACCTCGAAACCGAGTTAGAATCAAAAACTTGTCGCAATCCGAGTGGTGCGGCAAAGCATCCAAAATTAAGGTTTAAAAATCGATACGCTTTAAAATCGATACCAGGTTCTGTGAGGACGCATGCGCTGGTTTTTGAACTCCTATCGCCCATTAGCTGCAATGATTCTTCTGCCCGCCGCAATCCTTCTGGCCGCGGATGTAGATAGCAAGTTTCACAACGCCCCGGCATCGACGCAATCGATGAAAAATCCCTACGAAGGCCAGGCTGCGGCTGCGCAATCAGGCAAGCAGTTCTATGCGCAGTACTGTCTTTCGTGTCACGGGAAGCAAGGCAAGGGTACCGGCAACGTGCCTTCTCTGGTGGATGGCAAACTCGATTCGGTTACACCGGGCGAAGTCTTCTGGTTCATTACGCGTGGCGATAAAGATAACGGGATGCCATCCTGGGCGGCCTTGCCGGAGAAGCAGCGCTGGCAGATTGTCACCTATGTGAAGTCGATGTCGAAGGCACAAAATTCCCCGGAGGCAACCACTCCGGAGCCGGTTGACACCAGCACGTCGAAGTTGAAAGCCCCCCCGCCCACGCCCCCATTCACCGATTTCCGCTATGAGAAGCCAGGCACGGCTCGCAAAATCACCGTCAAGGATCTGCCGCCACCGTATGCGACCGAATCCGCCGAAAATGGTCCGAAGCTGGTCGGTCGTCCTGAGAATGGGTGGCCGGTCGCGCCCTCCGGATTCAAAGTGGAGTTGTACGCTTCCGGTCTCAATAACCCACGAACGTTGCTCACCGCTCCGAACGGCGACACTTTTCTGGCGGAAAGTGATCCCGGCCGCATTCGTGTTTTTCGCGGGCTTACCAGCGACGGCAAACCGGAGCAGTCCGCAATTTTTGTCAGCGGATTGAATCGCCCCTATGGATTGGCTTTCTATCCTCCGGGGCCCGATCCACAATATTTATATGTGGGTAGCGAACGCACAGTGGTTCGTTTTGCCTATCACAATGGAGATTTGAAGGCGACCGGGTCGCCCGAACACGTTGCCGATTTACCGGGGCCCGGGGGACACTGGACTCGCGCCGTCGTCTTCTCGCAGGACGGAAAGAAAATGTTCGTTGCCGTGGGGTCGGGATCGAACATCGACGATCCCGATACAACTCCACGCGAGAAAAATCGCGCCGACATTCTGTGGTGCGATCCTGCGAACTGCACGTTAAGCGTGTATGCCTATGGTATTCGAAATGCCGGAGGCGGTCTCGCGGTGAATCCGCAGACCGGCGAGCTGTGGTGCTCGGTCAATGAGCGCGACGGCCTTGGCGACAACCTGGTTCCTGATTACATCACGCACGTGCAAGAAGGCGGCTTTTACGGCTGGCCGTGGTGGTACATGGGAGGCCATCAGGATCCTCGGCATCAAGGCAAGCATCCGGAGTTGAAGGATAAAGTGATTGTGCCGGATGTACTTCTCCAACCGCACAATGCCTCGCTCGAATTTACGTTTTACGAAGGCAAAGAGTTTCCGGCCGAATATAAAGGAGATATTTTTGCTTCCGAACATGGCTCGTGGAACAAGGCAGTGCGTGTGGGTTATGAGGTGATTCGTGTTCCATTGCACCAAACGGGCGATGCCAGCGGCGAGTATGAAGATTTTCTCACTGGCTTTGTGCTGCCCGACGGCAACGTGTGGGGTCGACCGGTGGGTATAACGGTGGCTCCAGACGGGTCCCTTTTGGTGAGCGACGACGGATCGAACTCAATCTGGAGAGTCAGCTATAGCGGAAAATAGAAGTTTTATGTAGGGGACAGCCCCCTCGGCTTCCAGTCGAGCGAAGCTCGACGGCTTCTTCATCAGCGGAAACTGCCTCTGGAATACGCCTTGACAATATTTCCCGCCAGGAGCATATTCTTTGAAGGCGAATAAAAAGCGAAAATGCCTGCGGAGCTTCCCAGCTCCGGCGTTCCCTGAAATTTATCCGAGGAATTTATGTCTTCCGCAGTATTTTCCACTTCGGCGGCCCAAGGCCGCCCTTTTGTATTTGAGATAGAAAATGGCTCCGAAGTTTGCCCGGAACCTTTTCAGAAGCAGCTTTTCAACGAACCCCGCCCGCCACAACGGGTAGCCTCTGCAACTTTAAAAGATCCAAGATTGGCCAACGTGACTCCGGCCTCGCGATTAGCGGTGCGCCCCGCGCCGGAAATGGTCACAAGCGGCATCACCGAAATGGACGCGCTTACCGGAGGCCTGCCCCGCGGCTGCCTGACCGAAATTTGCGGCCCCGCGTCTTCCGGCCGCAGCACCTTAATGTTATCCGCACTCGCCGCTGCCACCCGGCGCGGAGAATACTGCGCAGTCGTCGATGCCAACGATTCCCTCGATCCACAGTCTGTGGTCGCAGCGGGGATTGAATTGGACCGGCTACTGTGGGTGCGTTGCGGAGAAAACTCGCATCAGGCCGAGCCTCGACTGGAACAACTTCTGCGCACCACCGATTTGCTGCTCGAAAGCGGAGGCTTCGGAATGATCGCTCTTGATCTTGGTGATATAACTCCGCAAAGTGCACGCCGCATCCCGCTGGCCACATGGTTCCGCTTCCGCCGTGCCGTAGAACCTACGCCCACCGTGCTGCTGGCTGTGGAGAGGCACTCGATTGCTGGAAGCTGCTCTTCCTTATTAATTAAGCTGGGACCGCTAAAACTGAGCACGCCAGAAAATAAAGCAAGCCCAACGCCCACCCACTCACAATTGCTGACCGAAGTTGAAATCACCGCCGAGTTGGTGCGAACACGAATGGACCGTAAACCAGTTCGCTCTGCCGAGATTACTTTCGCCAGTAAAACCGCATGGACGGGGTGAGCAAGAATCGGGCGATTTGCGATCGGGTGACCGGGTGATTCTAAAATCGCCCGATGATTCAATGACTCAATCGCTCAAATGGATTTATGTCATGCCTTTTGCCTGCATCTTCGTGCCGAATTTTCCCGTGGCCGCCGTTTCTCGCGCTGAACCGGAGCTTCGCACGCTGGCCTTGGCCATTTACGAAGGCAAGCCTCCCATGGAAAAAGTTTTCGCTGTGAATGAAGGCGCCAATCGCGCGGGCATCACGCCCGGCATGACAAAAGCCCAGTCAGAACTTTGTTCCGAGTTGACCTTGCGTCCGCGTTCCCTGCTGCAGGAATCCGTGGCCCACGCTGCCCTGATGGATTGCGCGCAATCATTTTCGCCGTGCGTGGAAGATGCCGCCGCCGACACGGTAATTCTTGATCTGGCCGGCATGGAATCTCTCTTCGGCTCTTTACCCGAAATTGCCCATAGCCTCTTTCGCCGCGCCGCCGACCTCGGACTCGATGCAAACGTTGCCGTGGCTTCGAATCCCGATGCCGCTATGCTCGCCGCCCGCGGATTCTCCGGCGTAACCGTAATTCCACCAGGAAAAGAAGGTGAGTCTTTGGGGTCCTTGCCAGTGGAAGTGTTATTTGCCAATCAGTGTGCGAATAAGAGTGCAGAAAAAAGAGCTGATCAAAATAAAGAATCCGCCAGTCAGCTCGAAACCCTGGATCGCTGGGGTGTGCGTAATATGCGGGCTCTGGCCGCACTGCCAGAAATTGCGTTAAGTGAACGCCTGGGGCAGGAAGGCCTGCGCTTACTGCAACTGGCGCGGGGCGGAACTTGGCGCACTCTCATTCCGGTGGAAGCGCCTGCGGTTTTTGAAGAAGCAGTCGAGTTGGAATATCCCATCGTGCTGCTGGAGCCTCTGGCTTTTCTGCTGAATCGTCTGCTCGAGAAAATTTGTGCGCGTTTGGCCTCGCGTGCACTGAACACGCAAGAATTGCGGCTTACGCTGGAACTCGAAAGCTTTTCGTCTTTCCATCAACCATCAGAAGTTAGCCATCAGCAATTTTCTCCACAATCGGAAACTGGAAATCGGAAATCGGAAATTTTCCCCACTCAATTTCATCGCACTCTCAGTCTTCCTCTTCCTATGCTGGATCCCAAACTTTTTCTCAAGCTGCTGCAACTGGATTTAAATGCGCATCCGCCAGGCGCGCCCATCATAAAAATTCATCTTGCGGCCGAGCCGGCGCGGCCGCGCTCAGCGCAAGCCGGGCTGTTTCTGCCTCCATCGCCAGAACCGGAAAAACTGGAACTCACGCTGGCGCGTATTGCCGCACTGGTTGGCGAAGCGCGTGTGGGATCGCTCGAGCTGCTGGATACGCACCGAGCGGAAGGTTTCCGCATGCGGCGTTTCGCTTCTGGCGTTGCTCAAGAAAAACACACGCAGAAAAACCGGTTGCAAAAAACTTTAGAGCCAACGGAAGAGAAATCTGCCATCGCTGCGCTTCGTAGGTTTCGTCCGCCGCTGCGGGCCACGGTGACTCTGGAGAACGGAGAACTTGCACTCGTGGTGTGCCCGAAGAAAAAAGAAGTTCAGGGCCGTGTGCTCTGGAAAGCCGGCCCCTGGCGCAGTTCTGGCGATTGGTGGGACCGGGAAGCCTGGGCTAGCGACGAATGGGATATCGCTTTAAAGAATGCAGACGGGATCTTTCTCTACCGCCTGGTGCACGATCTGCTTGGCGGAGGCTGGTTCGTGAAAGGCACGTATGACTGAAATCAAGAACTTTTCACCACAGAGACACAGAGACACGGAGAAAACAAAACATAAACAAGCAAAAGATTTCTCTGTGTCTCTGTGGTGAATAGGTTTTCAAAAAGAACGGATGTCCTACATCGAACTCCATGCCCGCTCCGCATTCAGCTTCCTCGAAGGCGCCTCTCTGCCAGAGGACCTGGCAGGAGTCTGCCACAGACTCAACATGCCAGCCATGGCTCTACTCGATACCGATGGCGTCTACGGTGCGCCTCACTTTCACCTGGCAGGGAAAAAACTCAAGATCAAGGCGCACATTGGCGCGGAAGTCACATGCCAGTCTTTCCACCCTGTCATCCTGAGCGGAGTAAGTGTTTCACGAAGTGAAGCGCTTGCGAATAATCGGAAATCCTCACAGGGAATAAGGATTCCTCGCTTCGCTCGGAATGACAAGATAGCTGGGGACACCAATCCATTCCGTCTTCCCCTTCTTGTTTCTTCCCGCGTCGGATATCAAAATCTTTGCCGCCTGATCACAAAAATGAAGTTGCGCGCGAAAAAAGGCGAGGGTGCAGTGCAGAGAGAAGAACTGGAAGAGCACGCCCACGGCCTCATTTGCCTGACCGGCGGCGCTGACGGGCCACTGGCGTCTGCCTTGCAACAGGGCGGCATGGAAGAGGCTCGCCGGCAGATCAAGCAACTGATTTCAATATTTGGCCACGGCAATGTGTATGTCGAGTTGCAGCGCCATTTCCATCGCGAAGAAGAAATTCGCAACCGCGCCGCGATCGAAATTGCGCATTCGCTGAATCTTCCTTTGCTCGCGACTAACGGCGTCCGCTACGCCACTGCGAAAGATCGCGAACTGTGCGACGCCTTCACCGCCATTCGCCATCACCGCACATTATCGACTGCGGGACGTTTGCTGACGCGCAACTCCGAGCATCATTTGAAATCCCCGCAGGAGATGCAGCAACTCTTTGCTGATCTGCCCGAGGCGATCACCAATACGCTCGAATTATCTGCGCGCCTGGAGTTCACGCTCAACGATCTCGGCTATGAATTCCCTCGCTATCCCGTACCCGAGGGCGAGACGATGAATTCGTTTCTACGCGGGCGCGCATGGGAAGGCTTTCGCCAGCGCTACGGCCGCGCTAAGGCTGACGTGCAAACCCGCGCCCGCAGCCAGATTGAGCGTGAACTAAAACTGATCGAGAAGCTCAAACTCGCTGGATATTTTCTGATTGTGTGGGATCTGGTCCGCTTCTGCCGCGAGCAAAGCATATTAGTGCAGGGCCGCGGATCGGCCGCCAACAGCGCTGTCTGTTATTCGCTTGGCATTACGGCCGTCGATCCCATCAGCATGGAACTTCTCTTCGAACGTTTTCTTTCCGAAGAACGCGGCGAGTGGCCGGACATCGATCTCGATCTGCCCAGCGGCGACGAGCGCGAAAAAGTGATTCAGCATGTCTATCAGCGTTATGGCGAACGCGGCGCGGCCATGACTGCGAATGTCATCACTTATCGCAATCGCATGGCAGCGCGCGAAATGGGGAAGGCGCTGGGATTCGACCCGGAAACGCTCGCCAAGATTTCCGCCGCTGTCGCCACCTGGGAATTCCGCGACGAGAACGATGCACTCGACCGCCGCTTCCGCGATGCCGGCCTCGACCTTAAACATCCGCGCCTGCGCAAATATTACGAACTATGTCTCGCCGTGCAGGATATGCCGCGGCATCTCGGCCAGCACTCCGGCGGCATGGTCATCTGCCAGGGACAACTCGATTCCGTTGTGCCGCTCGAACCCGCATCCATGCCCGGCCGCGTCGTGGTGCAGTGGGATAAAGAAGATTGCGCCGACATGGGCATCATCAAAGTGGATCTGCTGGGATTGGGCATGATGGCCGTGCTCAAGGATTCCATCGAACTGATCAGCAACCACTATCACGAAGAAATCGATCTGGCGCATCTTCCGGTGGATGACCCTGCGGTCTATTCCACTTTGCAGAAGGCCGATACTGTGGGCATGTTCCAGGTGGAAAGCCGCGCGCAAATGTCGTGCCTGCCGCGACTGATGCCGAAACGCTTCTACGACATTGTGGTGCAAGTGGCAATCATCCGTCCTGGGCCGATTGTCGGGCAGATGGTCAATCCATTTCTGTTGCGCCGCCAGGGACGCGAAGAAATTTCGTATCCGCATCCTTCGCTTGAACCTGTTCTCAAACGCACAATGGGAGTTCCACTCTTTCAGGAACAGTTGCTGCGCATCGCCATGATCGCGGCCAACTTCACCGGCGGTGAAGCCGAAGATCTGCGCCGCGCCATGGGATTCAAACGGTCGGAGGCGCGCATGAAAGAAATCGAAGCCAAGCTGCGCGCCGGCATGACGCGCAACGGAATCTCTCATGAAGCGCAGGAACAAATTATTCTTTCCATTACTTCTTTCGCCCTCTACGGATTTCCCGAATCGCACGCCGCCAGCTTCGCACTCATTGCTTATGCCAGCGCTTATCTGAAGTGCCACTATCTCGCGGCCTTTACCGCCGCCCTGCTCAACAACCAGCCCATGGGCTTTTATTCTCCCGCTACGATCACCAAAGATGCGCAACGTCACGGATTGAAAATACTTCCAGTGGATGTGACGCGCTCAGACTGGATGTGCACGCTGGAAGCGGAGACTAGTTGCCGGTTTCCAGTTTCCGGCGATAAAGAGGAAAATCAGAGATCAGCCATCGAACTCACGGGACACCAGAAACTAGAAACTGAAAACTGTGCGCCGGCGTTGCGCTTGGGCATGCGCTATGTCCGCGGCCTGCGCGAAGAAGGAGCTCAAGCATTAGTCCGCGAACGCGCGCGTGCTCCTTTCACTTCGATTCACGATCTCACCCGCCGCGTTCCAGAGCTGCGTAAAGACGAGCTGACTACCCTGGCGGAAATCGGCGCGCTGAATAGAGTTTTGAGTTTCGAGTTTCCAGTTTCTGAAAAATCGGATACTCGCGCGAATTCTTACTGGAAACCAGAAACTGGAAACCGGAAACTGCAACTGCACCGCCGCGACGCTCTCTGGCAGGTGGAGCGCGCTGTGCGGAGTTCCGGGCCGCTGCTGGAAAATGTGCCCGAGCCCGATGCACCTTCCCCGCTCCAGCGCATGAACCACGAAGAGCGGCTGGTTGCCGATTTTCGCGGAACCGGTCTCACCGTGGGGCCGCATCCCATGGCTTACCGCCGCGAATGGCTCAATGCCATGGGCATTCGCCGTGCCAGCGAACTCCGCGATATTCCCAGCGGAAAGCGTCTGCGCATTGGAGGCTGTGTAATCGTGCGCCAACGTCCGGGGACGGCGAAAGGTTTTGTTTTTCTCAGTCTGGAAGATGAAACCGGAGTTGCGAATGCGATCATCGCTCCCGACTTATTTCACAGCAACCGTCTGCTGCTGGCTTCGGAAAAGTTTCTTGCAGTCGAAGGGATCCTGCAAAATCAGGACAATGTGATCTCAGTCAAAGCCGAGCGCGTGCTGCCATTGTTCGTCACAAAGGCGGAAACCGTCTCCCACGATTTTCATTGATCAAGTCGAGAGCTCAAGCCCGCAATTTGCTAGGCTTTCAGCGGCGTGGCAACAGGCGCGCTCCTTCCAGACAGAACTCTTTTGTTCCCGGTGCCATTTATTATTCGGGTCTGCCGTTCTCCGGAGCCGCCAGCGGCAAGCGGGTTGCTCCACGCATAATGTCGCGCTCTTCCGGCGAGAACACCCCTCGAAAGCGATTGGAATCGATGATCTGCTCACGCTGATAGGGTGGCATGGCGCGCAGATCGCGTATGGCGGTAGTCACCATGCGCCGCCGGTCGGGTGGAAGTTGTTGCATCCGCCCGAATAAACCACGCGCTTCCTGTTTTTGGCCAGGCGTCAAATGTTCCCAGGTCTCCATACGATTCAGCATGCGCTGCTGCTGTTGCGGAGGAAGGCTTGAAAAATGCTGTAGCCGCTGCCGCAACAACTGCTGCCGATCCGGAGGCAATCGGCGAAACCCAGGATCGTTCTGCAAGGCTCGCTCCCGCTCGCCGGGCGGCAGTCCCTGATAGCGGCGGAGCCAATCCCCTGCATGACCTTGCCCCCGACGAACCTGCGGATAATTCTGCCCTGCCTGCCGCCCCTGCATTGGCCGGAAATTGTTATTCGGCCGAAAACTGTTATGCTGCGCCACACATGGGGAAGCCATAACGGTTGCGATGGATAGCACTACCGTCGCCATGCATTCCGTCATGAAGTTCTTCCGCCGCATTCTTTTCCCCCTCAGGTTCGTGCTGGCGCCTTTCCGGCCGCAAGCCTTTTCCGGCAACTTTCCCCTGCCCCACGTTTCCACCCTTACGGATTCGCCATCACATCGTGTTGCACTTCCAGATCATCCAGCAAATCGAAATCGGAATACAGATCGTGATTCTTTTCCAGTGCCTGCAGATCGCCGACTGCCGTGCCAGGATCGGATTGCACCTGGGAATCCGCCACTAAATTGTTCCCGTGTCCGTGGAATCCACTATCCTGGGTAAAGAACAATCCAATTCCGACACCCATCAGCAGCGTCAGCGCCATGGCCAGCACTGGACGACGGAACCACGTCACCCAGCCAGCCTGGGGCTTGACGATTTCTTCCCGCAGACGCGCCTGTAAGCGCACATCGAAATACGGCGACGGCTCTGGAGCCTTCCATTCATCCAGCAAAGCCATCGTCTGGCGAAATTCTTCCATCTTTGCCGCGCAGACAACGCACTCCGCCAGATGCGCTTTCATCTCCGGCGTCACTTCCATCAATCCGGACGCTAAATCCGGCATCACTTCGCGAATTCTTTCGCACTTCATAACCGCTCTCCCCTATATCGTTTCGCCAATGCTCACTTGCCAGAAAAATAGAATTGCTAGATAAATTGTTTCAATTGTTCCCGCAAAGTTTCATACGCTCGAAACAACAACGATTTCGTTGCCGATTCGCTCAACTTCAATACATCGGCAATCTGCTTGTAGTCCATTTGCTGGTACTTATGCATAATCACCGCGAGCTTCTGGCGCTCGGGCAGAGCCTCAACCTTGGCCCGTATCGCTAACAGTCGCTCGCGTCGCACCAAAGACTCTTCAGCCGTAACCGCCGCATCCGGCACGTCCAGCGTCGTACCCGTTTCCTCGTCCGGTTCGTCCAGACTCACCATCACTTCCGGCCGCTCGTGCCGCGTGTCACGCGCATGGTTGACTGCCAGGTTCGTCGCGATGCGATACAACCATGTCGTGAACTTCGCGCTGGCTTCGTAAGTCTGGCGAGAACGATAAACCCGGAGAAAAACTTCTTGCGCCAGATCTTCCGCCGCCGCTGTGTTGCGCGCCATGCGGTACATAAAACTCACCAATGGCCGCCGGTACTTCTGCACCAGATAGTCGAAGGCGGACTCGTCTCCGGCCTTCACCCGGAGCATGACTTCAGCGTCAGTAAAGCTTTCAGCTCCGACCAGTGCCGGTGGCAAACTGCTCGTCGGGCGAGAGCCCGCTGTGGCCATCAGCACACTCCCATCGATGGCAGCGGAGCCCATACTTGATCGAACCCTGGGAGGAGCGGAAAGTTGCTCGTCCTCCTCGTTCGCTGAAACCCCAGAAGTGCCAGAAGCTGAGGAGGATACGGGAGGTCGAGGGGGCCTGTTTTCGTCCGGCATGAGGAGTGGCTTTAGGCATACGGGGTGCCAGCGGCCCGAACCGCATCTTGCCTTGCCGCCGATAGGCTACCACGCCGCGCTTCCACGTCCAAACTGTTCTCTGTCCGTCAAACTGCGGGTTGGAACGTCCGAACATGGCTTTTTGCTTAGCCCAAAATCAAGTCTAGGCGACCTCCGGGCTGATCACCTCAGTAACTTCAGCCTCGGGCGAGCTCATGCTAGCCTCGATATGTGTACGTGTAATCAGTCATTTCCAACCATCCCCCGCTAGATACGATGCCAAGATTCCCCATCCTCCGTCTCGGCAGGGAGCCAGAAAAGCTCGCGCTACCCAAGATGGTTGCGGCCACGCCGGCCATCGCTCTCGGCGGGCTGGCCGTCGGCGTTGATAATCTTCGGCACGACGTTGCTTTGAGTCCCGGTTTCGTCGAGGCGGCGCGCGCCCAGATCATGCGCATTATCACCCGTTACGGTGAATTGGAGGGGTTGCTGGCGGTCGAGGCTCCGCAGCGAAGTCAAGCTCCTTCCTGGATGCGAAACGCGGCCCGCCTGAATCGAGGCGCAGTTGGAGCCCAGGATTCAACTGACTGGAAGACTCTACTGACGGAACTTCATCTCGGCGCGTTGAATCGAGCCAAGAAAGAAGAAAAGATTTCCATTGACCTGCTCGCACGACTGGCCATCACGAAGTTCTTAAGGAATGAGATTTCTCTTCAGTTTGGGCAAGCGCTGGAGCGTTGTCGGGTGCTCCTTAGAAGCTACGAGGGCCTAAGGCAAGGTCGAGCGGTAGAGTTTCGCGAGCGTGTGGCCGCCTTCCAGGTCCGCAAAAAAATAGTTCTTCGCAAAACCGGCCAGGAATTATTCGAAACCCTCCGCGCCCTCGAAAAGGAAACCCTGGGACGCACCCGGCGGTCCTTGTTTGGAGAGCCAAAGTTCGAAGATCCCGCCAACGCTGCCCTGCGCAGCCACGGCCTCTTCGTGAACCGCCTGGCGTTTTCCGAGGATGGCCGCGACGACTACCTCTGTGCCGAGCACTACGTCATGCTCGGAAACTGGGATCGCGACCTCGACCGCTACTCCCGTATGCAGGACGTCTTGTCTGGCTTTCTTCGCTCGCTGTACGGCGAAGAAATCTCGAGTGAAACTATCGATGCCTGGCTATGCGCCCCGGAGAACGCGCGCGCCCTAGTCGGTACCGGGACTCCCGATGATTTCACCGCGGAAGGCGTAGCCCAGCAAGAGCGCCTCACAAAATGGGTTCGCCTGCTCGAAGACGAGCAAGTGATGGAATGCGTGATAGCCTCATACCACGCCGTTCCTCTGCTCAGCGAGTATGCCCCCCGCATCAACCCGCAGCAATTGAAGAATGCGCTGATCTCGCGTCCCGAGTGCGACCGCGTGGAGCGGATGATTCAGGAGCACGGCAAGCTTTCTCCTGCTAGCCTGTACGCAGCCGTGGGCAGGGTTGCCAGCTGCCGCGGCGCGGAGCGCGCCAAGGTTGCGGCCCGGTTTCTGCAGGATTTTTTTCACTATCATCGCGATTTGCGTCGCCTCGAAACCCTTAATGCCGCGCTCGATTCGGTGAACGTAGTCGCCACCGATAAGCTACGCGAGCTATCCCGCATGAATGGGACGCTTTATGAGTTCCTCCTGCCCGATGAGCAGCCCAAGAAGCCCGAACAATCGCCCGTCCTGCGCCACGTGGTGCTCAAGGCCGACGTGCGCGATTCCACACGGCTCACCCGGACCCTGATGGAAAAGGGGCTGAATCCCGCTTCTTATTTCAGCCTGAATTTTTATGATCCGGTAAACAAGCTGCTTTCCAAATACGGAGCGCAAAAAGTTTTTCTCGAGGGCGATGCCATCATCCTTGCCATCCTGGAGCGCGCCGGTGAACCCGAACTGGCGGTCAGCCGCGCCTGCGTCCTCGCCCGCGAAATCATAGAAATCGTGCGCGGCTATAACAAACTGATGCTGCGCTCCGGCATGCCTGAACTCGAGTTGGGCGTGGGCATCACCCTGCAACAATCCGCGCCGTTGTATCTAATGGATGGCGAGCGCCGAATCATGATCTCGGAAGCTCTAAACGAAAGCGATCGTCTCTCTTCCTGTAACAAACACGCCCGCAAGCTGATGGAATCTCAAGCCGGACCCTTTCACGTTTATGTTTTCCAGGCAGCGGATTCAACCCCCGATCAGGTCAATCCAGAAGACTCCGTTCTCAGCTACAACCTGGGAGGCATTCGCATGAACGAAGCTGCCTTTCGCAAACTAGAGCAGGAGATTTCACTGGTGCCGTTGGCGGTAAAGTTGCCCTCCGCGTCGTGCGACAAGGGCGAATATCGCCTCTCCAGTGGGACCGTCCCCGTCGACCGTGAGATCTTCCGCAAAATTGTTGTCCGCGAAAGCCGCGTGCCGCGAGTCAGGCCGGAAGATCTTTCGGTTTTGAACTGGACTGAACGCGCCTACTACGAAGTCTGCACCGACCCCGCAATCTACGCCGCGCTGGAAAAGAAAAAGGCTGCGAAGGCATAAAAACTACCTTCACCTCGTTACGGAATCGGAAGGCTCACATCGTGGCTGGCACTACCGTTCCGATCCCCCCAGGCAGTTCTCAGTAATCAGATTTTGCTCTCGCGGGTCGAAATGGAATCCAGAACGTCGCCTCCACCGCAACCGGCGAACCATCTTTCGTGGCGGGTTGGAACTGCCACTTGGCGATTGCATCGCGGGCGAATTGATCTAGGCGATCATCGACGCTGCGCAGCACGCGCACCATGCCTACTGTACCGTCCGCGAGGATGACGGCATGCAGGATGACGGTGCCGCTTACATTTTGCTTCATAAGTTCCAGCGGATAAGCCGGATCCACTTTGCTCGTGGCCACCGGCGATGAAAGGTCAGAGCCTGCGTCGCCCGAGGGATTGGCTGGAGTTGAATCCGCTTTCAGCGCCGCGAAGTGGATGATCCAGCTGCCTCCGCCGGAGTTTAGATTCGGCATGTTGAGGCTGAGCGAATAGATTTTGCGGCCGCCAAAAACAGCCCGCTCGGCTTCGGAGATTTTGACGTCACTCTCGGGAGGAGTGCGCGAAATTCGCGGCGGGCGCGTGTTGGCGATCAGATTCGGATTCACCAGATTTCGGCTCGAATTTGCCGGCCCGGGATCACCGGCCACGGCGGACGCGGGGTTCGAGGTCTTGCCGACGTAGAGGCCGGATGGCAGCTTGCCGGCGGTCTTATTGCCGGCCCCGCTGCCATCCGCCGTGGACGCGTCGCCGGCCGAACTTCCCGGCGAGCCCGACGCTCCGCGATGTCCTTCGGGAGTGGCAGCGAAGGCGCCACGCCGATTGCCGGCCCCAGGTTCGGGCGGAGCTCCCACCGCGGGATGCAGGCTGAGGGCGATCATATCGCCGCCCGCTCGCGAACCTCCAGATGCGCCCATCGAAGGCGGCGGCGCGATCACCCGAGGAGTATGCCCGTCCACAGCGAACGAACTTCGCGGCATCGTGCGCTGCTCGTCGAGCGAAAGCTGTGGAGCGGGCGCAATCACCGGGCTCGAACCGATATTCAGTTCCCCAAGGCGCCGGTTGGAAGCGGCGTCCAGCGCGGGCGGCGGCGCGATCACGGCCGATTGCGGAGCTTCCAACTTGTTTCGCGGATCCTCCTGAATATCCGGAGGCGGCGCGATCACCGAGTGTTCCATCTCTGGGGCGAAGCGAGAGACTTGAGACGCGGTAAGCACGGGAGCCGGCGCAATCGGCATCTGCGGTTTATCTGACCACGCCACTGTGTTGGGCAAAGGGACATCGTGCTGTAATCGAATCTGGGGCGCGGTAACGACGGTCTGCGAATGATTATCGGCCCCGGCAGGCACGGAAATGATGGGTTGTGCCGAAAGTTCAGGATCAGGCGTTTGCGCCGGAGCTGGCGCCGGCTGGCGTGTATCCAGCGGCGGCAAGTATTCCGACGGCGTGTAGTAAACGACCTCGGCGTGCGTGAACGTGGGTATCGACGTGACCTGAGGTTGCAACGCCAAGTACCGCGATCCCGCCCAGATCATGACCAGAACCATAACGTGATAGCCGCCCGACTCGAAAAAACGGCGCCACGGAAGTTTGCGCTCTACAAAAACATCAGGCCAGAAAGCCGCCGGTGCGGACTCAAGGTGCAAGGGAGCGCCTTCGGGCTGGTAAAAGAAATCACGAAGATTTTGGACAGAAACGCGAAACCAGGAATCCTGCGCAACGATCAAGCGAAGCTCCGGAGCTGGGGATTCGATATTCTCAGATAGCGTGTCCGGCACTTCTTGCATCGTTCTATCTTAGATGCAAGAGAGGCTGGGGAATAGTAGAAAGGTCCGCCATCGCGTTGTGGCGAAGTTGTGGCTAAGATGATCTTATTGACCAGCGCGCGCGGGAGAGATAACTAGGCGGCCAGGAACCTTTTTCTTGCGATCAACTTTTTCCTGATCATAAACCAGATCGAGTCCACCTTCGGCGGTGGGAGTGGCGTTGGCTAAAGCCGCTGCCAACGCGCGGAACGATCGGCTTATTTCCTGACCTTCCTGCAGCACAACCGGAGTTCCCTGATCAATGCAGGGCGAAATTGATTGATACGCGTTGGGAATTTTCCACAGCACCTTGCAGCGAGTGGACTGTTCGATGTCCTCGTCGTCAAAGCCTGGAATTTTCTTATATCGACTTAAAACAATGCGTAACCGATTGCGGCCTGCCCCCTCTTCCAGGAACGTATGAATGCGGCTTGCGCTCCACAGAGACACCACGTCAGTTTGGGCGACCATGAGTACTGCATTCGACAGGTCGGAGAGCAGACGCGTGGTCGCATCAAGGCGGCTTGAGGCATCCACCACTATGTAACGATAGTGATTCGCCAACAGGTCGAACAGACGAGCCAATTCCGCCGGGGTTGGGACGGAGGGATACGGTTGCTGAGGACCGGCAAGCAGATGCAAGCCCTCTTTGGAAGTTGTCATCAGCCCTTCGAGCAGGGAAGCATCCAGCCGGTGCAGATTCTCCAGGGCATCTGGCACTCCAAAGCTGGGCCTCAAATTGAGATGAAGTTGAGCGTGACCCACGGGTGCAAAATCCACCAGCACCACGTTGCCAAATGCCTGTTGCAGCGCCACTGCGACATTGACGGCAGCCGTGGTGGACCCGGCGCCGCCTTTGGCCCCTAGAAAAGTAAAAATGCGAGCCTTGCCTACACCCCCGCGAGTGCGAGTCCGGTTGGAACTGAAACGGGTCAGCGCTTCCAGAAGAGCATCTGAGCCCGTTTTGTCATCCAGGTATTCCCCAGCTCCGGCACGCATGCTGGCCACAATCGTGGAGGGCTGCTGCATACTGCCGTTGGCGAAGATCGCGAGCTGCAGTGTGTTCGCCTGAAGTAGTTCGATGGCGCGAATAGCAGGTTGAGGATTCTCCGCAGAGATATCCACCACGACCACTTCGGCCCGTAAATCCTGAATCTGGCGGAGGATAGAGTCGGTAGGTCCGGCTGGAAAGCCAACATTACTAAACACCACTTGCGCTAGGCGGGTAGCCTCTACACGTCGTTGCAATTCCGACAGCTGTTCGCGGTCTTCCGTGAGGAGGGCTACGGCGATCCCATGCATTGCGCGATTCTCGCTAATTTCTCTTGCTGTTGGCATGTTAGAAAAAAAAGGTACCTTCCGCCAAGTGACCTAGGTCACTCGCTGAGAGCATGCATGCACAAAATTCAAGCCCCGGTGGAGAAGCGGCGATCCACTTAGAAGAATCAAGCAACGAGAGGCGCACAACAGGATTACTCTCCGACCAGAGCCGTACGGTGACCTGTATTCTAAGTCAAAACTGGGGAGATGGAAAGGTCTTAAAAGTCCCTATGATCTAGGAATGATCTAAGAATGACCTAAGGTGCACGATCCTTCCGCCAAAACGGGTTTCAAGCTAATGGACCGCGACACGCGGAGTTCCAGGTTCACGCCTGATCGTTCTCTCGCGCTCGGCGGGGCTGTGTAACCCCGAAATCCTGCGAAAATCAGCTGAGCTATCCTCGGTCTCCGGCAAGTATTCGTAGCCCTTCAGGCAGACGGCTACGCCAATCTTGGTATCTTCCATCTTGGTTTCACTCGTCGCAGGTGCGTTCCACTTTTCCGCAGGCTTTGCGATGCGCAGAACCTGACCCCGGCAACGGACACGCATACTTTCCCCCAGAGTTATCTCGGAGGGCATTCTCAATGTCAGTTCGATCTCCGTGCCTTCACGCAGGGCCATGTCGGTGAACAGAAAGGCTCCCCGAGAGCTCAGATCCTGAGTAAATCCGAGTCCTTGAGCACCCGTCAAGACATCACGCAACGAGACTGGAAGGTTAAACGCGAAACGTTGTCCCATACGGCGTTCAACACCAACCGGGGGGTGTGTCATGGTCGTGTGCCTTCCTTTTAGGAATCGCCAGCAGAAAACACCTGCAACTGTAACGCAATCTGGTCTCTCTGGGAAGCAAAAATTCGCAATCTGTGATGCCAAAAGCGTGACCGGGCTGCGGTTTCTTGCCGACATTACGATCAAGCGGCCGGACGATCATCGCCCGGACGATCATGCGCCCGCTCTGATCCTGCCTCTGCCATGAAACCTGAGTAATGCTCCAGACTCGTAACAGAATTTGAATGCCATTCAGTTATATTTATTCAAAGGGCACTTATTATCATCCAAAGTGGCGAACGTGGCTGATTCCGGAGGCGAAATCGAGGCAAGTCCCGCAAGCAGAGTTTCCGCGGTGTCTCCCGCGCAAGGTTCCCGCTGGCAAACCGGCCTGCGCGCCCTGCGTCATCGCAACTTCCAGTTGTTTTTTGGTGGCCAGCTCATCTCGCTGATCGGCACGTGGATGCAAAGCGTGGCGCAGTCCTGGCTGGTTTATCGCTTGACTGGTTCGGCACTGCTCTTGGGATCGGTGGGATTTGCCAGCCAGATCCCCGTGTTTTTGTTCGCCCCCTTGGGCGGAATTACAGCCGACCGCTTCAACCGCCGGCACATTGTTATTGCGACCCAGGTGGCGTCGATGCTGCTGGCCTTCATTCTGGCGGCTCTTACGCTGCTGCACCGAGTTCAAGTCTGGCATGTGTTTGTGCTGGCCAGTATGCTGGGCATCGTCAACGCGTTTGACATTCCAGGCCGCCAGTCATTTCTGGTGGATATGGTCGGCAGGGAAGACCTGATGAACGCCATCGCCCTGAACTCTTCCATGTTCAATGGCGCACGCGTCATCGGCCCCGCGATTGCCGGGATACTGGTTGCGAAGATTGGGGAAGGCTGGTGCTTCTTCGCCAACGGCGTCAGCTATATTGCGGTGATTATTGGCCTGCTGCTGATGAAGGTGCACAGCCCCGCGCGGGTGTCGACAGCATCGCCACTGGAAAACATGTTGGAAGGCTTCCGCTTCGTGAACCGGACGGCGCCCATTCGCGCACTCTTGGTGCTACTCGGAATCGTAAGTCTGGTGGGCATGCCGTACGTAGTGCTAATGCCAATTTTCGCCGACAAAATTCTGCACGGCGGCGCACGAGGCCTTGGCATCTTGATGGGCGCTACCGGCGTGGGAGCTCTGCTGGGCGCGCTGACTCTGGCGTTCCGCCAGGGCGTAAAAGGCCTCGGACGTTGGGTGGCATGGTGCAGCGCGGGATTCGGTGCGAGCTTGATTGTGTTTTCCATCTCTCATAGCTTCTGGATTTCAGTCATCCTGCTCCTGCCCGTGGGTTACACCATCATGCTGCAGATGGCTTCTTCAAACACGCTGATCCAGGTAATGGTGCCGGACGAGCTCCGCGGACGCGTGATGGCGGTGTATTCGATGATGTTCATGGGGATGGCTCCGATCGGTGCGCTTCTCGGTGGCGTACTCGCCGACCGCCTCGGCGCTCAGTTGACGGTGGGCATCGGAGGCTTGGCGTCCGTGGCCGGCGCTTGTTGGTTCGGATTGCAACTCCCGAAGATACGCGTGGAAGCGCGGCGCTTAATCGTGGCCCAGAACCTGGCCGGCGGCGAACCCTCGGAGATGACTGCTCAGGCGGTGGAAGACTAAATTCGGCAGCCCTGTTTTCGAGCTCACTTCGGGCCATTCGAGCAGCATGTCTTCGCCTTCCCGTGAGATAGCTCGCCATGCGCGCCCATTCAACTCTTCCTTCCTGACACTCGTAGCGAAACCACCAAAACCAAACGTATTTCTTGAATATCGGCGGAGGATCGTGATATATCGGCATACTACCTCACTGCATTTCGTCCGTTCATCGATGTGCCGTTCCGGTGGCGAGTAAGCCACCGACAGTCGCGGCAATTGGAGGCATGATGAGTTCCCAAAGGAAGTTCATGGCAGCTGTTCTTTTCATCGTGATCATCTCCGCAATAATGTTTGCGCAAGGCGGAGCCACCGGTGCCATTGGTGGCGTCGTGCAGGACGCGTCTGGAGCTGTAATCGCGAATGCCAAGGTGATCATCAGGAGCGAAGCTACGGGCGAGGTGCTTCGCGAGATGAATACCGACGCCTCCGGCTTGTTCACGGCCACGCTGTTGCCCGTCGGCACCTACACGGTGGAAGTGGATGCGACCGGATTTCCCTCTACGAAATATCCGGGAGTTGTTGTGCGCATCACGGAGACGACCCGAATGACCGCGGTCCTGAAAGTGAGCTCCGTGAAGGAAGTTGTGGAAGTGCAGTCCCAAGTGGAACAAGTGAATACGACGGACGCCACAACCGGGCAGTCGCTGGGGGCGCACACGATCACCGATCTACCCCTCGCAACGCGAAACTTCCAGCAGTTGCTGACGCTCTCCGCAGGCGCTTCGTCCGATTTGAATGGCGCCGCGCAGCTCGGACGCGGCACAGTTTACATGCACGTGAACGGCGGCAGAGAAGACAACAACAACTACTTGATCGATGGCATAACGGTGGCCGATTATGCCTTCGGCGAGTTGACCTATACGCCGCTTCCCAGCCCGGACGCGATTCAGGAATTCAAAGTCAGCACCAGCCTTTATGACGCGACACAGGGGCGCAATGGGGGCGGCAATATTAACGCCACGTTGAAGAGCGGCAGCAACAAATTCCACGGCGATCTCTGGGAATACTTCCGGAACACGGCTCTCGATGCCGACGATTACTTCCTGGGCAAGGTAGTCATCAAGCAGAATATTTTCGGTGGCGACATCGGCGGCCCCATTGGTCCTAAAGCGAAGTTCGGATACTTTTATTTCAACCTTCAGGGCACACGGCAGCGTAGCGGCGACTCTCCGGGAACCTTTATCAATAGCCCGAACGTTCCCGTCTTACCCACGTCGCGCGATGAGACCACTCTGCTCAACACTTTCTTTTGCGGCGCGAATTGCGGCGGAGTCACAGCTACGTCGATCGATCCGGTTGCCCTGGCTCTGCTTCAAGCCAAGGGAACGCAGTTCGGACCAGGCTCGGATGGCGCCGGCTACCTCTTCCCCACCGTGCCTGGCACGCCCGGCTTTACAAACGGGCAACTCAATACCGGACCCCTGGTCCTCAGCAACCCCGGCAAGTTCACGGACAATCAGTTCACAGCGAACTGGGACCGTGAATTTCGCGACGGCAAAGACCGCTTGTCAGAGCGCTTCTTCTGGTCCAACTCCGATACTTTCCAGCCCTTCGGTGCAGATTCCTACGGGATCCAGACTGGAGGCCAGCCCGGTCCCAACAACCTGAATTTCCCCCTGGACATTCCGCTGCATAGCCGCTTCGGCAGCATCACCGATACACATATATTCAGCAATAGTCTGATCAATGAATTCCGCTTCGGCGTAAACATCATCAGCGACAAGCTGAATAATGAGCCACCAATTACCAATGCGGAGGTGGGCATTAACCTGCCCACTGCAACTGGAGTAAACGGGCAGGCGGGCGATCCCAACATATACCGGTTTCAATTTGATAGCTTTGCCTTTGGCGCGTACCCAACGCAATTGCAGTCTGCTCTGTCCAATAACTACACTTGGGTCGACACTGTGAGTTGGACCCGCGGACCTCACCAACTCCGCTTTGGCGGAGAGATTGACCGCGTTGCTATGCGCCGCAGCTTGCCAATCGCCGACAACGGACTGATTTTCTTTATCTCCGGTGCAACTGGTTTCGGCTCGGACTTCCAGAGCTTCATGGCGGGTGCTCCCCTCCTGGGTGAAGGCGGCGGTGGCCTGGGCAACCACGATTACCGCATTCCAGGTTACTCGTGGTTTGCGCAGGATGATTACCGCGTCAGCAAGACGCTTACCTTGAACCTGGGTTTTCGAAATGAGCTTCTTGGTGCGCCCTATGACAGGCTCTGCCACACCGGCAACACAGACCCCAGCCTTGCTAACATAACCGGCCAGCCCTACGTCTACCCTAAGTGCATCGCTAAATTCGGTCTCTCGGGCATCTCTGGAACACTCAATCAAGCTGGACTCAACAACGAATACGCCACGGTCTGGGAGCCGCGCATCGGTTTCGCTTATGATGTAGGCGGACACCATACCACGTCCATTCGCGGCGGCTATGGCATTTATAGCGTTCGCGAGGATCTGGGAGCGGTAGACAATCTGGCCATCGTTCCTCCCACCTACCCATTTCTCGTGGGCTTTGATCCCGGACCAGACAGCCTGGCCAACTTGTTCGCGCATAGCGCGGCGTTTCCCAACGGCATCCCGGCACTTGGTGCCAATCCAACTCAAACTTACGTGCCCACGGCCGCCGTCCTGCAGGGATTTGCCACTCCTTGCTCATTCCCAACTCCTCAGGCTTGCTCTCCAGCTTTCAGCGGCAATGTAAACAGTTTGATCCAACTCGCGGTGCCGCTGCATTGGGTCGCTGGTACGACGCAGCAATGGAACTTCACGATCCAGCACGAACTGGGGCGAGACTGGTTTTTGGAACTTGGCTACGTCGGTACCAAAGGCACGCGTCTGCGTTCCACTTACGATCCAGATCAAGCCACGCTCGCTACTCCACAAACTCCAGTCACCATTTCCGGAGCCGGTTGCGCGAATCTGCAGGCGCAGGGTCTGTCGTGCACGATTGTGGATTCAACCGTTGAGAACGCCTCGGCCCGAGCGCCTTATCTCGGCATTGCTCCAGGAGATTTTGAGGAATTCGCTCCTAACTCCGACTCGCACTACAGCGCACTGCAGGCCACCTTGGCCCATCGTTTCGGCAAGGGCCTGTACTTCCAAAGTGCCTATACCTGGTCCAAATCCATTGACGATGTTTCCACTGCGTCGGTGGCATTCCTCACTCGCGTCAACAACCAGACGGATGCGGCGGCTTCGCGTGGCCTCTCCGATTTCGACCGGCGGCAACGTTTTGTTACCAGCGGCGTGTATCAACTGCCGTTCTTTGCGAATGCGAGCGGCTTCACCAAAGGAGCATTTGGGGGATGGGAGGCGAGCGGGGTGATGATCCTGCAGTCGGGAGCGCCCTTTACGATCTATGATCCCGCTGGAGGCACTGCCTACGCCTTGGCCAGCACACCATCTTCGACCGCGACTTTTACTCCGGGTTTCAGCTGTGCGAACGCTCCCAGCTCTGGCAGCATACGCTCGCGGCTGGCTGACTGGGTCAATCCCTTAGCGTATACCCCAGATCCGCTGGCAACCCTCTCCGACGGTACAAGCAGTGATGCGACGGTTTACGGCAACACGCCGCGCAACTGCATAATTGGTCCACCGCAGAAGAATGTCGATTTCACCCTTGGCAAAACCTTCAGGCTCGGCGAGCGGCAAGAGTTGCGTTTTCGAACGGACTTCTTCAACCTCTTTAATCATCCGTCATTCGCGCTTCCGGCGGCGACTTCGGTGTCGCCGATCGTGGGTAGTACTGGCGGAGGATCGGCGCCCATCACCTCAACTGTAGGCACGCCGCGGTTGATTCAGTTCTCGTTGAAGTATTCGTTTTAGGATTTCGGAGTTTGAAAGTCAAAGTTTTCGCTTCGCGCTTTTCCAAGTGGGACGTCAAGACTCGGCTTTAGTTCCTCGCGGGAAATTCTATTCGTAGGCATGCGACGGCAAACCCGTGATGCGGATGCCGCCATGGCCTTTGTGGCGGATATTCAGCCCGATGAGCAGCGCAGTAATCTGCTCAAGGATGCGGGCGTTCTCTAACTTGCCCCCATCGAGCGCGCGCACGCCGGAAAGTTTCGCGGCGAGGGCCCGCGTGAGTTGAAGAGCATTGGCATCGTCGCTGCAGACAATAACGTCGCAGTCGAGAGCTTCATCCCCATTCAACAGATCAGCAGACAAATTGTGAAATGCCGCGGCCACGTTCACTCCTTTCGGAACAAGCTCCGCAGCTTGCTGTGCCGACGAGCCTTGCCAGACGCCAAGTGTACGTGAAGCTCGTCCGCCCACTCCTGCCGCCAGCGCCACAGTAGCGTCAATGAGAATGCTCCCGGTGCGAATCGCAGGCGTGAGCTGTTTAAGCAGAGTGGCCTGCCCTTCGAACGGCACGGTGAGAACGAGAATATCGGCGGCGGCACATGCTGCGGAATTTTCCATGCCGGAAATTCTTGACTGCTCCCCAACTTTTTGCCTGATCTGGTTCGCAGCCTGCTGTGCCCGCGCTGCGTCCCGTGACCCGATGATGACAACTTCTCCCGCACGCGCCCATCGCAGTGCAAGCCCCATGCCTGCGGGGCCGGTTCCACCCAGAACGCCGATCGGGCGCGGATCAGGCAAATTCCGGCTCCAACATTTCTTCCGCCGTGAACTGTTCCACTGGCAATTTTATTTTGATGCGCGTGTAGGTAGTATTGCGCTCCGCGGGAATACGGCCGGTTTCCAGAATCAACGACTGAAAGTCCTCCGGGCTGGTGTATTGGCCTGCGGTGGCGCCAGCTTCCCGCGAAATGTTTTCTTCCATCAGCGTGCCGCCGTAGTCGTTGGCTCCCGCATGCAAACACAACTGGGAAAGACGCCGGTTCAACTTTACCCACGAAACCTGAATGTTGTTGATGGAACCAGCCAGCAACATGCGTGCCAGCGCATGCACCTTCAGGTGCTCAGCCAACGTAGGACCGCTGCGGGCCAGACCTTGATGAAACAACAGAGTGTTCTGGTGAACAAATCCAAGCGGGACGAATTCGGTAAATCCTCCGGTCTCGTCTTGAATATTGCGCAGCAGTCGCATCTGCCGCACCCAGTGCTCCGGCGTTTCCGTATGTCCGTACATCATCGTCGAAGTAGAGCGAATGCCGCAGCGGTGGGCAGTGCGAATCACTTCAATCCACTGCGCGGTGGTCAGTTTGTTGGCCGAAAGGATGTGCCGGATCTCGTCATCAAGAATTTCGGCAGCAGTGCCGGGAAGCGTGCCCAGGCCGTTATCACGCAGCATCGAAAGATAATCCGCCAGTGGCATGCCGGTCAGTTCGACGCCGTAGACAATCTCCATCGGCGAGAAGGCGTGGATGTGCATGCCAGGCACGGCGCGCTTCACTGCGCGCAAAATGTCTCGATAGTACATCGGAGGTAGTCCATGCGGCAGTCCGCCCTGAATGCAAACTTCCGTGGCGCCCAGTTGCGCTGCCTCCCGGGCTTTCTGGCCCACCTCTTCGGGGCTGAGAAAATAAGTGTCGGACTCGCGTGGGCCGCGGCTGAAGGCGCAGAATTTGCATCCCACAAAACAAATGTTCGTGAAGTTGATGTTCCGATTCACCACATAGGTGACGAGATTTCCCGCAAGTTCGGCCCGCAACAGATTGGCTGCCGCCAGCAGACCCAGCAGATCGTCCCCCTCGCCACGCGCCAGCGCGAAGGCGTCATCCTGCGAGATGGAATTACCATTTTGAGTTTCAAGAATTTTTTCCAGTGACGAACGAACGCTGTTCGACACTCGCGGCACGGCATCGTACCAATCAAGCGAGGGAAAGTCTTCGAGTTCCGATGGTGAAAGAAGGCGAGGCACAAAAACCTCCGAACCAAGACTCCAAATTACTACTTCCAGGAACCTTTGGCGAGGCCTCACCGGAACAAGTCGTTGGCTGCGGGGCGGAGCAGATCGCGCGCGCGTCCTCTCGCTGTTTCGTGCGAGAATCCTCGGACGATGCAGGCCGGCGTCCGATTGAGTTTTCCACAAACCAGCCCGGCGGCAGCAGCGAGCTCGTCTGCTACCGCTTCCAGGCTCGCGTGCAAGATGTAACCGTGCGGGTCGTGCCGGCCGCGGTCATCCCGCAGAGGTTTCATGCCCGCGATGCCGATGCAGACATCCACCAAGCCTTCGCGCCAGGGGCGCCCGAACGTATCGGTGATCAGAACAGGGATGGTGAAGCCTGTACTTTTCTTTAGTTCGCGATGCAGTTTACCAGCCGAACGGTCAGGGTCGGCGGGAAGAAGCAGCGCGTGGCGGCCGCCATCGACGTTGGAGACATCCACCCCGCTGTTGGCGCAGATGAAGCCGTGACGCGTCTCGGTAATCAGCACCCCGTTCTTCTGTCGGATGGTGGCGCGGCTCTCGCTTATCGCGAGCTCGATGACGCGGGGATCGAGCTTATACTTCTTCGCCCAGGCCGTGGATTTCGGAGAAGCTTTAATGGTTGCAAGGTCAACGATCCGTCCCTCGGACTTGGAAACAATCTTGTGTTTAACGACCAGAATATCGCCAGCTTCAAATGTCTGCCTGCTTTGATGCATCGATTGCAAGAATTCTTCCGCCAGCGAATCGCCGGGCCCTATCTCGCTGGCGAGCGAAATCGGGATGAGACGAACCTCGGTAGGCTGCCCTGGTAGAGCTTCATTCCGGCCGTGGCGCGCAGAGCGTTTTGCGGCAAGATTTCGTGGCTTGCTCATGCGCCTTCACTTCTCGCTGAGGGAAGGATTCCGCCACGTGTCCACTGCCGCAGCAGATGTTGGGTGCGGGTTTCGCCAGGCCGCCCGAGAACCTGTAGCAGGTCTTCGGGATTGTCCACATCAACCGCAAGGTTTGGAAGTTGCAGAACGACGCACGGTTTGCCCGTGGCCTTTGCGGTTGCGAGGTGGGGTTTGAAACTGTCGTTTCCGAAGCGAAGCGGGAATAGATCTGCGGGGCGCCGGAAGGCAGCGTTGGTTCCACGCCCATCCGCGGCGGGTGCAAGAACCGAGCCTTCGGCGGGAGCATTCGCCAAAATCTGTTCCATCTCGTCGGCCTGAATTAACGGGATATCTGCGGGGATCACGAGCGTGCTTTCGATACCGCGCGAGACGCACAGCCGCGTGGCCATCTCAATAGCGCCGGTCTCGCCGGGATTCGAGGGATCCGGGATAATTTCGAAATCATATTGTCGCGCAAGATCGAGGGCGAACGGATCGCCTGTGACCAAAGCGCATGCCGGTCGGCCAGGCCATGCGGCGATTGCCGCCACAACGTCATGCAGCATGGCATGCGCCAATTCGGTTCGCGCCTGCTGATCAAGCACGGCGGCAAGCCGCTGCTTGGCCGACGATAGATTCTTGACGGGGATGAGAATCACGATTGATCGGTCGCAGCCTGAGCCGCTGTCTCGCCAAAGACTGCTTCCTCGTTAAAGGACCTGCTTATCGTGAAGGATAGAACGTTTCTCGCGAGAGCGGCTTCGTCTTCCGCACTGCGCATGATAGTCGGGGCACACTGCACTTGCAAACCACTTTCGCGGAGAACCTTTGCATCGAGCTGGTCGCGATCGTCGCAAATGAGTAGATCGAGAAAATCTTCGTAAGCCCTGGCCACTCCCGCAATCGAGCACGGTAATCCCTGGGCAGCCATCAGAATGCCGGCAGGTCCGGCAACCGCCGTGTTGCCCACGATCGGGCTGATAGCGGCGATTTTGCCGCGGGCCCGAGTGAGCGCGTCTCGAATTCCGGGCACGGCAAGGATCGGGCCGATGCTCGTGATGGGATTGCTAGGCGCGATCAGTACCGCATCCGCCGAGAGAATCGCTTCGATGACTCCGGGCGCGGGTTCCGCATTGGAAGCCCCGGCGAAGCGCACCGAATTGACAGGATCCTGGTACCAGCGTTGAACAAAGTATTCTTCGAAACTCAACTCGCCCGAAGGTGTATCCACCCGAGTCTCGACGCGCGAATCGCTCATGGGCAGAACTTGCGCCTTCACGCCCAACTTAGCGCAAACGGTCGACGTGGCTTCGGACAGAGTTTCGCCCCCCGCCAATAATCGCGAACGCAGCAGATGCAGCGCAAGGTCTCGATCTCCAGTGTGGAACCACGTCGGCTCGCCCAGTTGTCCCATGGCTTGCAGGCAGAGAAAAGTGTCGCCTTTCACGCCCCAGCCACGTTCGGGGCTAAGAAGTCCGGAGAGAACGTAAGTGATGGAATCAATGTCCGGAGAGACGTAAAGCCCCCACCACAGCAAATCGTCGCCCGTATTGACGATCAAAGTGATCTCTTCCTGGGGAATCACTTGCTGCAGGCCGTCGACAAACTTTGCGCCTCCCGTGCCGCCGGTGAGCACACAGATCATGCGGCTCTCGTTTCTCTGGAAAGGCCTTCATGATTGCGGGCAGCTTCAAGTTTTTCAGCAAGCAATCCACTCTTCGACATGAGCCTTGGCAGGAACTCAGGGTATACCGGCAAGCGCTGCCGTAGCTGAAAGCCTTTACTCTCCGTGCGCAGCCGCAGTTGCTCGAGGTGAGGCCACGGTTTTTCGGGATTAATGTAATCCGGAGTCAATGGGGAAATCCCTCCCCAATCGTTGATGCCGGCGTCCAGCAATTCCTCATAACAAGGCGCATTGAGATTAGGAGGCGCCTGAATGTTCACGTTAGGCATAATCAGGCGCGCTACAGCCACAGTGCGCAGCATCTCTCCCCGAGCGGGCTCCGGCACATGAGCCATGGGGATATTTGGCTTCGCGCGGAAATTCTGCACAATCACTTCCTGAATGTGGCCATATCGATCGTGTAACTCGCGAATCGCCAGCAGCGTCTCAACTCGGTTTTCGGCACTTTCGCCGATGCCGATGAGCAGACCCGTAGTAAAAGGAACCTGTTGCTTTCCGGCTTCTTCGATCGTGCGCAGGCGTTTGGCCGGGACTTTGTCGGGCGCGTTGTCGTGCGCCGCGCCGGGAGCGAGCAATGCTCCACTCGTGCTTTCGAGCATGAGCCCCATGCTGGGCGAGACCGAAGCAAGACGGGAGATCCATTCTGCACTGAGCAAGCCGGGATTCGGGTGCGGCAAAAGGCTTGTCTCGCGCAGGACGAGTTTGCACATCGCTTCCAGATAGTGCAGCGTGGATTTATAGCCGAGACGGCGGAGCGTCTCGCGCATCTCGGGAAAAAGAAGTTCTGGCTTGTCGCCGAGGCTGAAGAGCGCCTCCGTGCAGCCCATCTTTTCACCCGTTCGGGCAACTGCAAGAACTTCTTCCGGCGTCATGGTATGCGCACCGGCATCTCCTGGATCCCGGCGGAAGGTGCAGTATCCACAATAGTCGCGGCAGAGATTCGTCAGCGGAAGGAAGACCTTGCGTGAGTAAGTGATGAAATCTGGTTTGAACCTTGCCTTTTCGGCCCGGGCGGCGGCCATCAACGGTGGAAGTACGTTGTCATGGCAGCATATGAGTTCAAGCGCCAGATCACGCGAGATGGGCTCGCCGGTGCGGAGATCATCCAGTTTCGCTTCAAACGATAAGCGTGGTTCAGGCGGAGCCGTTCTGATGGCGGTTTGATTCACGATAATAGGATGCGAGGGCTATTGATGCACTGAATCATACAACAGGGGGTGGCCAGTGGTCGCCGTCAGTCAATACAGGCCGCCCGTCCGCAAACACTAACCACCGGCTCGGGCATGGGGACCAATGAGTGCTATCGCGATGTTACAACAGGTATGCGGCACTCGTGCTCAGCTTTGAGGCTCTTGAACTCAGCTATTGGCGGGTCTAAGCTTTCCCTTAGTCTCGGGGTGAGGGACGGCACAGGTTTTTACCGTTTCCACTGTCCTGGGTTCGACCGAAGGCGAACGGTTGGCAGGCCGGGCCACGTTTCCCACCCCGCGGCGCAATGTGTTCCCATAGTGCTCACAATCCTTGCGGAAACGGAACAAATCGATGACTCAACACGTTTTACTGACCTTGCTGCTACTAGGGGTTATTGCCATGAAAGAAGCGGCTGCCCAGGCCTCCTGCAAACTAATCGGTAACTCGAACCAACCGCAGGTTGCGCAACACGATCCTGCTAAAAACGATAACCCGGTGAAGGTCAGGGAACTCGTGGACCGGCAGGTACAAGCGTGGGAGAAGCATGATTTTGGAATTGCCGCCCCTGACTGGCTTCCAAGCGGGGAATTGATTTCGCCGGGAGGGCATGTGCCCGTTGAGGAAATGCAAACAGCGATGGCCGGTTATTTCAAGCAATTCCGCGATTTGCGAGTCACGGTAAAGAATGTCTTCATTTCGACTGACGGCGCCAAGGCAGCCATCGAGTGGGACTGGGATGTGACTCGGCGAAGAGATGGAGCGCGGGCTGTCACGCACGATGCAATCATCGTCGACTTGGTCGGCGGCAGGATTGCCTCTTGGCGCGAGTATTTTGATTTCGGCAATTCGATCGATGCAAAGCCATAGTTGCGGGAACGGTGCTACCGGATCAGTGCGTGTAACCGGGATGTTTCACCAGTTAGCGGAGTTCAGGAGACATCCCCGGTCCTTTCTTTGGAATTAACGGGGACACGCCAGGGCTTACTATTCTCCCGCATCCTTTGTTTCTGACACCGGCACCAGTTGTGCGGCGATCATCTTCCACGTCCCTGCTCGTTTCGCGTAGACCATGGCACAGCGCAAAGCTGTCCGGTCGCCAGTGGTGATCATTCCTCCAAATACGACTGCAGTGTTACCGATAACTTTTGCGTTAAGGCTCACGAAGTGCGTGTTAGTGAACATGGGCTCGCTGCCGCTGGGCGGAAACAGGCTTTGCTTGTTGATGATTGTATTGTCGGGCGTGCTGCCGACGAAGCTGTCGTCAATGATCCGACGCAATGCCTCGTCGTTGCCCTTCTGAGAAGCTTCTAACCATTGCCGCTGCAACTGTAGTACAGCGCTTTCTTCCGGCGTCGCCTTCGATTGCGCGAAAAGCGCCGTGCCAACCAACAGCAGAAACAGACAAACATATCCCTTCATAGGAACCTCCATGGACTTGTAAGGCCGAGATTAAAATTAGTGACCACAGCCTGGACACGCTGTTTCCATCACGTACCCTATGTACCCCGCAAACCACATCATTACTGCGAATGCCGCCGTCACAGCAACGATCGGAACCGCGCGGTCGGCGAGCCGACTGGGGAAAGCGACAGTGACGAACTCCCGAATCGCGCTGAACCAGACACAAAGGAAACCGGGAAAGCCGCTTCGGGAATATGCGTCTGAGACCTGTTCATCGAAGACTTCGACCATCTCAGCGCCGAAATCGCGGCGAAGCTCGCTGGGATACAGGACAAGGGACCTCGCGTAAACCTTGTGGCTGACTTCAAGAACGGCGGAGGCGGAGCTGCCCTTAACGTGCGCCACGGGGCACCAACTTTCTGCGCTGGGCGGAGCGCACTAGCGACTCCATACGATTCAACTCGGCTTCGAATACCTGACGACCGCTACGGGACAGCCGATAATAGCGGCGTCGCCGTTCCGAGTCCGATGAGGTCGAAGTCTCCTCAATAAGAGCGCCTTGCAGCAAGCGCTGTATGGTTGTGTAAAGCGTCCCCGGTCCCATGGTGAATTGTCCGCCGGAAACGATTTCTACTTCCTTCATGATCGCGTAGCCGTGTTTTTCGCCTTCCACGAGCGCAAAGAGGATGTAGAACACTGCTGGCGTAAGAGGTAGCAACTCGCGAACAGAATCGGGAATTTCTGCTTCCACCATATATCAGTAGTTGATACATCATGAACAGATATATGTCAAGCTGTTTTTGGGCATGACAGGACGCATACATAAGTTGATGTAACCAGGCGATTCCGCTCATTGACCCTGGCTGGTCACTAGCATGCTAATGTAAGCAGTCGCACAGGAGCTTCGCCGCGTACCATGAGCCTCAGTCCGGCCGAATTTCGAAGAGCGATGGGGGCCTTTGCCACCGGTGTGACCATTATTACGGTCGACCTAGACGGCGACATTCATGGTATGACGGCGAACGCAGTCGCGTCCGTCTCCTTGGATCCTTTACTGTTGCTGGTGTGCGTGGACCACACGGCCCGCACCCACGCTCACCTGCACGCCAAAAAACGTTTCGGGATCAACATCTTGGCGGAAGATCAGCGCAGGATTTCTGAATACTACGCACAGAAGGCAGTCTCGCACGAGCATGCCGAAGCGGAGGCAGGCGCTCACTTTGACCGCACGCCGCAAGGAACTCCAATTCTGCACGGTGCGCTGGCCTATCTGGAATGCAGACTGAAGTCGGTCCAGGACGCCGGTGACCATACGATCTTCATTGCCGAAGTCGAAGACGTTGTGGTCCGCGAAGGCGAGCCGCTTTTGTTTTTCAGAGGCAAATACCGCCGGATAGGAGAAAAAATCGGAGATTGACCATAAATTAGGCCCGGCGCCCTTGAAGGGCTACCGGGCCGGGGACTCGCAGACATTTCAATCATTTTGGCCATCAATCGTGTTTCGAACAAGGTCAGATGTCACATGCGAAGCTGTGGAAACTTCCGGACAAACAACAATCGACCAACTATGACCGCCACTTTTCCAGCCAACCCACATCTAATGACCAGTAGCTACAAGGCGTGCATTCTCTAAGAGATATTGAGGGATAAAGACTTATGGCAGAAAAGATCGCGAAAACCGAGTCAGATTGGAAGCAAAAACTCACGCCGGAGCAATACCATGTGACCCGTGAAGCGGGAACCGAGCCTGCCTTTAGCGGCAAGTATTGGAAAACCAAGGACGCCGGAATGTACCACTGCGTCTGCTGCGGGGAGCCCTTATTCGACTCCTCTACCAAGTTCGACTCCGGAACGGGCTGGCCAAGTTTCTTCAAACCGGCAGAAGAAGGGAAGGTCGAGGAACACAAAGATCGCAGCTACGGAATGGTTCGGACCGAAGCCCGTTGCGGTAAGTGCGGTGCTCATCTGGGCCACGTCTTCGAAGACGGACCCGCGCCGACCGGGCTGCGTTACTGCATGAACTCCGCGTCGCTCGACTTTCAACCCAAGCAGAAGTGAGACTTAGCAGCTCTCGGGAAGAAGTGCTGGATCGATCACCCAAAGAAAAAGGGCGCGCGCAAAGCGTGCCCTTTTCTTATAACCAAAGACTTGCCGACTCTTATGCCCCGGCGGTTGCTCCCACAGGCTTCGGCGGCTCGGCAACAGAGACCTTCGGCGCTTCTGCTGCCTTAGCCTGATGCTGCGCCGGGTTCTTTTGTTTTTGTTGGCCGCTCCGTACTTCGATCCCACCCTTCATGATCGCGCCGTCTTCCACGCTCACGCGCTCGGTGGTGACATTGCCGTTCACTATGCCTTCACTGCGGATGTCCACGCGGTCGGTGCATTCGATGTTGCCGGTCACTTTGCCCATCACCACAACTTCGCGGGCGCTGATGTCGGCTTGTACGGTGCCATTGCGGCCGATCGTGACGCGATTATCGGTGAGCGTAATTTTGCCCTCGATCCGCCCATCAATATAAAGCGCTTCGGTGCCTGTAATTTCGCCCTTGATCACCAGAGATCGCCCGATCGTGGCCTGCTCAACGGGAGCGGAGGTGGTTTTGACTGGGTTGTAAGAGTTGGGATTGGAGGCTGGCGAAGTCGACCTCACGCCCGAATTATCTGCAGACTGATTCATGCGACCTTCCTTAATTCTCTGCGTGCGGCGCGTGGCGCCGACCAATGCAGCTGATCTGGAATCTTGGGCCTCTTGGAGGGTTCGTGTCCTTCGGCCATTCTGACTATCGCATACCGGTAAGTAATCTTCCGAGATTACGGAAGAGAGTGTACGAATGCGCCAGAACAGGCGCTCAGTCGGCCTTCTGTAGCGACTGGCTGAGTTCCTCCCACTCCGTAAGGTACGCTGCGTGCGCCGATTTTTGCCGGTTCAGGCTTTCAGCCTGATTCTGGCTGTCTTCCGCGCTGACGAAATTCTGCAGCGCCGTTTCGCACTCCGCAATCGCATCCTCCGCGCGGCTGATCTCGGCTTCCAGTTCACGGATTCGATCTTCTATTTTTTTGCGCTTGATCGGATTCAGACGCTTTGCTTTTGCCCCATCAGGCGCAGTCTTAATCTCAGCATGATTGCCGTTTGCTGGTGCGAGCGGCGAAGCTTCCGCAGACTTCAGGTCGGTAGACTTTCGCTCTCCAGATGCCAGCTCTTGACGGATGGTCTCATCCTGCTTCGCGCTGCCGCCTTGTTTACGCCACAAATAATCTTCGTAGTTGCCAGGATAGACTTCGACCCTGCCGTCCCCGATTTCAAATACTCGCGTCGCCAGCTTATCGATGAAGTAACGGTCGTGCGATACGAAGACAACGGTGCCGGTGTAATCCATAAGCGCTTCCAGCAGAACGTCCTTCGCGCGAAGATCCAGATGGTTCGTAGGTTCGTCGAGCAGCAGGAAATTTGCGGGATGGAGAAGCAGACGAAGCAACGCATAGCGGCCGCGCTCCCCGCCTGAAAGCACGCCGATCTTCTTGAACACGTCGTCTTCGGAAAACAGAAAACAGCCTAGAAGGCCTCGAAGTTCAGTCTGAGTGGACCGCGGCGACGCCGCCCCGAGGTCGTCAATCATGCGCGCAGCCGGATCGAGTTCCTTGTATTGATCCTGCGCGAAGTAATCAGCCTCGACGTTATGGCCAAGTTTGAATTCGCCCTGTGTGGGCAGTTCCGCCCCCGCAAGCAGCTTGATCAACGTAGATTTGCCCGCTCCGTTGATGCCGACCAGTGCGATGCGGTCGCCCTTTTCGATCATGAAGTTCACATCGCGGAAAACCTCCTTCTCACCGTTATTCGCTGCTGTGGAGTTTTTTCCGGGATAAGTCTTGGCGATGCCTTCGAATTCGGCGACGATTCGGCCGCTCGGCTTGGGTTGCGGAAACGAGAAGTGAATCGTCTTTTCTTCCGGTGGAACCTCGATCCGCTCGATCTTTTCCAGTTCCTTAATTCTGCTCTGCACCTGCTTGGCCTTGGTGGCCTGGTAGCGAAAGCGGTTGATAAATACTTCCAGTTGCTCGATGCGGTCACGCTGGTTTCGATACGCCGCCTGCAACTGCTCGTTACGCTGCGTTTTCTGCGTCAGAAATTTGTCATAGCTGCCCGTGTAGAACCAGAAGCGCTTGTTCCAGATTTCCGCGATCTTGTTGACTGTCACGTCCAGAAAATAACGGTCGTGCGAAATCAGCACGAAGGCATGCGGATAATCGTGCAGGTACTCTTCCAGCCAGTTGCGGGCTTCCAGATCGAGATGGTTGGTGGGCTCATCCAGCAGCAACAAATTAGGTTTCTGCAGCAGCAGTTTAGCGAGCGCCAGCCGCATCTGCCATCCGCCGGAAAATTCGTCGGTCTGGCGATCCCAGTCTTCTTTTCGAAATCCCAGACCCATCAAAACGCGCCCTACTTCGGCTTCAATCGAATAACCATCACGCGTGCGGAATTCGTGCTCCAAACTGTGATACCGATCGGCGACTTCGGCATATTCCGCGCTGGTGTGATCGAGCTCTGAAATTTGATGAGTGAGCTTCTCCAGCTCCCGCTCCATGGCGTGCAGTTCGGTAAATACCGCCATGCATTCGGCAAACACGGTGCGTCCGGAAAGCGCGAGACCATCCTGCGGCAGATATCCGGCGGTTGTGCCTTTGGCAACGCTCAGCGATCCGTAATCGAGGGTGTCAAGCCCGGCCAAAATCTTCATCAGGGTCGATTTGCCGGTACCATTGGCGCCCACCAGGCCGACGCGGTCGCGGGGCGTGATCAGCCAGTCGGTGTTTTCAAAAAGTAGTTTGTGGCCAAAACGTTTTCCGGCGGCAGAAAGCTGAATCATGGGACTACATTCATCGTCTCACATTCCAGTGCAGAGTCGCGACCTCCGGTTTTGAGCACAGACTGCCGTTTCATCCTGCTGTTATTCCAAGGGCGCTATCAGCCGGACAATGCATATCCTTCGTTGGAAGTCTTCCCTGCCGCGAGGACCCCACTTCTTCACGATGGCAGCCTTCTCAATTGTCCACAATGTGAATCAGGATTGAACCACTGCGCGGCCGTTGCGACTGTTCGGATAGCGGCCCCACAACTCGCCGTGAAATTGAATGCGCTCCAGAGCGCGATCGATCACGGCTTCCAGTTCGTGCTTGTACTTGACCTCTCGGCCCTTGGCCAAACGCCAGCGGGCATCTTCCGGGCTGAACCAGGTGGGATTACGCAGGAGTTCATCGGGGCGCCGCATCTCGTGCACTTCCATCAGAAAGGCCTTTACGACAAATTCCTGGACTCCGCCCGGCTGCCAAAAAACGCCCTTCGAATGGATATAAAGATGGAAGTGACGCGGTTCGATGGTGCCCAGGGCGCCGGCTTCCTCCGCAGCTTCCCGCTCGGCGGCCTGACTGTGCGAGAGGCGTGCCTCCGGTGAGCCCTTCGGGAAAGTCCACTTGTTTCCGCCGTTGGTGTTTACGAGCAGGAACTCGACCGCTGTGCCCTGCCTGCGAAAGCAGACTGCGGCTACCTGCAAGGGTAGCGACTTCGAAACGCGCGCTGCACCCATGGCGATGATCTCCTGCTTAATCGTAGATGCGGAACATTGCAGGAG